>NZ_CP009788.1:2450000-2822500 GCF_000817955.1 Geobacter pickeringii | reverse complement strand
GCGGCGGGCGATGACTGCGTTTTCGCCAGTACCCGTTTCCGTCGGTGCAACATCCGGTGACTCCAGTGGGGCGGTGGCGATCACCATGCCTGCCGCTACGGTGGCGTTGCTGAACCGGTCGATGAGGATAAAACTGCCGGTTTCACGGTTCTTGCGGTACGGGTCGAACGCAACAGCGCGGTCCAGTTCCAGTCGGACCACACCGATGCCGTTAAGCCCCAGCGTTGGCACTTGTCTCTGTTCCAGGGTGTTGACGTCCACCGCGTACTGGACGCGGGTGACCCGGCCGGGAGTCACGGCGGAGGCGGTCTTGACAAGGTAGACCTGCCCCGGCACCAGTGCGGTGTCGTGGAGCCAAACCAAATGGGCTTCCGGGTGCCGGGAGAGACGCGGCGGCGCATCGGTTGCCGTCAACATGTCGCCCCGGCTGATGTCGATCTCGTCGGTGAGGGTCAGGGTCACCGCCTGGCCGGCCACCGCTTCTGTCAGGTCGCCGCCCATGGTGACGATCCGTGCCACCCGGCTGGTGCGGCCGGATGCCGCTACTCGCACTTCATCCCCCCGCTGGACGGTGCCGGAGGCAATGGTGCCGCAGAAGCCGCGGAAATCGAGGTGGGGACGGTTCACCCATTGCACCGGCAGCCGGAACGGCTCTGCCGCCCGCTCTTCGGCGACCTGCACGGTTTCCAGGTAGTTCATGAGGGGCGGGCCCTGGTACCAGGGGGTGCTGCCGCTTGCCTCGATGACGTTGTCGCCGTTCAGGGCCGAGATGGGGATGGCGGTGATGGAGGCGAATCCAAGGGGGGCCGCAAACTCCCCGTAGTCGCGCACGATGGCGGCGAACCTCTCCTCGTCGAAGTCGATGAGGTCCATCTTGTTCACTGCCAGGACCACATGGCGAATCCCCACGAGAGAGACCAGGTAGCTGTGGCGCCGCGTCTGGGTCAGGAGTCCCTTGCGGGCGTCCACGAGGATCACCGCCACCTGGGCGGTAGAGGCGCCGGTGACCATGTTGCGGGTGTACTGCTCGTGGCCGGGGGTGTCGGCCACGATGAATTTGCGCCGGTCGGTGGAGAAGAAGCGGTAGGCCACGTCGATGGTGATCCCCTGCTCCCGCTCCGCCTGCAGTCCGTCCAGAAGCAGGGCGTAGTCGATGGCACCACCCTGGGTGCCGACCTTCTTGCTGTCCGCCTCCAGGGCCGCCAGCTGGTCCTCAAAGATCATCTTGGAGTCCCAGAGAAGCCGCCCAATGAGGGTGCTCTTGCCGTCATCGACGCTGCCGCAGGTGATGAAGCGGAGCAGTGACTTCTCCTCCTGGCTCTTGAGGTAGGCGAGGATATCCTTTTCGATCAGTTCCGATTGGTGTGCCATTAGAAGTACCCCTCCTGCTTCTTCTTCTCCATGGATCCCGCCTGGTCATGGTCGATGAGCCGCCCCTGGCGCTCGGAGGTGCGGGTGAGAAGCATCTCCTGGATGATCCTGGGGAGGGTGTCGGCCGTCGACTCCACCGCCCCGGTGAGAGGGTAGCAGCCGAGGGTGCGGAAGCGGACTGATTTGTACTGCACCGTCTCGCCCGGCTTGAGCTCCATGCGATCATCGTCCACCATGATCAGCATGCCGTCCCGCTCCACCACCGGCCGCACCGCCGCGTAGTAGAGCGGTACGATCGGGATGTTTTCCAGATGGATGTACTGCCAGACGTCCAGCTCGGTCCAGTTGGAGAGGGGGAAAACCCGGATGCTCTCCCCCGGCTTGATGCGGGTATTGTAGAGGTTCCAGAGCTCCGGTCGCTGGTTCTTTGGGTCCCACCGGTGGTTGGCGCTGCGGAAGGAGAATATCCGCTCCTTGGCCCGCGACTTCTCCTCGTCCCGCCGTGCCCCGCCGAAGGCAGCGTCGAACCGGTACTTGTCCAGTGCCTGCTTCAGCCCCTCGGTCTTCATGATGTCGGTGTAGAGGGCAGAGCCGTGGGTGAAGGGAGAAATTCCCTGCCGTACCCCCTCCTCGTTCACATGAACGATTAGGTCCATGCCGCATTCGGTGGCCATCCGGTCGCGGAACTGAATCATGTCGCGGAATTTCCAGGTGGTATCAACATGCAGCAGCGGAAACGGCGGCGGCGCCGGGTAAAAGGCCTTGCGAGCCAGGTGGAGCATGACCGCCGAATCCTTGCCGATGGAGTAGAGCATGACCGGGTTGGCAAATTCCGCCACCACCTCGCGGATGATGTGGATGCTTTCGGCTTCGAGCTGCTGCAGGTGGGTCAGGGTGGATCTCATATCGTTATCCTCGTTAACGTGTGCCTTCGATCAGCGCCGGTGGAGGCCGCACTCCTTGTGCTCCGGGTTTTCCCACCACCAGCGGCCGGCCCGGGGGTGCTCGCCGGGGGCCACGGGGCGGGTGCAGGGGGCGCAGCCGATGGAAGGGTACCCCTGCTTGTGGAGGCGGTTCACCGGGATCCGGCGTTTTTCAGCATACTCCCAGACCTGGGGCTCGGTCCATTCCAGGAGCGGGTTGATCTTCACGATGCCGCCATTGGCCTCGTCGAGCTCCATGGGGGCAAGGCCGGTGCGGGTGACGCTCTGTTCCCGACGCAATCCCGCGACCCAGCCGGCAAGCCCCGTTAGCGCCCTCCCCAGCGGCTCAACCTTGCGGATGTGACAACATTCGTGCCGGTTTTCGAGGGACTCGCGGAAGGAGAACAACCCCTTCTCCCGCTCCAGCCGTTCGACCTGCTCGTGCTTCGGGAAGTACCACTCGATGGGGATGCGGTACCGCTCCGTCAGCGCTTCCGCAACCTCGTAGGTCTCTTCATGGAGTCGGCCGGTGTCGAGGGCGAAGATGCCGACCTCCAGGCCAAGCTCCTTCACCATGTCGATGATGACCACGTCCTCCACGGAAAAGGAGCAGGCGAGTTTCACCGTGCCGTGGGCCGCCTCGACGCCAGCCGCAAGGATCTGCTGGGGAGTGGCATCGGTGGGGAGAACCGGGAGTTCCCGACGAATCTGCTGCGACATTGTCAGCTCCTTTAGAGCGGCAGGGTATCGCCCGCCGCGTGTCAGATTGCAAGCCCGATCAGGGGCCAGACGAACCAGGCAGAGGCCAGGAACAGCAGCCACGAGACCAGCATGATCATGGCTCCCGGCACAATGATGTCCCGGCTCTTCAAAAAGCCGGATGCATAGACGATGGCGGTAGCCGGCGTCCCCATCGGGAGGCAGTAGGCAAGGCCCGCCGGGAGCGCAATGGCAAGGGTGATGACCCGCAGATCCATGCCGATGCTCTTGGCGAGAGTCATTCCAATCGGCATGAGGATGGCGACCACCGCCGCATGGCTGATGCATTCCGTGAGGATGATCGAGACGAGGGAGATGATCGCGATGACCGCAAACGCCGACGGCGTGAAAATTCCGAGCCCCTTGTTGACAAGCCAGAGAGCAGCCCCCGATTTTTCAAGCGCGCTTGCCAGGGCGATGGAGCCGCCGTACATGAGGATAATCCCCCAGTTGACGTACTCCTCGATGGTGCTCCACGAAACGACCCGGAAGGCGAAGAGGACGACCGTTGCCAGAATCGAGATGGCGGCCAGCCCCGCATCCTTGCCGAGCAGCATCCAGCAGCCGATGGTGGCGACCATGACCGCCGCGACGATCATCTCATTATAGCTCATCTTCCCCGTTTCGAGCCGCTTGCGGTTGAGGAAGCGGAGGCCGTCCTCGACACTTTCGAGATCCTGGGGGAAGAACCAGCCGAGCAGGAGAAAGCCGAATAGGAGAAGGGGAACCACGATCACGATGGCTGCAAGGGTCCATTCGAAGAAGGTGAAGTCGAGACCGCTGGTTTCCCGCAGTATCCCAACTGCAAGGGGAGCCCTCGCCCCGCCGAGGAAGGTGGCGATGCCGCCGATGATGCACCCCCAGGCGATGGCCATGAAGAGGAGCTTGGCGTAGCGGCTTCTGAACTTTTCCAGCCCCAGGCTCTCGATGATTTCGGTCACCACCGGAAACATCATGGCGGCGACGGCATGCTCGCTCATGCAGAACGAGAGAAAGGCGGAGAGGAGAAACACCGTCAGCGCCAGCCGCTTCGGGGTCTTGCCGAAACGGGCGAGCATCGCCCGGGCCAGCCGCGCCGACAGGCCGGTGCCGGTCATGGCCGCGGCGAGGATGAAGGCGCCGAGAATGAAGAAGACCGCTTCGTTGCCGAAGAGCGCGTAGGTCTTCTTGGCATCCATTATCCCCAGCAGCGGGAGCATGACCATAGAGAGGAGGGCCGTCACGGCGATGGGGAGCAGCCCGGAGACCCAGAGGAATATGGCGGCGCCGAAGAGGATAATGGCGTGATAGCCGGCGGGGGCGAGCCCTGCAGGCGGCGAGAGGCGGAAGAGGATGATGCAGACCGCCGCCAGACCGGCGAACACCTGATACCGCGCGGTCCGGTCGAGGAGGATCAGCCAGAGGGGGCGCGTGTCGATCTTCAGCGGTTTGTCGAACAGATCCTGTGCCATCAGAGCCCCGCCGATTCGAAGGATTCCTCAACCTGGCGGACGCGGAGCGTCCGGCGCAGGTCCGCCGCTGCCAGGAGCTGCCGGTCCCGAAGCCGGTCGATGAACCCGCGCAATATTCCGTCGGGTCTGGCGGGGACGAGGGGGGTCGTCAGAACGATGAGCGGCTGCAGGGGGGCAATCGCCACCCGGTGTCTGCGCCACGCCGCGACAAGATGGCGGAGGATGGTTCCGGTGTCGTCCCTTCCGTCGGCGGCGGTCGGAAGGGGAACCTCCGGCAGGGGGACGATCCTGCGGTTCAGAAGGTCGTCGATGGCGGCGATTGTTGCCCCGGCCGGCGCATCTCCCACGGGAAGCGTGGACGCCACTGCCCAGCGCGGGAATATCTCCCGGGCGTATTCGAGGGAGGCAAGACGTTCCTTCCGGTCGTCCTCGGTGCCGCTGCCGAGGGGGATGTCGATGATGTCGATGCCGGCGGCGTATGCCCGCTCCACCTGGGAAGGGGAGAGCGGATAGTCGATTCGCCCCACCAGGTGGGCTGTGAAGTTTTTCTTGATCAGGCGGGCGAGTTCCTCGCCCTGGGGAAACGTCTCCGGGGCGCCGAAGCTGAGGTGAAAAAGTTCAGCAGGGCTTATGCAATGACTCTCGAAGAGGGTTTCGAGGGAGGGGCGGGGAGGGAGCTCTCCTCCCACCAGGAAGACGGAGCCTTCGCGGCGCAGCTCTTTGGGCGTGGCGAGTCTGATGGAGGGTCCCCGTAATTTTAGTTCATCCACAATCACGCTGTGCCTCTCTCTCCGTACGGCTGGCGTCCGTGTCCAGGTTTATTGCTTCGCAAGAACCGTTGATTTTATTTTGCTTAACACTATTGTTTTTGTCAAGAAATAAAATACCAAAAAACTTTACTTAATTGGTGTGGAAAAGGCAGGGTGGCTGCGGCCGCCGAAAACCCCGTTCCCGAGTCGATGGAGCCCCGGTTGCGGCGCTGGCTTCGAACCTAGCCGCAGACGGGGCAGGATGCGTTCCTTTTGACGGGAACCTCGCGAAATCTGAGGGTGAGGGCGTTGTAGGTGAGAAGCCGTCCGGTCAGGAGCGTGCCGATGCCGAGGAGGTATTTGATCGCTTCCGTCGCCTGGATCGTGCCGATTACGCCGGGGAGGACCCCTATGACCCCTGCCCGGGAGCAGGCAACGGCAACTTCTTCGCATTCGGGCTGGTCGGGGAATATGCAGCGGTAGCACGGAGAGACCCCCGGGAGAACGGTCATGGTCTGGCCGTCGAAGCGGAGGATGCCGCCGTGCGAAAAGGGGATGCCGGCACGGACGCAGCTGTCGTTGATGAGGAACTTCGCATCGAAGTTGTCGGTCGCGTCAATGACGAAGTCATAGTCCGTAATGATCCCGGCAGCGTTGACAGGGGTAATCCGCACTGCGTAGGGGACCACCGTCACGTCGGGATTGATGGTGGTCATTGCCTCCTGGGCGGAGGCAACCTTGGGACGGGTGAGGTCGGCGGTGCCGTGGGCAATCTGGCGCTGCAGGTTGGAGAGTTCGACGCGGTCGGGGTCGGCGATGCCGATGGTCCCGATTCCGGCCGCGGCGAGGTAGAGGGCGGCCGGCGAGCCGAGCCCCCCCGCGCCGATGATGAGAACCTTGCCGCCGAGGAGTTTTTCCTGTCCCGATTCCCCGATGTTGTCCAGCATGATGTGTCGGGTGTAACGCTCTTTCTGGGCGGCGCTGAGCATCAGGATCCTTTCGCATGGAGCGAGGGGGAGATAAAGAAAAAGCCCCGCCGTCGGGCGGGGCTTGGGCGTACGGGCGGCGAGACTACGCCGGCGTTGCGGAAGAGATGGCCGGGGCGAGAAACGCCTTGATTTTCTTGAGGGCTCCCTCTTCGATCTGGCGGACCCGTTCGCGGGAGATGGAGAAATGGTCCGCTATCTCCTGAAGGGTGAGGGGGGTGTCGGCGGTGACCCGCCTCTCGATGACGAAGCGTTCCTTTTCATTGAGCCGCTCCACCGCCTGTGCCACGTATCCCCGCAGCAGCGCGGTTTCTTCATGCTCGGCAAGGGCTTCTTCCTGGTTCTGCCGCTCGTCCGCCAGGGTTTCCAGCAGCGTCATCCCTTCGCCGTTGACCAGTTCCGCATCGAGGGAGCAGTCGCCGCGCATCCGCTGATCCATCTCGATCACTTCGGATTCTTTCACGTCCAGAGAGAGGGCGGTCGCCTCGGTGTCGTCGGAGCCGGTGAGGCGTCGGATGGCGTCCTTGGCCTGGCCAAGCTTGAAAAAGAGCTTCTTCTGCGCCTGGGTGGTGCCGATTTTGAGGAGGCTCCAGGCGGAGATGATGTAGTTCTGGATGTAGGCCCGGATCCACCAGACCGCGTAGGAAATCAGGCGGATCCCCTTGTGGGGATTGAATTTGCGCACCGCCATCATCAGGCCGATGTTTCCTTCCTGCACCAGGTCGAGCATCTTCATGCCGTAGGACTTGTACTCGGCGGCGATCTTCACTACGAAGCGGAGATTGGCGGTGATGAGGCGGTGGGCGGCCTCAAGGTCCTTCTCCTCATAGAACTTCACGGCATAGAGGTGCTCTTCCTCGGGGGTGAGGACCGAGAATTTTCTGATTTCGGCGAGGTAGAGGGTAAGACTGTCGGCAACAACGGGGAGAGCCATCGTCATGAATCGTTTGCCTCCTGTCGCGGGACTCTGACAAAATTAGCACTCCGTTTCCGTGAGTGCTAATCCAATGTAACAAGCGGGATGCGAAAAATCAAGAGGTTGGATGTTACTTTTGTGTGTAGTTGACTACCGTCATCTCGGGTCGCTTGGGCGCATAGGTGAAGATGATCCGGGACGTGGCGTCTTCCCAGACGTAAGAGACCATGTGCGGAGCCTTGGAGTTGTCCACCGTCCCCTCGCCATAGGACTTCCGGTGCTGGGCGAGAAGTTTCTCGAGACCGGTCTTTTTCACGTAGGGGCCGGCGAAGGATACCGAGACCGCCTTGAGCTTCCCCTTGTCGAAACCGAACATCCTCTGACGGATCTGTTTGTTCGGATTCAACTGCCGGTAGACCACCATTTCGCCCATGGTCCCCATCTCCCCTTTGGGGAACTTTTTCATGACCGTGTGTACGTCGGTTCCCCACGGAAGAGTGGCGTAGCCGCCGGGGAGGGAGGCAGCGCCGGCGACGGATGCGAAGATGAGGAAAACTGTCAGAATCAGGGCGGGAATCGTCTTCATGGATACTCCTTGTCTGGTGATGGGTGATCAGGGAATGGGGGCGAGGTGGGTGAAAACGAAGTCATTGTCTTTCACGGGGGTGTGGCAACCGAAGCACTCCTGGACGAAGGAGGGGTCCTTCCCGTAGGGTCTGAGCGTATTCCCCACGAAGCGGGCGAACCCCCAGCCGCCGGTGGTTTTGTATTTTGCCCCGTCCTTCACCATGAACTCCACCTGAACGAAGGTATCGGGGACCGTGGCAACGGGAAACTTCGGGTGTTTCTTCGCGCTCCAGGCCAGCTTGGCGAAGGTGGTGCCGTCGGGGAATGGGCGGGTCCCCTGCCGCAGGGCCGCCATGGCCGTCGGATTGCCGAGGATGATGCGGATCTGCCCCTTGTCGTCGCGCCAGGAAGGCGCCACCGCCTCCCAGGAGCGGTAGCCGGTGAGATAGGCGATGCCGTTGGGGGCCATGGGAAGCTGGTCGGCGCCGGTTGCGGCCGTGCCGGCCAGGGTCAGGGCGATGGCTGCGAGAATCCGTTTCATGGGTACCTCCCCAATAGTGTGTGAACCTGTCAAGTGTACCACACGCCGGCGGAGGCGTCATCAGAGAGGGGGACGACTCAGGCGGGTGAGGGCGGCCGCCACCGTGTCCTGATGCGGCAGCCACGCGCGGGCGGCGTCGAACCGGGTCCAGGAGGAGCTGCAGTCGAAACCGGCCGTCGGTTCCAGGGCCTGGCAGGCGCGGGGGCGGTCGGCAAATGGGAGGGCACAGCCGTCGGCGCGGAGAAAGACGCACTCTCCGGCACCGGGGAGGGCGGAGATGCCGCCACTCTCCTGCTCGGGCCGGGTTGCCGGCCGGGGGTACCGGATGATCAGGTCCGGGTCGCCCCGCTCACCCTTTGCGGGATCGTAGGGGACGCCGTAGTGGGTGTCGAGGACCCAGAGCCCGGAAGCGAGAAGATCCCGGAGGTGCCCCGCGGGGTCCGGCGCGGCGAGAAAGCGCCCCGGCGCCTCGATACCCGGCCGGGTCCGGCAGCACTCGCCGCCGCAGGCGCCGCAGAGGGTGGCGCTCTCATTGTTAAAGATGAACGGTTCCGACGGCATGGGACGAGGGCTCTTGTCTACGACTGCGTCAAGGTAAGCCGAAAGACGGTACCGTCTTTATCGGATGTTGTAAAATCCACGCTGCCGCCGAGCACCTTTTCCCCGAAGAATTTCATCGAATAGGTGCCAAGACCGTGGCCCAATCCGCGCTTTGTGGTGAAATTGCGCTTGAAGATCCTCAGCGCATGATCGTGCGGAATAGGTTTCCTGTTCCAGACAGATAACGAGACGGAATTGTCTCCCCGCTCCACGAACACTCGCACCGCGCCGCCCGGGTCAGTTGCTTCGATGGCATTGGTGACCATGTTCACCAGAATGCGGTCCACTATCGCCGGGTCCGTCAGTAAGGTGAGCTGTTCATCCGTCTTTGCGATGTCGAGGGTAACAGTGCTGGCCGATGGGTGCCCTTCAAAGGTTTCTGCCAGGGCATCCAGAAGGGAGTTGACGGAGACCGTGCAGTAGAGCGGCTGATAGGTGTGGGACATCGAATGAAAGAGCGCCTGCTGCATGGAAAATTCCTGGACGGTGCGCTGGATGAGCTTCTGGATGTCTGCAAAACGCTCGGCATCCCAGACCCCTTTCATCTGGAAGATGTCGCTCTTGCCCAGAAGGCCGGTCATCAGGTTGTTGATGTCGTGGAAAAATGCCCGTTCCAGGTTGGCGCGCTGCTGATGGACGCTGATGTCGTGCAGGAAGATCAAGACGAACTTTTTTTCTTTGATTCGTATGGGGCAGCAGCGGACCTGGAAAAAGAGGTCAACTTCCGTGTTGTCCTTTTCCACGGTGATCGAGCAGGTCCCTTCCTGGGGGTGTTCGGTGGCGAGGGCTGTCACGATGGATATGACCGCGCCGCATGTCGCACAGGAGGGTGACGTCCCGCAACCGTCCGGCATCTCGCAGGCATGAATGCAGTGGAGGTACTCGCCCGGTCGCAGACCGAGGATTGTGGAGGGATCCTCAATCCCCATCAGTTTCAGGAATGATTCGTTAAGGGCGAGTATCTGGCGATGTTCGTTGAGAACGGCAAAGAGCCCGTTGGCAACATACATCAAGCCGTCAACGAGGGGGGTGTGGGAAACCGACTCGATCTCGTCGGTCAACTCTGCTGCCGTTGCCCGTTCCGGTGAGGCAAAATGGGTTCTGACCCGGGACTTCCCTCGCTTGCTCCCCACGACGCCTGGCTTGACACTGTTGGCCATACAATTCACCACTCCTTCTCACAATCAAGAGCGAGCCATGAAGTTGAATAGAATATCCGCCATATTTAAATGAAGCCGGCACCGTTGTCAAATCAGCCGTGAGTGATATTGACCGGTTCCGACCACGCTCCGAAAGGAGGGTGTCGGGCAGAGTCGGCATTGCGCAGTGAGGAAACGGACGTTACGCCCCCTCAACCGTAGCGAGAAATTCTTCGGAGCGCTTCACGTCGGCCAGTCCGCGGAATTCGCGGTAACCGTCGGTCCCTTCGGGATCGAAGGCGCGGTAGTAGCGGGGAGGGAGCGCCTTGAGGCCGCGCAGCGCCTTGCCGGTGGCGTAGTCGTCGCTGGAGACCCGCTCGGCCCGGGAACGGAGCGGCATGACGATGCTGAAGCCGAGCTGGAAGAGGCGCCGGAGGTATTCGGTGCGGATGATCTCGGCACCCCGTTCCTCGCTGCCGTCGGCCAGGTATTCCAGGGCGATGTTCAGGTAGCCGTGGACCCGCTGGAAGACCTGCTCCATGGCTTCCCGGTCGTGCAGGGCCTCGCCGTCGGCCACCAGGGCGTTGTTTACGAGGTAGGTGAGCTCCTGGTCGAGCTCTTCCGAGCCGGCCCGCGCCAGTACCCGCTGCAAAAACGAGTCGTTTCCTCCGGGCGCCGGCAGGTGCGATGCCGAGCCGGTCCCCGCCGCGAGCCGCTTTTCCCCCGCCACGGCGAAGGATGCCGGGTCGAGGCGGGCGTAGAGGGCGAGGGCGTCGTCCAGTTCGGGGAAGCCGAAGTCGGCGAGCCGTCCGGCGCGGAAGCGGTAGGCAAGCTCCTCCAGTTCCGTTTCCAGCTCACCCTTGATCCCCTCCATCAGCCCCAGGTAGAGCTCGCGGTCGCTCCGGAAGACGATGTCGAGGAAGGTGCCGATGGCCCGCGCATGGTCGCTCTTCTTGAAGGTGATGAAGTAGATGTTGTCGAAGGTGTGGTCGTAGTCGGCGGTCCGTTCCTCGTCGGAGGCAAGTTCGCCGATGCCGCCGCCGACGGAAATCTCCCGTTCGAGCATCAGCAGCAGGAGCTCCAGGTCCAGGTGGGGAAGCTGTTCCACTACCACGCTTTCCCCCGCCTCCAGGAGATAGTTGAGCCATTCGTAAGCCTTCGCGGGGGAGAAGCTCCACTTCTCCCACAGTTCCAGGTCGAGGATGAAGCTGCGCTGCTCCGGTGAGGCCAGTTCCCAGAGCCCCATGGCGTCGGTCTCGCCAATCTCCTTCACCAGGAGATAGAGCTCCTGGGGGGGGATGACGCCTACGAGCCCGCGCCCCAGGGGATCGGCCAGGATCAAGTCCATTTGCCGTTTGGCCGGAAGGGTGCGCAGGGTTTCGATCTTCTCCGGGACGGAGAGGGCACTGAACCCTTTTTCGGTGAGGGCGCGCCTGCTGCGGGCCCGGTCGAGGCTGATAACGTTGTCGTCGGATTTACTGGTCATTGTCGGGTGATTCCTCCGTCTTGTTCCGCTCTTCCCACCGTTCGGTCCGCACCCGGGAGCGGCGGATACCCAGGGCCTTGCGGTAGCCGCAGTCGTCGTGGAGCCAGTGGAGCTTGCGCACGAGCTTTTCCGTCAGCTTGACGCACTCGGGGTTCAGCTCGAAGCGGCGCTCGTAGATCAGGCACCGGTTGCTCTCCACGTTGAGATAGCTGCAGGGGGTGGCGGTGAAAAAAACAGCGCCCGTTTCATCCTCGATCTTCTCGTAGCAGCAGAGGCCGCACTGCTCGCAGAGAGACTCCCAGTCGCCGTCGGAAACATCTCGTTTTTTCATGGGAAGAGGATAGCCAATCGCAGCCGCTCCTGTCAACGCTGTAGACCCTGCGCGCTGCAAAAGTTTCCCCGCTGCGGCGGTGCGCGCGGCCGCCCCCCCCGTGGCGCCGGCGAGCTCTGTTTACGCCGTTTTCACTCCAGCGTAACATAGTTGTAAAATTTCTAATCTACAGTCGGCGGCGTCAGCATCGCGTGGCCCCGTGGCTGCGTAATAACCAATGAGGAGGATCAATCGTGAAATCCAGACTGATTGCGGTCGGCGCCCTTGCCGCCGTCCTGGCGGGGCAGAGCGCCTTCGCCAAGACCCTTGAGGATGTGCTCAAGGAAAAGGGGGTCATCACCGAGGAAGACTACAAAGAGGTCAACAAGAGCCGGCCCGTTTCGTACAAGCTGGGCCAGGGCTTCACCTTCACCTCGCCTGACGAGAAGTTCCAGGGCTCCATCGGCGGGAGCATGCAGCTTCGCTACACCTTCACCGACCTGGACGACGCCAACGGCAGCCAGACGGATACCAGCGAGTTCAAGCTTCGCCGGATCAAGCTCTTCTTCAACGGCTACGCCTACTCGAAGGACCTTACCTACAAGCTCCAGATGAACCTGGCGGAGCTCAACAACTCCAACAAAAACAACACCTCCAAGTTCCTGGAAGAGACCTACGTCAACTACCGCATCCTCGACGAGGCGCAGCTCCGCTTCGGCCAGGACAAGGTCCCCTTCGCCCGTCAGGAGCTCGTCTCCACCACCGCCCTGCAGTTCGTCGACCGCTCCTTCGTCACCGACGCCTTCAAGCCGTCGTACGATATCGGCCTCGCGCTCCACGGCAAGGTGGCCGGCGGTCTCGTGGGTTACCAGGCCGGCGTCTACGGCGGTGCCGGGCAGAACACCTTCCGTTCCAGCAACGACAACTCCTTTGCCGCCCGGATCGTGGCCAACCCCCTGGGGGACATGGCCTACTCCGAGAGCGACGTGGACAACAGCGCCAAGCCGCTGGTATCGGTGGGGGCGAGCTACTTCCGCGACACCATCAAAAACACGGCAGGGGCACTGGAGACGAACAACCTGAGCTTTGCCAATACCAAGAGTGGCTGGCTCGGCATGGGACTCTCCACCTTCAACCCCAACGAGAAGATCGACACCAACTCCTACGGCATCGACGCCGCCTTCAAGTGGCACGGATTCTCGGCCCAGGGCGAATACTTCCTTGCGCAGGCTGACGGCCAGACCACCAATAATACCCTGAGGGCCCACGGCTTCTACGCCCAGGCCGGCTATTTCATCCTCCCCGGGCAACTGGAGGTTGCGGCCCGCTACGGCTACCTCGATCCCAATCGCGACGTGACCCAGAACATCCAGACCCAGACCCAGGGGGCCGTCTCCTACTTCTTTGCCAAGCACAACCTGAAGGTGCAGGCCGACGTCACCAACATCCACCAGCAGTACGCCACCAAGAGCAACACCGACGACATGCAGTACCGCCTCCAGGCCCAGGTGATTTTCTAACGGGTCTGAACACTCCACCCTTCTGGAATCGGGGGCAGGGACGCCCCCACTTTTTGACACGCAACCCGCTTCGGCGGGTTTTTGCATTTTTCAGTAATGTTGGGAGGTTGTAACGGAAATGCAGCGTTCGGGCCGTATCCTTGAAGCATAAACTTTGGGAGGTCCAACGATGGATATCATGCCGATGGGAGATTACTACGCCTGGTACTGTGAGTGGTGCGACACGAGGAACCTGACGCTCCAGCAACGTTTCGACACCGGCATCGTGAGCTGCGGTGCCTGCCACAAACCGTTCACCCCCCTCGATCTGACGGGGCGGGAGCCCGGCTTCGCCGTTTCGGTCGGCTTCTAGGCTCCTAGCCCTTGCGCAGGATCTCGAAGAGGTAGATGACGATCTCGATGAAGATCAGGATGATGATGATCCATTCGAGACGGGTGGCGCGCCGGGCGTGGGAGAGGCTCGTGAAGACCTGGGTGATGTCCAGCAGCGTCTCCCCCTTGTGTTTGATCTCGTTGTAGCGCTGGTTCAGCTCGAAGAGGTTGGCCATGGTGAGGTAGAGCCGGTCGGCCTCCGGGTTTTCCCAGGTGATCTCCGGTTTGTCGAGCACCATGATGTGGGCGATGGACTGGTACTTGTAGGTGAGGATGCTGGCGGCGAGCTTGGCGAGCCGCCGGTCCGAGAGCTCCAGCTTTCCCCGCTCCAGGAGCGCGACCAGCCCCTCCATCTCGTCCAGGACCAGGTCGACCCGTTCCTCGATCCGCTCCAGCGCCACCGATTTGGCGATGACGAAGCAGATGATGTCCCCGTAGGCCGGATCGTGTCCCGGCATCACCGCCGAGTCGTTGGTGACGGCGATCCTCTCCCCTTCGCCGGTCCGCAGCGAGTACTCGTCGCGGTACTTGATGGACGGGAACTCCCGGAACTGGTCGGCGTAGTGCCCCATGCTCCAGAAAAAGGCGCCGATCTCCTCCTCCGAGCAGTTGACGAAGACCACCCCCCCGAAGAAATAGAGATGGACCCGTTTCTCTTCCCCCTGGTCGCCGGAGAGCGGCGTGAGCCCGGCGATGTCGAGCACCATCGGCTCTTCCCAGCGATAGCGCCGGGGAAAGCCGATGCTTCCCGCCAGGCGGTTCAGATCGATCTCCCCCGACAGGGCATAGGCATTGAATTCGGTCATGGTCCCCCCCTGTGAAGAGCTTACCCCATGGGAAGGCAATCGCAAACGCCCCGCCGGCAATTCCTGAACGAAAAAAAGGCGCGCCGCCGGGCACGCCTTTTCTCATTGCGGGGGAGATTCCTGTCCGGGCCTCAGGGGGCCTTCGTCTGCGGAGTCCCGACTTCGGAGCCCTGGAGTGCCACCGTGCCGGCACGCCCTTCAAGCTCACCCATTGTCAGCCCGCAGCAGGGGATGGGCCCCCGCATTGCCTCCGCCGCCGCTTCCGCCAGGGTGACGAAGCGCGCCCCCCTCGCCCGGAGTCGCTCCAGCAGGTCGATGAAGACCGGAGCGAGAACTCCCCCCTCCAGTTCGGCATGGATGGTGTGGACGGTGAGCCCCTCCGGCTTCACGAGGGTGAGGTAGTGATCGTTCACGGTGGCGGCGGTGATGCCGTTCTCCCCCAGGACTTCGTCCATGGTCGGGAGGGTAGTCGGGATCTGGAGGGTTTTGAAGCGCCGTCCCTCCATGACCGGGTAGAAGGGGTGGCTCCCCCGGCTATCGCTGCAGTAGGTGAGGAAGAGAGCGTCCTGGATCTCCAGGGAGTCGGGGGAGACGGTCCACCCCGGCGCCGCGGTGGTCTTGGCCCGCCGGCCGAGGATATCCTCGTAGAGGGCGAAGGCCCGGCCGAGCTCCAGGGCGATCATGTTCCGCGGAATCCAGGGGAGGAGGTCGTGCCACTTGACGTGGTCCCAGCAGTGGATGCCGACCTCGTGCCCCCGGGCGGCGGTCTCCCGCAGGACGTGGGGGACCTTGTCCGCGATGATCGGCGGCGGCAGGAGCACGCCGTACATCAGGGTCCGCAGGCCGTAGACCGACGGCGCCCTCGTCCGGAACATCTTCCGCAGGAACCCCTTGCGGGTGAAGATGCGGCGGATCGCCTTGCCGCTGTTGTCGGGCCCCATGGAGAAGTAGAACGTCCCCTTGATCCCGAAACGGTCGAAGATCTCCAGGAGCCGCGGTACCCCGTCACGGGTGCCGACGTAGGTGTCGACGTCGATTTTGAGGGCAATGGTGGGTGGCATGGAAGTCCGGTGCTTGAAGTCCACGGTCCGAAGTTCGAAGTCGCAACGGCTCTCGACCGCGAACTTCGAACCGTGAATGGCTCTATTACAGCAAATGCTCGATCTTTTCCTTCTCCTCGATCAGATAGAAGTCGAGGGTCTTGCGCAGCGCGTCGTCGATGACCGTCTTCGGTTCCCAGCCGAGCCGCGCCTTGGCGTTCTTCACGGAGGGGACGCGGGTCAGCATGTCCTGGTACCCCTTACCGTAGAACTGCCCCGAGGAGACCTCGACGATCTTGCATGCTTCGGCCCTGTCGCGGTAGGCGGGGTATTCCTTCACCAGGGCGATCAGCTTCTCCGCCAGCTCCTTCACCGACAGGTCGTTCCCCGGGTTGCCGATGTTGAAGATGCCGCCGTCGGCCTTACCGTCCTTGTTCTCGATGATCCGCATGAGGCAGTCGACGCCGTCCTCCACGAAGGTGAAGGAGCGGCGCTGGTTGCCGCCGTCCACCAGCTGGATCGGCTCGCCGGCCAGGATGTTGTAGAGGAACTGGGTCAGGACCCGGGAGCTCCCCTCCTTGGCGGTGGAGATGGAGTCCAGCTTCGGACCGATCCAGTTGAAGGGGCGGAAGAGGGTGTAGCGCAGCCCCTCCTGCTCGCCGTAGGCGTAGATGACCCGGTCGAGCATCTGCTTGGCGCAGGAGTAGATCCAGCGCTGCTTGTTGATGGGGCCGAGCATGAGGGGGGAGTTCTCCTCGTCGAACTCCCGGTCCGGGCTCATGCCGTAGACCTCGGAGGTGGAGGGGAAGATGACCCGCTTCTTGTACTTCACGCACTGGCGGATGATTTTGAGGTTCTCCTCAAAATCGAGCTCGAAGACCCGGAGGGGATCCTTCACGTAGGTGACCGGCGTGGCGATGGCCACCAGCGGCAGGACCACGTCGCACTTCTTGATGTTGTATTCGATCCACTCCTTGTTGATGGTGATGTCCCCCTCCAGGAAGTGGAAGCGGGGGTCCCCCAGGGAGCGCTCCAGCTTGTCGCAGGCCATGTCCAGGCCGTAGACCTCCCAGTCGGTGGTGGTGAGGATGCGGTGGGTGAGGGCGTTGCCGATGAAGCCGTTGACGCCGAGGATCAGTACTTTCATGGTGTTCTCCACTGTTTGGATTGATATCGGCAGGAGTACGCCGGGGCGGTGCTCCTACGAATGGGTGAATCGTTTTTCTGCAGACAGCGCGGCGGCGGTGAACTGGTCCGCCGCAACCTCGTTCTCACCTTCGGCCTGGAGCGAGCGAAGCTCCAGTAAGCCTTCTCCGGTCCCGACCAGGAGAGGGGCCGCCGAGACGATGGCGCCGGGAGCGGCGCTCCCCTCCGCCGGCCAAGCGCTCCAGACGATCACCTTCTTCCCGTCCAGATAGGTGAAGGCGCCGGGGTAGGGATGGGTGACCCCGCGAATGAGGTTGTAGACCTGTACGGCGCTTTTCGTCCAGTCGATGAGGCCGTCGGCCGGCCGGCGGCCGCCGAAGTAGCTCCCCTCCGCCAGGTCCATGGGGATGCGGGGTGCGGTTCCCGCGGTCAGGAGCGGGTAGCTCCGGGCGATGACCGTCACCGCCGCCTCGGTCACCTTGGTGAAGACGTCGAAGGCGGTGTCAGTGAAGGCGATGGCGACCTTCTCCCGGTCCACGATGTCGCCGGCGTCGGGCTTTGTCACCATGTGATGGAGCGTGGCGCCGGTCTCGGTCTCGCCGTTGATCACCGCCCAGTTCACCGGCACCCGTCCCCGGTACTGGGGGAGCCAGGAGCCGTGGAGATTCAGGGCGCCCCTGCGGGGGATCTCCAGCACCTCCGGCTTGATCATGTTCCGGTAGTAGAAGGAGAAGAGGAAGTCGGGGGCCAGTTCCCGCACCTTCGCCACGTTGACCGGCTCGTTGATGTCGGTGGTCAGGTACGGGATGCCGTGGCGCTCCGCCAGTTCCCGGACCGACTGGAACCAGATCTCCTCCGTGGGTGAATCTTCGTGGGTGAAGACGAGCGCTACCTCGGCTCCCTGCTTCAGCAACTCCTCCAGGCAGCGGTAGCCGACGTTGTGATAGGCGCAGACGACGAGCTTAGTCATGAAATCCTCTTACAGATTGCTGGCCTATTCTTCAAATCCGTAGGTCCGCCGCACCACGTACCGTGGCCGGCGCCGCACTTCCTGGTAGATCCGACCGACGTACTCCCCCACGAGGCCGATGCCGAAGATGACGATGCCGACAAAGAAGAAGAGGATGGCGAAGAGGGTGAAGACCCCCTCCACCTCGGAGCCGATGAGGAAGCGCCGCACGAGGAGGAAGAGGGCGAAGAGGACCGATGCCACCGAGGTGAGGATGCCGAGGAGGGCGAAGAGCTGGAGCGGCACCACCGAGAAGCCGGTCATGAGGTCGAAGTTGAGGCGGATGAGGCGGTAGAGGGAGTACTTGCTCTCCCCCTCGGCCCGCTCCGCGTGGGAGACCGGCACCTCCGACGGGTTTGAGGCGAAGGTCTGGGCCAGGGCCGGGATAAAGGTGGTCATCTCCTGGCAGCGGTTCAGGTTGTCGATGACGGTGCGGTTGTACGCCCGGAGCATGCAGCCGTAGTCGCTCATCTGCATCCCGGTCATCTTGTTGGTGGTGATGTTGACGATTTTAGACGCCGCCCGGCGGAAGAACGTATCCTGGCGCTTCTGGCGGATGCTCCCCACCACGTCGTGCCCCTTCTCCATCTCGGCCACGAGCTTCGGGATCTCCTCGGGGGGGTTCTGGAGGTCGGCGTCGAGGGTGACGACGATCTCGCCCGTGCTCATCTCGAAGGCGGCCATGATCGCCATGTGCTGGCCGAAGTTGCCGTTGAACTCAATCACCTTCACTTCGGGATGGCTCTGGGCCATCTCCCGGAGGATCTTCAGGGAGCGGTCCCGGGAGCCGTCGTCGGTGAAGATGATCTCGAAGGGTTTCCCGAGGGATTTCATGACCGGATAGAGCCGCGCCATGAGCTTCTGGAGGTTCGGCTCCTCGTTGTAGACCGGGACGATGATGGAAATGTAAGGTGCGGCCATGGGCTACTTTCTGCTCCTTGCGATAACGGTTTTTACCGCTTCCACCACGTCCCGGGCGTCGTCCATGGTCATGGTCGGGAAGAGGGGGAGGGAGAGGATGCGGTCCGAGGCGTAGTCGGCATTGGGGAGGGCCCCTTGGGGGATCGGCATGTTCTCCCGGTACCAGGCGTGGTGGTGGATCGCCTTGTAGTGGAGGCCGGTGCCGATGTTGAGATTCTTCAGCTCCGCCATGAAGGCGTCGCGGTCGATGGTGAGCTTTTCCACCCGGACCAGCGGCGTGTAGAGGTGCCAGGCGTGGCGCTGGGCGTAGGGGGCGAGGGCCGGGATGGCCAGTTCTTCGACGCCGGCAAAGGCCTCGTTGTAATATTCGGCGATCTCCCGGCGCTTCTCGATGAAACCGTCCAACTTGGGGAGCTGGTGGAGGCCGATGGCGGCCTGGATGTCCATCATATTGTACTTGAAGCCGGGGAGGAGGATGTCGTAGTTGGGGGTGCCGCTGGCGGCGAAGCGCTTCCACGCCTCGCGGCTCATGCCGTGGAACTTCAGGAGTGAAACCTCCTCGGCCAGGGCCTCGTCGGGGGTGCAGACCATCCCCCCCTCGCCGGTGGTGATATTCTTGTTGGGGTGGAAGGAGAAGATGGAAACCGAGTCGAAGGTGCCGATCTTCTTCCCCTTGTACTCGGTGCCGGCGGCATGGGCCGCGTCCTCGATGACGGTGAGGCCGAACTCGTTGGCCAGGGCGAAGATCGGGTCCATGTCGCACGACTGGCCGGCGAAGTGGACCGGGATGATCGCCTTCGTGCGGGGGGTGATCTTCTCGCGGATTCGCGCCGCTTCGATGTTGAGGGTTCCCGGCTCGATGTCGACGAGCACCGGCTTCGCCCCGCAGAGGACGATCATGCTCACCGTGGAGGCGAAGGTCATGGGGGTAGTGATGATCTCGTCCCCGTCGTCCAGCTTCAGGGCGAGAAGCGTCAGGTGGAGCCCGGCCGTCGCGGAGCTCAGGGGGATGGCGTAGGGGGCGCCGATGTAAGCCTTGAACGCCTCCTCGAAGCGCTTCACCTTGGGGCCGGTGGTGATCCATCCCGACTTCAGGGAGTCGACGACCTCGTTGATCTCGTCATCCTCGATGGTGGGCCGGGAAAAGGGGAGAAATTCGCTGCGCACGGGGTAACCTCCTTCACAAAACACACTATAATTGCACAAAATCGGCGAGAGTTCCAGATGTTTACGCCGGATTCGCGTTACCGCTTGTTAATGGTTCGTGACGAGCAGGAACTTTTCCTTCTCCCCCAGTTGCCGCGGCGGGAGGGTGGTCTTCTGGCGGAAGGCAGGGAAGGCGTCCTTCTTCACGAGCAGGATGACCCGGGTGGGGGAGTTCCAGAGCGGGAAAAACCGTGCGTCATCCAGGAACCAGCGGCTCTGGTCCCCCTGGCGGCTCCCGAAGTCGAGCTCGTTCTTCTCGTTGACGAGGAGGATGCGCCGGCCGGCGTAGAATGAAAACCCCTGCTGGTAGGTGTTGTAGCTGGCGATGACGGTGGCGCCGTCCGCGTTGGCCCGCGCCAGGAGCCCCAGGTCGCGGGACGATTTGCGGTCCGTGGAGCTCGCCAGGACAATGGCGGCGCCGACGACTCCGACCGTCAGGGAGGAGATCGCCAGGGTGCGGAAAAAGGCGAGGCGGCTCTCTTGGCGCAGCGCCGCAAGGCACGCACCGCCACCCGCCACGAAGATGAGGCCGAAGATGGCGCTCTCCGCCACCCCGAGCCGCGGTTTGGGAACCAGATGGGGGTAGAGGGAGACGCCAATGCCGACGATGATGAAGAGCGCGGCCACGAGCAGCGGGACTCCCCGTTCCGTCGGCGCGGCTTCGTCGCCGCGAGCGCTGAACATCTCGCCGAGGAGGATTGCCAGGGCCGGAAAGATCGGGAAGATATACGGGATGAGCTTGGAATCCGAGGCGGAGAAGAAGAGGAAGATGACCGCCGCCCAGAGAAAGAGGAAGAGCCGGCCGTCGTCCCGGGCCGCCGAGCGCTGCTGCCAGAGCCGCTTCGCCGCCGCGGGGAGGAAGAACGACCAGGGGAACATTCCGCCGGCGAGCACCGGGATGAAGAACCAGAACGGCTCGTAGCGGCCGTGGACCTTGGTGAGGAACCGCTCGAAGTGCTCGTGGATGAAGAAGAACCGGGCGAACTCCGGGTTGCGGAGGGAGACGAGCACGAACCAGGGGGCCGCCGCGAGGAGAAAGAGCGGGATGCCGGTGAGGAGCCGCATCTCCGCCAGGAGACGCCAGCGCCGGGTGAGGAGGATGTAGAGAACGATCACCCCGCCGGGGAGGACGATCCCGATGAGCCCCTTGGCCAGAACCGTCAGGGCGGCGCAGAGGTAGAAGAGATGATAGTAGAGCGCGGCACGCTTTTCGCCGGGGCGCGTCGCCAGGAGGAAGAAGCCGAGGGTGGCGCCCATGCAGACGCTCAGAATCATGTCGATGACGTTGAAGCGCCCCAGGACGAGGTAGCCGGTGGCGGTGCCGAGGATCAGGGCGGAGAAGAGCCCCGCACGCCGGCCGTAGAGGGTCCTCCCCACATGGTAGGTGAGGAGGATGCCGAGGATGGCGAAGAGGACGGTCGGCAGACGGGCGGCGAACTCGTTGAGCCCGAAGATCTTGAACGAGAGGGCGTTCAGCCAGTAGAGGAGCGGCGGCTTCTCGAAATACTTGACGTAGTTGAGATACGGCGTCACGAAGTCCCCCGATTCGAGCATCTCGCGGGGGATCTCCGCGTAGCGCCCCTCGTCGGGCTCCAGGAGCGGGATCCGGTGGAGGATCGGGAGGAAGGCGAGGCAGAAGAGGGCGCAGAGGATGGCGAGGTCACGGGCGGGGCGATCCTCCCGTGAGGAGAAGAAACGGCTGAATGTGTTCATGGGTAATTAGATTCCTGAGTGGTGTCGTTATGCGTTAGCGATGTCCTGGTTTACTGGTGTTCCTTGCGGATGAGGTCGTAGCGTTCCGCCGGGAAGGGGACGCTGACGATGATCTTCTGGTTCGGGTGGGCCTCGGCAAGGGGGGCGCCGTCCCGGTCGGTGAAGGAGTCGAGCCGGTGGCGCGTCGCCGTCATCCGGCGGCCGACGAACTCCACCTCGGTCCCCGCCGCGATCCGGTTCCGGACCCCCACAACGACCGACCCGCCGGGGAGGAGCTCCTCCACCATGCCGACGAACTCATGGCTGCGGCGGTAGCGGGAGTCGTACTCCTGGTCCACGTCCTGGGGCCTGCCGAGGAGAAAGCCGGTGGTGTACCCCCGGTGACTGAGCTTGGCGAGCTCGCCGAGCCATTCGGGGTTGAAGCGGTAGCCGGCCGGGTCGGCGGCGTAGCGGTCCAGGGCGTCGCGGTAGACCCGGACCACCGAGGCGACGTAGTTGATCCCCTTCATCCTCCCCTCGATCTTGAGGGAGTCGACCCCCGCCCCCACGAGCTCCGGGATGTGGCGGATCAGGCAGAGGTCCTTGGAGTTGAAGATGAAGGTCCCCGCTTCGTCCTCCACCACCGGGAAGTATTCGCCGGGCCGGGTCTCCTCCACCAGGGCGTAGCTCCACCGGCAGGGGTGGGAGCACTCCCCCTTGTTGGCGTTGCGGCCGCTCATGACGCTGGAGAGGAGGCAGCGCCCCGAGTAGGAGATGCAGAGGGCGCCGTGGGTGAAGACCTCCAGCTCGGCCGAGACCCGCTCCCGCGTCTCCCGGATCGCTTCCAGGGACATCTCCCGGGCGAGGTTGATCCGCCGGATCCCCTGCTCCTGCCAGAAGAGGGCGCTCCGCCAGGTGGTGGTGTTGGCCTGGGTGGAGAGGTGGATCGGCCGGTCGGGGGTGATGCGGCGGATGGTGGCGATGACCCCCGGGTCGGCGGCGATGAGGGCGTCGAAGGGGATCGGCGCCGTCTCTTCCAGGTAGCGGTCGAGCTCCGGAAGGTCGTCGGTGTCGGGAAAGGAGTTGACCGTAAGATAGACCTTCACCCCCCGGTCGTGGGCATAGGCCACCGCCTCGGCCAACTCCGCCTGGGTGAAGTTGCCGGCGAGGTTGCGCAGGCCGAACTTCTGTCCTCCGAGATAGACGGCGTCGGCGCCGTAGTGGATCGCCACCTTCAGTTTTTCCATGTTCCCCGCCGGGGCGAGGAGTTCGGGTATTTTCATGGTGCCTCTGGTCATGATGCGTGCTTTGACAGCAAGGTTCACGTCAGTGCAGGAGCGAGAATGCCATGGGAAATCACGATGGTTTCAACCGCGGAAATCCTAGCATATCCACCGGGTGAATGAAACCCCTGCGGCAGCTTTGACCACTGCTTCGCCAGATGGACAACCCAGGCCGTACCGTCACTAAAAAAAGGAGAGCCGGTCAGGGTCCGCCCCGCTGCCGGGGGGGAGAGGCTGATTTTTTCGTGGCCGGAGACATGTCCCGATCCGATGAGCCCCCGAGCCAACTCCTCCCGTGTCTGATCGAGGTCCCCGGTCATCCTGGGGATTACGCCCCATTCATATCCCACGGTCCTCTCCACAACCCCCACATAGACCGTTGTCCCCGCTCCGGTTTCGAGGGGGGTGCGCCAGAGCCGCGCCTCCGTCCTCCCCGCCGTCCCTTCCGGCAGGGGAAGCGGTTGCGCAAATCCCAGGTCGTTGGGCTTCCCGTCCCAGAAGCTCGGCGCAAGGGGGGCCGAGGGGGAGTGCTCGCCATGGACGGCGCTCCCCACCATGCGGGTCACCGCCGCCACGGAGGCGGGGAGGACCGGCACCCATCCGGCCGCGTGGAACGCCGCGGTTACCTCAGCGTCGCTGTCGGCCGTAAGGATGAAGTTCACGGGTTCCCGTTTCTCAGCGGTGATGGTCTCGGTGTGGCGAGGGAGGCGGTACCGGACGAAACTCTCCACCATGCCGGCAGACGGGACGGGGAGAGGGGTGTGTACGGCGGTCGGAAGGACACGGGACGGATGGTAGCGTGCGCCGCTCCAGATTGAGAAGCTCGCCAGTACAACCAGCAGGAATGCCCCGGCCGCACGACGGGTGGCCGTCACGGGCATGGTGGCGGAATGGCCGCCGGCACGGCGCCACTCGGCGAGGGAGATGCCGATGATCAGCCAGAGGAGCCCCACGAGGTACCCTCCCAGCACATCGCTCAGGAAGTGGACCCCCAGGTAGAGCCGGCTGAAGCCGATGGCAGCCATGAGGAAAAGACCGGCGAAGAGGATGTTGAGCCGGCGGCCCCATCGTTCCGTATGGCGGCAGAGGAGGTAGACGACAAAACCATAGAGGGCCGTGGCGATGACGGCATGACCGCTCGGAAAGGAGTATGTCCACTCGGGATAGACCGCGACCCCCGCCGGCCGGGGGCGGTGGAAGACCACCTTGCCGAAGCCGGCCGTTGCACAGGCCCCGGCCAGGGCCACCAGAAAGGGGACAATGAAGGTTCCTCGGCGCCACAGGACCAGGATTGCACAGAGGGTGAGGGCGACGGCGACCACCATCGGTGCCCGACCCAGGTGGGTGACCCAGAGGAATATCTTGACCATGAGAGGGTCCCGCAACGCGTTGAGAAGGTTTTCGATGCGGGTATCGGCCGCCACGAGGGGGTCCGCGGTCAGAAGGTCCTCGATCACCCCCCCCAGGAGCAGGATGACGTAGAGAAAGGAAAGGCCCAGGAGGGTGAGCGGCCGGCCGGAAAAGCGGGTGCGGTCGAAACGCCCCCGGAGGAACGCCATGAGGGAGGGGTGGTTCACGGCAAAGCTGCTGGCGGAGATCGCCCCGCTCAGCGAGCGGGATGCGGAACCGGCAAGGGCAAGGAGCTGCTTTCCCCCCTTCTCGAAGAAACGCTTCGTCAGGTAGCCGCCGAGGGCGAAGAGCAGCACGGCGGCCAGCACCGCCTCGAAGCGCGTCGCCCATACTTCAACGCTTCGCCATGCCTCCCCCAGCAGATACCCCGCCACAAGGTGAGTCGTGGCCCAGGCGACGGCGCCCGCCGCGTTCCAGAGGAAAAAGCGGCCGGGCCTCATCCCCGCGAGACCGGCCACAAAGGGGACCACCGCCCTGATCAAGCCGTTGAATCTGCCGATAACAATGCTGGCACCCCCATGGCGGGCAAAAAACTCCTTCCCCCGCTCAAGATAACTCGGCTTGAACAGCCGGTTTTCCTCTCTGAAGGGGATGGGGTTCCCCGTGCCGAGACGGAAGCTGATGCCGTCGCCGAGGATGGCCCCCATGGTTGCGAACCAGATGAGGTCGCCGAGGTCGAAGTACCCCTTGGCAGCCAGGGAGCCGGCGAAGATGACGAAAACCGCGCCGGGGACCACGAGCCCCACAAACGCCAGGGACTCCAGGAGGGAGACGAGAAAGACGATCCAGTAGCCGAGCATGCGGAAGTGTTCGAGTTTCGGGATGAGGGAGTCTATGAGTTCCATGGGGTCAACCGGTTACCGGACAATCAGCCGGATGCAGAGGGCTGCCGTCGCTATCCAGACAAGGATGATGACCGCTCCCGCAATCCGGCTTACGGGTCGGGCATGGAGCATCGACTCCCGGGCTTTTAACCGGCAGTCGGCCAAGACCTCGGGGGGGACCAGCTTGATGGCCAGCGCTATGCCGAGGGGGACAATGACAAGATCATCCAGGTACCCTATAACCGGCACGAAGTCCGGAATCAGATCGATGGGGCTGAATGCATACGCCACGACGCAGGCAATGAGCAGTTTCGCGAGCCGGGGCGTTGCGGGATGACGTGCCGCGAGATAGAGGGTGAACGTTTCAGCCTTGAGGCGCTGCGCCTGCTTTTTCATTGTGGTGATCAGTGCCATGGGAGGCTCTCCGGAAGTCTAGATGAGGTCGTCGTGGAGAGGGATGACGACGGTTGCCCTGAGGCCTGTGCCGTCATTTCCCTCGCCAAGCGTTATGGTCCCGTTGTGCCGCTCGACGGCCGACTTGACGATGGCAAGGCCGAGGCCGCTCCCGGAGAAATCCTTTCCGCGCCGGTAAAACCGGTCGAACACCCGCTCCCGCTCGGCCGGGGGGATGCCGGGGCCGCTGTCGACGACCTCGATGACGGCCCTCTTCTCCCCGTGGCGCACCGCCACATCGATGGTTCCTCCCGGCGGAGTGTGGCGGACGGCGTTGTCCACCAGGTTGCCGACCATCGCCTGGAGCGCCTCCTCCTCTCCGGTGACGGTCACCGCTTCGCAGGCGGTCATCCCGAGATCGACCCCCTTTTCCGCGGCGATACGGGCCCGTTCGGCAACGATCTCCGTTGTCAGGGTGTCGAGCGCCACGGGAGAAAACCGCGGTGGCGCCTCGGGCTCGATTCGGGCCAGGGCGAGAAGCTGACCGACAAGCCGGGTAGCGCGGTCGATTCCTCCCTTCAGACGCACCAGCGCCTCGGACCGTTCCGCGTCGCTGCCGCTTCGCTCAAGGACGCGCTGCTGGAGCCCGACTGCTGCCAGGGGGGTCCGGAGCTCGTGGGCCGCATCCGCAACGAATCGCCTCTGCGCCTCGATGGTGTGGGCCACTCTCCCCAGGAGGAGATTGAGGCGGTTGACGAGGGGAAGGACCTCGGCGGGGAGATCGTCCGCCGGGATCGGCTCAAGCGCCGTGGGGGACCGGCGGGATATCTCCTCGGCAACCCGGGTGAGGGGATGCAATCCCTTCCCCACGCAGAGCCAGGTGAACAGGGCCAGAAAAGGAAACGTCACCAGCAGGGGGACGATCGACCGGAGGGCAAAAATGACGCTTATCTCGCGCCGGGCCTTGATCGGCTGTGAGACCTGGATGGTGCGCGCATCGGTCCGAAGGACGAAGACCCGCCAGTGCCTTCCCCCCCAGTAGACGGTCTTGAGCCCTTCCCGCTGGGGGGGGAGAGCCCTTCCCGGAGGGGTGGCGGAGGAGAGGGAGCCATTTTCCCAGACCTGTACCGCGAGTTCGGCCTCTTCTTCATAGTTGATCCCCGACGAGGGGAGCGGCGCCATGCTCTCATGGCGTGAGAACGCATGGGCGACCTGGGCGAGCTGGTAGTCGAACAGTTCGTCAATCTCTTCCCGCGCCTTGTGATAGGTGGCACTGCCGGCCAGGATGCCGGCGACGGTGAGCCCGCAGAACAGATACGTGAGGAGTCTCCGGCTGATGGAGTTCACGGCGCCGCCAGCATGTAGCCGACCCCACGGACGGTGCGGATCTGCTCGGCCCCGATCTTCTTCCGCAGGTTGTGGATGTGGACCTCCACGGCGTTACTCTCCACTTCCTCTCCCCATCCGTACAGCCGCTCCTCCAGCGCCGCCCGGGAGAGAAGGGCCCCGGGGCGTTCCATGAGGGCAGCCAGAATCACATACTCCCGTGCCGAGAGACATACCGGTTCACCACGGCAGACAAGGACCCGGGTGGCGGGGTTGAGGACGAGGGGACCGTGCTCGATGAGCGGCGCGGCGCGCCCCGTCTGTCGCCGCTGAATCGCCCGTATCCGGGCCGCGAGCTCGTCCGGGTCGAACGGTTTCACCAGATAATCGTCGGCACCGGAGTCGAGCCCCCTGATCCGGTCCGAGACCGCATCGCGGGCAGTCAGAATGATGACCGGCACGGGATTGGCGCTCTTTCGCAGCTCTGCCAGCAGTTCCAGTCCCCCCTTGCCGGGAAGGCCCAGATCGAGGAGGAGCAGGAAGTACTCCCCCGTGGCAAGGGCCAGTTCAGCCTCTTCGGCGTCCTGCACCCAGTCGGTGGTGATCCCCTCCTGTTTCAGGGAACGCCGGAGGGCATCGCCGAGCATCGGGTCGTCTTCTACGAGCAGTATGCGCATGAAGCTCCTTGTGCTCTCAGTGGAAGCGGGCCGGGACAATCGAGGTGTAGAATTTCAGCAGGGGACGGCTTCCCACGGCGTCGACGGGGTGTGCCGCGAGCCTGATGAGGACGACGGCAACGGTGGCCGTCCCCAGTGCGCCTATCATGTCGAAGGGGAAGTGTACCCCGAGGTAGACCCGTGCCCAGGCCACCGGCAGTGCAACCAGCGCCAGGAGTCCTCCGGCCCGGCGGGTCGTGCGGTTGAGGAGCAGTGCAAGTCCCACGGCACCGATGACCGTCACGTGGTCGCTCGGGAAGGAGCTGTCGGCGGCGTGGTGGAGGTAGGTGTGCCCGAGCCCCGCCGTGAACGGCCGGGGATGCTGGTAGAAGAGGCCGATCACCTGATTGATCCCCACGGCGAGCAGCGCCGAGAAGAAGGCATGGAGAAGCCGCGTGCGCTCCGTTTCCGAACGGTTGCGGAACCAGAGGAGTACCAGCAGCAGCGGCACGATCCCGATCAGGTACTCGGCGAGAAAGGTCGCGAGCGCCAGGGGAAGGCCGGCAAGGCCGGCGCCGGCATTGAGCGCGTGAAAAAGATGAACGTTTATCGATTCCATGGATTCACATTTTCCTTCGTTTGTTGGATAGTCGGAACGATAATAGCATGCTGAACATTCCAAGGCAAAACGTGCCGAAAAGAAACGGATTTTCCGGTGAGGGAATCTTGGTGACCGGTGGCCCTTTTGGGGTCACGATAGGGGAAAAACCTTAACGCAATATTAAGCCAATGCCCTGATAAATCTATAAATTATAAATCGCTTTGTTGGGGTGGAGGAGGATGACGTCGGAAATCTGCAACTAAGCATTTATGGTGCCCGTTGCCGTCGGCCTGTTTGTCCTTGACAAAAAATGTAACCTGAATTTTAGTATTCGAACGATTAACGCGCTTTTGCCCGGGAGGCGATCATGAAAAGAGTGTTCTCAATCGGCTGCATGCTCCTCGCCGGAGCGCTTCTCACCGTCGGCATCGCCCGCGCCGCGTCTGAGGAGCCGACAATCTACGTCATCCAGAAGGGGGATACCCTCTGGGGGCTTTCGGACCGCTTCCTGAAGGATCCCTACTACTGGCCCAACCTCTGGGCACGAAACCCTGCCATCGGCAATCCCCACCTGATCTATCCGGGGCAGCGGGTCCGGGTCTACCCCGACCGGATCGAGATCGAGCCCCATGCCTCGGCAGCCCCCGGCGCTCTGCGCCCCTCCGAGGAGCCCGCCGCCGAGCGGAGCTTCCTCGTCAGCGGCAGCGAGGGGTTCCTCATGGAGAAGGGGGTGACGCCCGCCGGCAAGATCATCTCCACCAACCAGAACCGGCAGATCGTGGGTGACGACGACATCGTCTACACCGACATCGGCACGGCCAACGGCGCCAAGGTGGGGGACCGGTTCTCCGTCTACAAGAAGCTCGATCCGGTGAGCCATCCGGTCACCAACGTCATCATCGGCGAGAAGGTGGTTCCCCTCGGCACCCTGCAAATCACCGAGGTGGAGGAGAAGGTCTCCAAGGCGATCGTCACCAGGTCATACCAGGAGCTCGGCCCGGGCTCGTTCCTTCTTCCGTTCCAGGAGAAGCGGCGGCAGGTCCCCCTCAAGGCTGCCGCGAAGGACCTGTCGGGGTGGATCGTCGAGACCCAGAGCGGCCACCAGGCCATCGGCGAAGGTGATATCGCCTTCATCGACCTCGGGAAGAGCCAGGGGGTGGAGCCGGGGCACCTCCTCTATGTCCTGCGCGATGTGGTCCCCGATCAGCAGTATACCGACATCTCCATCGAGAAGCTCCCCCCCGAGGTGATCGGCGCCCTGGTGGTGGTGCGGGCAGGTGAGGCCACTTCCACCGTCCTCGTGGTCAAGAGCATCGACACCATCTACCGGGGTGACCGGGTCGAGTTGAAAAAGAGCAAATAGTCCCTTTCATTACGGGGACCGGCATGGAGCTGGTCCCCTTTTTTGTATCGGCTCCCATGGATCATTTTCACTGGTTTGCCCTCAGATCGGTTCCCCTGGTGGGGAACGTCCTCTTCCGGCGGCTGCTGGAGCGGTTCGGTTCTCCCGAGGCGGTGCTCCGGGCTTCGGATGCCGAACTCCGTGCCGTCACCGGGGTGAGCGCGGCGGTGGTCGCCTCGCTGCGGGGGCATGATCCGCGCCCCTTCGCCGAAGCCGAGTCCCTGGCGGTCCGCCGGGCCGGCGTGCGGATCGTCACCGTCCTGGACGACGAGTACCCACCCTTGCTCCGGGAGATCGCCGATCCTCCCCCCTATCTCTACGTGAAGGGCTCCCTCGCCGGCATCGGCAGGGCCGTGGCGGTAGTCGGCTCCCGTCGCGCGTCGGCCTACGGGCGGGGAGTGACGGAGCGGCTTGCGGAGGATCTCGCCCGCAGCGGAGTGACGGTGGTGTCGGGGATGGCCCGCGGCGTCGATACCGCCGCCCACGCCGGTGCCCTCAGGGGGGAGGGGCGGACCATCGCCGTCCTCGGCTGTGGTGTGGACGTCGTCTATCCGCCGGAAAACCGCACTCTCTTCCGCGACGTTGCCGAGCGAGGGGCGCTGGTTTCCGAGTTTCCCCTGGGGACGGAACCCCTCGCCGGGAACTTCCCCCGCCGCAACCGGATCATCAGCGGCATTGCCCACGGCGTGCTGGTGGTGGAGGCGGCGGAGCGGAGCGGTTCCCTCATCACGGCCCGGATCGCCCTCGACCAGGGGCGGGATGTCTACGCCGTCCCGGGCAATATCACGAGTGGCGGGAGCCGCGGGACCAATCACCTCATCCGCCAGGGGGCGAAGCTGGTGGAGACGGTGGACGACATCCTGGAGGAGCTTCCCGGCGCCTCCGCCCCCCGCCGGTGCCCCGTTCCCGCCGCGCCGCAGCTCCCCCCCGACGAGGCGACGCTCTGCGCACTCCTCGGGGCCGAACCGCTCCATATCGACGAGATCGTTGCCAAAAGCGCGTTGACAGTGGGGGAGCTTTCGGCTATGTTGTTGCGCCTGGAACTCAAGGGAGCCGTAACCCAGCTTCCCGGCAAGTATTTTTGCACAAACTGACCACTACACAACGCAACGGTTATAAGAGAGTATGCCCCAACACCTCGTCATCGTAGAATCGCCCGCCAAGGCCAAGACCATTGAGAAGTTCCTCGGGAAGGACTACCGGGTGATGGCTTCCTACGGACACGTGCGCGCCCTGCCGAGCAAGCAGGGGTCCGTGGACGTGGCCCACGACTTCGAACCCAAGTACGCCGTTCTCCTCGAGAGCAAGCGCCACATCGACGCCATCAAGAAGGAGCTCAAGGAGAGCGACGTCCTGCTGCTGGCCACCGACCCCGACCGCGAAGGGGAGGCGATCTCCTGGCATCTCCTGGCCGCCCTCGGCATGGACAAGAAAAAGTCGCTGCCGGTGAAGCGGGTGGTGTTCCACGAGATCACCAGGGACGCCATCGTCCACGCCGTGGAGAACCCCCGGGACATCTCCCTGGAACTGGTGGACGCCCAGCAGGCCCGCTCCATCCTCGACTATCTCGTCGGCTTCAACCTCTCCCCCTTCCTCTGGAAGAAGATCCGCTACGGCCTCTCCGCCGGTCGGGTCCAGTCGGTGGCCCTGCGCCTCATCTGCGAGCGGGAGAAGGAGATCAAGGCGTTCCAGGAGCAGGAGTACTGGACCATCGGCGCGGAGCTCGCCACCGGCAAGGGACAGAAGTTTACCGCCAGCCTGGTGGAGGCCGAGGGGAAGAAGCTCGGCAAGTTCGACATCCCCGACGACAAGGCGGCCGACAGGCTTGTGAAGGCCCTGGAGAACGTCTCCTACACCGTCGACAAGGTGACGAAGAGCGAGCGCAAGCGGACGCCGGCGCCGCCGTTCACCACCTCCACCCTCCAGCAGGAGGCGGCGCGCAAGCTGGGCTTTTCGGCCAAGAAGACCATGTCCACGGCCCAGAAGCTCTACGAGGGGGTCGCCGTCGGCGACGAGGGGCTCGTCGGCCTCATCACCTACATGCGTACCGACAGCGTGGTCCTCTCCAACCAGGCGCTCCAGGAGGCCCACGAGGTCATCACCTCCCTCTACGGGAAGGAGTACGCCCTCGCCAAGCCCCGCTTCTACAAGAACAAGGCGAAGAACGCCCAGGAGGCCCACGAGGCGGTCCGCCCCACCTCCGTGGCCCGCACGCCGGCCGAGGTGAAGAAGTATCTCTCCTCCGACCAGTTCAAGCTCTACGATCTCATCTGGAAGCGGACCGTCGCCTGCCAGATGGCCGAGGCACTTCTGGACCAGACCTCCGTCGATATCGGGGCAGGTAAGGGGTACCGCTTCCGGGCCGCCGGCACCGTGATCCGCTTCCCCGGCTTCATGAAGCTCTACATCGAAGGGGTCGACGACCAGACCGAGGAGAAGGAGGGGACCCTTCCGCCGCTCTCCGAAGGGGAGGCCGTGAAGCTCCAGAAGCTCCTCCCGGAGCAGCACTTCACCCAGCCGCCGCCGCGCTACACCGAGGCGAGCCTCGTGAAGACCCTGGAGGAGTACGGCATCGGGCGCCCCTCCACCTACGCCTCCATCATGAACACGCTGCTGGAGCGGAAATACGCCCGGCTCGACAGCAAACGCTTCATCCCCGAGGACGTGGGGATGGTGGTGAACGAGCTCCTCACCAACCACTTCACCCAGTACGTGGACTACAACTTCACCGCCAGCCTCGAAGAGGAGCTGGACCGGGTCTCCCGGGGAGAGAAGCAGTGGAAGCCGCTGCTGCACGAGTTCTGGGGGCCGTTCCACTCGCTCCTGAAGCAGAAGGAGGGGGAGGTCAGCAAGGCGGACCTCACCACCGAGGCGACGGACGAGGCGTGCCCCGACTGCGGCAAGCCGCTGGTGGTGAAGCTCGGCAAGCGGGGGAAGTTCATCGCCTGCTCCGGCTACCAGGAAGGGTGCACCTACACCCGCAACATCTCCCAGGGGGAGCAGCAGGAGCCGGCCGAGCCGGTCTTCTCCGAGGAGAAGTGTGAGAAGTGCGGCAGCCCCATGCTGGTCAAGGACGGCCGCTTCGGCAAGTACCTCGCCTGCTCTGCCTATCCGGCCTGCAAGAACATCCAGCCTCTGGTGAAGCCCAAGGGGACCGGCCACACCTGCCCCGAATGCAAGGAAGGGGAGTTGACCGAGAAGAAGTCCCGCTACGGCAAGATGTTCTACTCCTGCAACCGCTATCCCCAGTGCAAATTCGCCCTCTGGGATCCCCCCCAGCCGGGGCCGTGCCCCAAATGCGGCTTCCCGCTCCTGGTGAAGAAGGTCTACAAGCGGGAAGGGGAGTTCCTCAAGTGCCCCAAGGAAGGGTGCGATTACAAGCTGGGCGGCAAAGAGAAGTAGAGACCGCGAGGCGGGGAGCGATCCCCGCCTTTCTTGCATAAAGGAATCAACGATGCTCAACGAGATGCATGAAGGCTGTGAACAGTGCCGCTTCGCCTACGCGCGGATCGACACCGAGTGCTGGGGCGACACGGGCGCCCGGCGGGTCATGTGCCCCATCTGCGGCTGGACCAAGTACGAGGAGCACACCTGGAGCGATGCCACGGCCACCCTCACCACGCGAAGCGTCAAGCAGGGGTACGGCGCCTACCGCCTCATCCCCCCCGGCGGCTTCTCGGGATACAACGCCTTTCACGAACCGCCGTCGGCGGAGGTGGTGAGGCATATCCAGGCTCTCCTGAGCCGGGGGTGGAAGGGATACCTCACCATCTGGGACGAGGGAGAGGCCCGGGCGCGGCTGGTGGCGGGGCATCCGCTGCAGCGCTACGAGATTGCGGACGACGGAAAGGGGGCGCCGTGACGGCGGCCATCACCATCATCGGCGGCGGCCTTGCCGGCTGCGAGGCGGCGTGGCAGGCGGCGCAGCGCGGCGTCAGGGTCACGCTCCACGAGATGAAGCCAGAGGCGTACTCCCCGGCCCATACCCTGCCGGGGCTGGCGGAGCTCGTCTGCTCCAACTCGCTGCGGGGGGAGTCGCTGGAGAACGCCGTGGGGCTCCTCAAGGAAGAGCTGCGCCGGACGGGATCACTCTTCATGGCGGCGGCCGATGCCACCCGCGTCCCGGCCGGTGGTGCGCTGGCGGTGGACCGGGAGCTCTTTTCGGCCTTCGTCACCGCGCGGATCGAAGAGCACCCCCTCATCGACCTGGTGCGGGGCGAGGTGGCGGACCTGCCGCCGGAGGGGATCGTCGTCGTCGCCTCGGGCCCCCTCACGAGCGACCTCCTTGCCGGCCGGCTCCGGGAGCTGACCGGGCCGAACCTCTATTTCTACGACGCCATCGCCCCCATCGTCACCGCCGAATCCCTCGACATGGCGAAGGTCTTCCGGGCCTCCCGCTACGGCAAGGGGGAGGGGGACGACTACCTCAACTCCCCCTTCGACGAGGGGGAGTACGAACGGTTCGTCGACGAAATCCTCGCCGCCGAGAAGGTGCCGGCGCGGGAGTTCGAGAAAGTGGTACACTTCGAGGGGTGCATGCCGGTGGAGGAGATGGCCGAGCGGGGGAGAGAGACGCTCCGCTTCGGACCGATGAAACCGGTGGGGCTCGTCGATCCCCGCAGCGGGCAGGAACCCCATGCGGTGGTCCAGCTGCGGGCGGAGAACCGGGAAGGGACCCTCTTCAATCTGGTCGGCTTCCAGACGAAGCTCACCTGGCCCGAGCAGCGGCGCATCTTCCGGATGATTCCGGGACTGGAGAACGCCGAGTTCGTCCGGCTCGGCTCCATGCACCGCAACACCTTCATCAACGCCCCGGCGCTGCTGGCGCCGACCTTCCAGTTCAGGAGCCGGCCGCGGATCTTCTTCGCCGGCCAGATCACCGGGGTGGAGGGATACGTGGAGTCGGCGGGGAGCGGCTTTCTCGCCGGGATCAACGCGGCGCGGCTCGCCCGGGGGGAGGAGCCTCTGGTGCCGCCGCCGGCCACGGCCCTGGGCGCCCTGGTGGCCCATATCACCACGGCGCCGGCAAAGCACTTCCAGCCGATGAACGTGAACTACGGCCTCTTCCCCCCACTGGAAGGGAAAGTGAAGAAGAAGGAGCGTCGGGGAAAGCTTGCGGAGCGTGCCCTGGCTGACCTGGTGCGTTGGATCGAAATAATGTAGGGGGCTGCTTGCCGCGCCCCCCCGGGAGACCCCATGGACGACAAGGAAAAGCAGGAGATATCGATCATCGGCAGGCTCATTTCCATGGAGGCGCTCCTGGTGCTGATGGGGCTCGTCTCCCTCGGCTACGGCATCTCCAGCGGGCAGTTCATGTCGATCTTCTGGGGGGGGGTCATCCTCGTGGGGGCCGTCGTGCTCCACTTCGTCCGGAAGAAGGACTGGAAGAAGCACTGGGAGGAGCAGGAAGAGATGCGCCGCCGGTACGAGGAGCGGATCAGGGCCGAGAAGGAGAAGAACAATGGGAGGTAGCGGCAGGATCGTGCTGGCGTCGGCATCGCCCCGGCGGCTGGAGCTCCTCGCCTCGGCGGGGGTGGAGTTCGACGTCTTTGCCAGCGACATCCCCGAGGAGGCGATGGCGGGGGAGTCGCCGGAGGACTTCTCCCTGCGCCTGGCACGGGACAAGGCGGTGGCCGCGGCGGCGCGCACCGAGGGGCGCTGGTTCATCGGCGCCGATACGATCGTCGTCTGCGACGGCGAGATCATGGGGAAACCGGCCGACGAGGCCGATGCCGTGCGGATGCTCAGGAAGCTCTCCGGGGTTGCGCACGCGGTGATCACCGCCTACGCCATCTACGACAAGGCACGGGACGGCCTCCTCTGCAAGGCGGTGGCGACGAAGGTTTTTTTCAAGCCGCTGCGGGACGAGGAGATCGCCGCCTACGTCGCCACCGGCTGTCCCATGGACAAGGCCGGCGCCTATGCCATCCAGGGGGGGGCGGCGCACATGGTGGCGCGCATCGACGGTTCCTACACCAACGTGGTGGGGCTCCCCCTCTGCGAGGTGGTGGAGGATCTGCGGAAACTGGGAGCGCTCTGAGGCGTCATGTCCATCGCTGACAACCTTGCAATAATCCGTGAAAAGATCGCTGCCGCGGCACGGCGTGCCGGCCGCGATCCGGCGGAGGTGCGGCTGGTGGCGGTCTCCAAGACCAAGCCGGCCGAGGCTGTGGATGAGGCGGCCCGGGCCGGCCAGCGGCTCTTCGGCGAGAACTACGTGCAGGAGTTCACCGCCAAGGCTCCCGCGGTGCGCGAAGCGGTGGAGTGGCACTTCATCGGCCACCTCCAGTCCAACAAGGTCAAATCCCTGGCGGGGCTCGTCTCGATGATCCATTCGGTGGACCGCCTCTCCCTGGCCGAGGAGATCGACCGCCAGTGGGGGAGGCTCGGCGCGGTCTGCGACATCCTCGTCCAGGTCAACATCGCCGGAGAGGCGACCAAGTCGGGCACCTCGGCCGCCGAACTCGTGGCGCTCGTCCGTGCGGTGGCGGCGCTCCCCCACCTGCGTGTCCAGGGGCTCATGACCATGCCCCCCTTCTTCGACGACCCGGAGGGCGCCCGTCCCTACTTCCGCCAGCTGAAGCGCCTCGCCGGCATCGTTGCCGCCGAAGGGATCCCCAACGTCGCCATGGCCGAGCTCTCCATGGGGATGTCAGGAGACTTCGAGGCGGCGGTCGAGGAGGGGGCGACCCTGGTCAGGGTCGGCACCGCCCTCTTCGGCGAGCGGGAGTACCGGCTCTAGCCGCCGGTATCATCATTTCTCTCGCTCCCTCAGCCTGGTCAGGGTTGCGGCCAGCACCTCCCTTACGAAGGCGGGGTTGTGCGCCCCCCGGCTCCCATCGTTTTTGAGCAGAAAATAGTTCCACGCGGCCTTGAGAGCTGTCTGTCCTGTGCCGGTCGCTGCCAGCGGCATTCCCCCCGGCCTGATGCGCGACAGGGGCACGGCATATTTCCCCCCTGACGGATCGGCGACCTCGGCCCCCATTTCCTGTCGAAGCCCCACGAGCTGGAGCGACGCGATGCCGTTCCGCGCCAGCGAGATGTCACTCCCCTCCCTCCCGGCATTCCCCATCGTCACGTTTCCCGCTCTTCCGATCTCCGCCAGGATGGCGCCCTCCACCTCTTCCCTGAGCTTTTCCGTATCGGTCTCCAGGGCGGCCAGCAACTCCTCGCCGTCGAGTTCGCGATGGCAGCGGGAGCATTCCCGCGGCGCCGTTTTGAAGGAATGGCTTACCCCGCCCCGCGGGTATCCCTGCCCGGCTTTCGGCACCGGCTTCACATGGCACCAGATGCAACCATCCTCGATCCGGGCATGGCTGCCCGGTTTTCCCCTCTCCACGAAAAAGGCGTTGATGCCCCTGGTCACGTCGCCCTGGGGGGCGTGGGGAGGGGTGCCGAAGCCGGGGGGGAGCGCCGTGTTTGCACCGATGGCATCATCGGTGCTGTGGCAGATGATGCAGAGGGCCCCCCTTCCCCCCGGTGCATCGCGCAGCGCCGGGGGCTGCATCCGGGTGGCGTCCGGGGCGCGGATCGGCACCTTATCGGTCCCGGAGCGAAAGGAGTTGCCCGCATCGTGGGGGTCGTGGCAGACGATGCAGGTCACCGGATCGACTTTTTCCGGGGTGAGGAAGGGGGTATTGGCGCCGAGGGGGGCGGCGCGCTCCCCCCGGTCGAGCCAGGCGAGGAACCCTTGGGCCGTGTGGCAGCGGCCGCACTCTCCCGCCGGCCGGCCGCCCCGCTCCGGGGCCACGGTCTCGGCGGCCAGGTGGTAGTTGGCGTGGTTGCTGGCGAGCCACTGGCGGTAGCTCGGCTCGATGGATTCGTCGTGGCAGACCCCGCACACCTCGGCATGGTGCGCGATCCGCTCGGGGGCGCCGCTCTTTTTCATGGTCTTATGGGCGGCGCTGTTGTTGGGGCCGTGGCAGTTCTCGCACTGGACATTGGCGCGGCGCGCAACGTCGGGATAGTAGTCGAGCAGGTAGTCGTAGTTGCCGAGCTTGGGGGTGACAAGGGGAGGGGATTTGCCGTGGTCCCAGATGAGCGGTTCCTTCAGAAAGGCTTCATAGGCGGGGACGGCGGAGATGCCGGCGCCGGACGGCGTCCCACCGAAGCCGACGGTATGGCAGGTGAAGCAGCGCTCTTCGTAGCGAAAGACGGTGTTCAGGCACTGTTGGAAGATTTCGGCGTGGCCCGATTTGCGCCAGGCGTTAAACCGCGGCGTCAGCGCGTCGTTGTAATGGCAGAGGCACCCTTCGCGGCCTACCCAGCGGGGGCGCAGCTCTTCATCGCGGGCGCCCACCACCCCCATCCACCGTCCCGCCACAATCATGAGTCGCGGGACTCCTCCTTCGCTCACGGTGTAGGTCCCCTTCATGTCGGGGGTGAAGGAGGGGGTGCGGGTCGCCGCGTCCCGCAGCGTCGCCTGGGATCCGTCGGGGGGGGTCAAGGTCCAGGCGTAGGTTGCCTGCTCCCGGCCGTTGAGCAGGAGCGGCGCCCCGATGGCGACGTTCCGCAGTCCCGGCCCCGGCGCGGCCAGGGGGCGGAGATCGGCGATGATGTCGACGTTGTCGGTGTAGTTTCCCGACGTGGTCTCCGCCGTCACCGAGAAGGCGAGCCGACCGGCCCGCCGCAGGTCCGACGGCACGAGCCCCATCACCATCCAGCGGTCCAGGAGCCTTCCCTCCTGCCCGAGGTGGTAGAGGAGCGTTTCCTTGTATGCCGCCAGGGGAGGGAGGGTAACCCGGACGACGGGGCCGTCGGTGCCGGACAGCCGGCCGGCTACCCCTCCCTCTTCAACCTGCATGGCCCAGCGGATTCCCTTCAGGGTCGAACCGTCCCTCATCGTTACCGTCGCCCTGAGCGTGACCGTGGAGCCGGGTGTCGCGTCAGTCACTGTTCTGCCTGCATCCACGATGACCGGTGCAGTCGGTTCGAGCATCACATCACGCGCCACGGTCTCACCGAGGGTGAGCGGCACGGTGAATTCGGCCGGCCGGTATCCCTGCCGGGCGAACCGCATTCGGTAGGTGCCGTCGGGGAACTCGGCGTAATAGGAGCCGTCCTGATTGGTGACCGGATGCACGCCGCCGGCGGGCTCCACCTCCAGCGCGACCCCCGCCACTCCCCGGCCGGTGACGGCGTCGGTCACCCTGCCGGCGACGCAGGCCCGGACCACTGTCACGGGGCGGAGAAAGCCGGCGGAGCCATGCCGGCTCCCGGGTCCGGTGCAGCCGGTGCACAGGAGAAAGAGGGCTGCGATGAAAATGGCGGCCGGAAGCAGGATCTTTCCCAGTGATGGTGACCATCGCTCGTCCATGAGCAGTTCCCCTTTGTTGGTTCGTCTTGTTGCCGTCAGCTGGCCGTTCCGAGGCACCGGGACGCAGGCGACCCATGCCTTGCCGGAATTGGATACAAGCTTACGGGAAACGCGGGGTTTGGCAAGGGCGCCCGATTGACTGGAATGGTTTCTGTGTTAAGAGGTATTCGTATCGCACCGGCCGAGCAACCGGCTTCAATCATTGTGGTTTCACCGTTCTCAGGGAGGGAGCTGCCAATGGGGATGAATCGCACCGTGTGGAGATGGCTCGCCGCCTTGTGGATGCTGGGGATCTGTTCCCTTCCGGCCGTGCCGGTGTCGGCAGCGGGAGAGGGGGGAGACGGCGCCACCCTCCCCGAGCCCCTCACCCCGGGAAGGCGGATCGAAAGACCCCTGACCGTCGGCGAATCCCATGTCTATGCCCTGGAACTCGGTTCCGCCCAAGCGGTGACGGTGGAATTCGACCGCCGTGGTGTTGCCGCAGTGGTGACGATTTCGGCCCCCGATGGCCAGAAGATCGGGGCCTTCGGCAGCACCACTTCCGGCGAGGGGAAGGAGACAATCTTCTTCGTGACCGAGCAAGGGGGGACCCACCGGCTCACCGTCAAGACGTTTTTCCAGCCGTCGCCGGCGGGGCGCTACCTCATCCGGCTCGCCGATGTCCATGCCGCGTCGGTACAGGAGCTGGGGCGGGTTGCGGCGCAGTACTGCGAGGAGAAACGGTGGCTCGACCGGGGCAACAACTTCCTGGTGGACGAGGCGCTGCGCTCCCTCTCCCGCTGCATGGTCGCCGTGGCCCACCGCCTGGAGGGGGGGCAGCCGAAGGCGGCAACCGTCGCGGGTGAGGCCAATGCCGAGATCGATTACCTGATCGGCCGCTGGCGGTGGGGCGAGTTCGTCTCGGTCGCCTATCAGCAATCGCTGGTGGCCGATTTCAGGATGCTTGCCTCCGCAGCGAAGGAGCCTGACGCCGCCAGGTCCTTTGCCATCGTGGAAGAGGTTGCCGAAGATCTTCGGATAAAGGCCGAGCATTGCCGCAAAAGCAGCCGCGGGCTGGGAGAGGATGTGGCGGTGACGGTCAAGACGTGGCGGGGGAACAGTGAGGAGCCGAACCTGCTCGTCTATTACCAGCTCGGGATCTTCGAGTTCACCCCGTCCCGCGCGCCGGAGAGTTTCCCGCAGAAGAGCAGCCCGACCCGCCATACCCTGCCGGCGGGGCGGTATCTCATGTGGGCGGGCCGACCGGGGCAGGCCGAGCCGCCCAAGGGGAGCGTGCGACGGGTGAGGATCGGCGAGGGGATGCGACAGGTTCCGCTGGATCTGTTTGTCCCCTGATCCCACCGCAGTCATGGAGGTTCCCATGCCGGACAACCCCCCCCTGCAGGAGAATCCGATCCGCCGTGTCGACCAGCTTTGGACGATGGTGCTACCGGTGGCTACGCTGATCATGGAGACGGTCCGCAGCTTCTGGGATACCCCGCCGCCCGACCTGGCCGGCGTCAGCAGCGGCTCGGACCGTGCCCTCTACTCCTTCGCCCAGTTCGTTGTCGCCATCCTGCTCGGCCTGATGGTCCTCCCGATGACGAAATGGTGCTGCCGCAGGGTCCACGCCTGGTTCTGGGGAAAGGTAGCGGCGCTCGCGCTGGTGCTGGCGGTAGTGGCGTTCTTCTCGTACCAGCGCCTGCTGGCCGGCTGGACGGTCAGGCACGGCACCGCGGTTCTCTATGTGGGGACGGAGGTGAGGCCCGAGGTGAAGGAGTTCGTGCGGAAAAACCCCGACATGGGTACCGCCGAGCTCCTTGAAAACGCCGGTTGGCAGCCGGCGCGCATCTGGACCGAGCACTCCCTGCTCCATCGCCGCCTGGTGCTGGCCGGAGTCTACATTCTTTGCACTCCGCTGTTTGCGGCCGCCATCATGGCGGTCGCCCAACTGATGTACTGCGCCGGCGCCCGGGAGTGAGCGACGACACAGCGGGCTTTCTCCCCGCCGGTCGCAGGTGATCCCCCCGCCGCCCCCTATTCTTTCCGTTTCCTTGGTAACCTTTTTGCACTATAATCGGGAACCTGACATCATTTCGGAGGTTACCCCGTTCCCCATGAGATTTCACCTGCTTCTGCCTACCGTTGTTCTTGCACTAGTTTCCGCCCTTCCCGCACTTGCCGCCAAACCTGCACCGCCTGCCGTCCTCAGCCAGGATGCGCCGGTCCTGAGCCGGGGGATGAACGTCCCGATCCTTCTCTATCACCGCCTCGGCCCCACCGTTGCCGACGGCATGACCATCAAGACGACGGTCTTCGAGGAGCACCTGAAGTATCTCCGGGAGAACGGCTACACGGTCATCCCCCTCCGCCAGGTGGTGGACTTCTACCTGAAGAAGGGGCCGGCGCCGGCACCGAAATCGGTGGTGATCGTGGAGGACGACGCCCACAAGTCGGTCTACTCCGACATGCTCCCCCTGGTCAAAAAATACCGCGTGCCGGTGACGGTTTTCGTCTACCCGTCGGCCATCTCCAACGCCAAGTACGCCCTGACCTGGGACCAGATCCGGGAGCTGAAAAAGACCGGGCTCTTTGATTTCCAGTCCCACACCTACTGGCACCCCAATTTCAAGAAGGACCGGAAGAAGCTCAAGCCGGCGGAATTCGAGAAGTTCGTCGACATGCAGCTGAAGAAGTCGAAGGACAAGATCGAGAAGGAACTCGGGGGGAAGGTCGACCTCCTCGCCTGGCCCTTCGGCATCTACGATGACTACCTGCTGAAGAAGGCGGCCGAGGCCGGCTACGTGAGCACCTTCACCATCGAGCGCCGCCACGCGACCCCCGCCGAGAGCGTGACCAGGCTTCCCCGGTATCTCCTGATCAACGCGGACCAGGGGAAGGCCTTCGCCCAGATCCTGGCGGGAACGGCGCCCAAGAGAAATGTCGTCTACTGATCCCCCGAAAAAGCACCCCTGTCCCGACTGCCGGTTCTGCCAGTGGTGCGGGGACGACCGCTGTTCACTCTGCCTCGGGACGCGGACGCGGGGGCGCAAGATGTCGATGGAAGAGCAGATCGCCTTCTACGAGGCGGTGAACAATCCCCACAATGGCACTTCCGCCCCGGAGCTCCAGGGGCACGGGGCGAAACACTCTTGCCGGGATAAGCCGGGGGGCGGTGGCGGATGCTGCCGCAGGGGGGATAAAACCTGATCTCCGGGGGATAACGCAGAAAGGCCGGGAACGACATGTGTCGTCACCCGGCCTTTTCTTTTGGGGGACGGAGTGTCTACTTTTTCCCGAGTTCCACCGAGCGGGCGGTGGCGGCATCCACGGCGGCGACGACCGCGCCCCGGAAGCCGTTTTGCTCCAGAGAGGCGACGCCGGCAATGGTGGTGCCGCCGGGGGAGGTGACCTTCTCCCGGAGGATGGCCGGGTGCTCGCCGCTTTCCATCACGAGCTTCGCCGCGCCGAGGACGGTCTGGGCGGCGAGGCGGGAGGCCACGTCGCGGGGAAGGCCGTTCTTGACCCCGGCGTCGGAGAGGGCCTCGATGAAGGTGAAGACGTAGGCCGGTCCGCTGCCGGAGAGGCCGGTCACGGCGTCCATCAGTTTCTCCTCCACCACGCAACTCGTCCCCACCAGATCGAAGATGGACTGCGCGAAGGCGAGATCGTCGTCGTCGGCATGGGTTCCCCGGCAGAGGGCGGAGGCACCGTGCAGGACGAGGGCCGGCGTGTTGGGCATCACCCGGATCACCCGTGCCGCCGTGCCGCACGCCTCCTCGATGGCGGCGGCCGGTACCCCGGCCATGATGGAGATGAGGAGTTTGCCGTCGAGGGCGCCGGACCCCATCCCCGCCACGACGCCGCGGAAGACCTGGGGCTTGACGGCGAGGATGACGGCGTTGCTGGCGGTCACCACGTCGGTGTTCTCCGCCCGGGCATCGACGCCGTAGCGGCTGCGAAGTTCCTCCCGGCGGGCCGCCACCGGCTCGGCCACGGAGATCTCCTCTGCAGGCACTCCCCCCGCCAGCACCCCCCTGATGATGGCCTCCGCCATATTCCCCCCGCCGATGAATCCGAGTCTCCGGCCTCGTAGCATTGTCTGTCTCCCTCCGTAAGCGCGCCGCGCGCGATTGGTTTTCTTGGTAATAAAACCCTCCCCCCAAAATGTCAAGCCGGATGATGGCGGCTCCCCGTCGGTACGACCCGTTTTTCGATTGCCGGCGGATGCGTTCCGATGCGGTAAACGGCATCCGGGAAATGGTCCGCGAGTGCGTAAAAAAATCGTTGACACCCCGATTTCTTTATATTATAAACCACGCCTTGTGCGCGCGGGATTAAACAGAAAGTTTAGAAATGCTAAACCCGCCGTTTTACAGAATGTTTACAAATGCTAAACTTGCCATATGACATAAAGTTTAGCATTTCTAAACACGGAGGAACCCGTGAAGATCGGCGAGCGGTTGAAGCGGCTCAGGATGATCAATTCCCTTACCCAGGAAGAGCTGGCGAGTCGTGCTGACCTCACCAAGGGGTACATCTCGCAGTTGGAAAACGACGCCACCTCCCCCTCCATCGCCACCCTGAAGGATATCCTCGACGTCTTCGGCGTCAGCATGCAGGAGTTCTTCGGCGACCCCATCGGTGAGGACGTGGTCTACGGCAAGGAGGCGCGGGTCCAGCCCTCGGCCGGAGACGAGAAGATCCAGGTGGAGCTCCTCGTTCCCGGCGCCCAGAACCGCGACATGGACCCGGCGCTGGTGACCCTGGCCCCCGGCGAGGAGATGGATGAGCAGAATTTCCACGAAGGGGAGGAGTTCGGTTTTGTCCTTCTCGGCAAGATCCAGCTCCGGCTGGACGACAAGATCTACACGGTGAAGAAGGACGAGTGCTTCTACTTCACCTCGGACAAGCGGCACGCCGTGAAGAACGTCGGCAAGGGGCCTGCTAAAATATTGTGGGTCGTGACCCCGCCGACGTTCGATTACTAAAATCAACCAAATCCGCCACAGAGCCACAGAGGCACGGAGAAATTCAGATTGCATCGCTTTCCTCTGAGTCTCTGTGCCTCTGTGGCAGGTTTTGTTCTTAAAGGAGAAATCACATGAGCAAGGTACTCATAATCGGAGCAGGCGGGGTCGGCCAGGTCGTTGTCCACAAGTGCGCCCAGCGCCGTGACATCTTCAGCGAGATCACCCTGGCCTCTCGGACCAAGGCCAAGTGCGACGCCATCGCCGCCCAGCTCGGCGGGAGCATCGCCACCGCCCAGGTGGATGCCGACAACGTTCCCGAGCTGGTGGCGCTCATCAAGAAGGAGCAGCCGAAGCTCGTCATCAACGTGGCCCTGCCGTACCAGGACCTGACCATCATGGATGCCTGCCTGGAGACCGGCGTTGACTACCTCGACACCGCCAACTACGAGCCCAAGGACACCGCCAAGTTCGAGTACTCCTGGCAGTGGGCCTACCAGGAGCGCTTCAAGGATGCGGGACTCATGGCGCTCCTCGGCTCCGGCTTCGATCCGGGGGTCACCAACGTCTACACCGCCCTCGCCGCAAAGAAGTACCTGGACGAGGTGCAGGAGATCGACATCATCGACGCCAACGCGGGGAGCCACGGCCAGCCCTTTGCCACCAACTTCAACCCGGAGATCAACATCCGCGAGGTGACCGCCCCGTGCCGCCACTGGGAGAACGGCCAGTGGGTGGAGACCGGCGCCCTGGCCACGAAGCGCTCCTTCGACTTCCCCGACGGCATCGGTCCCATGAACATCTACCGGATGTACCACGAGGAGATGGAGTCCATCGTCAAGCACATCCCGACCATCAGGAAGGCCCAGTTCTGGATGACCTTCTCCGACAACTACCTGAAGCACCTGGAGGTGCTCCAGAACGTCGGCATGACCCGCATCGACGAGGTGGAGTTCCAGGGACAGAAGATCGTGCCGATCCAGTTTCTCAAGGCTCTCCTCCCCGACCCCGGCAGCCTGGGTCCCCTCACCAAGGGGAAGACCTGCATCGGCGTCATCGCCCGTGGTCTCAAGGACGGCAAGCGGAAGCAGGTCTACATCTACAACATCTGCGACCACGAGGCCTGCTACAGGGAGGTCGGCTCCCAGGCCATCAGCTACACCACCGGTGTGCCGGCAGTGGTGGGGGCCATCATGATGCTCACCGGCACGTGGCACGCCCCCGGCGTCTGGAACATGGAGCAGTTCGATCCCGAATTGTTCTTGGAAGTCCTCGGTCCCATGGGACTGCCGGAGGTGGTTGTTGAAGGCGAGTGGCCTGAACTGTAGGAGGAGCGCAATCTTCCGACCATCTCCCCGCCGTCCTCGGGATGCTCGTTGTGCGGCGTAGCGCTGCTACGCCTCCGCCGGCACCCCTGCGGGTGCGAGGATCTGGCCGAAATCTTGTGCTCCGGTGGTTAAGACGTTTTATCCGTGTCTCTGTGCCTCTGTGGCAAAAGGGTTTTGCATTTGACCGGTATTGACATCCCGAAAATCCTGAAGCTCGCCCCATCCCCCGCCTACGTGGTGGACCTGGGGCGGCTGCGCCATAACCTCGCCATCCTGGACGAGGTGCAGCGGCGCAGCGGCGCCAAGATCCTCATGGCGCTGAAGGCGTTCGCCATGTGGAGCGTCTTTCCCGTCATCCGGGAGACGTTGCACGGCGTCTGCGCCAGCTCACCCTGGGAGGCGCGGCTCGGGCGCGAGGAGTTCGGCCGCGAGGTCCACAGCTTTGCCGCCGCCTTCAAGGAGAGTGACGTGGTGGAGCTCCTTGCCGTCTCTAACCACCTGGTCTTCAACTCCTTCAACCAGCTGGAGCGGTTCCGCCCCCTGTGGGAGAAGGAGCGGGGGCGGGTTTCGGTGGGGCTGCGGGTGAACCCCGAGCACTCCGAGGGACATACCGCCATCTACGACCCCTGCGCTCCCAAGTCGCGCCTCGGCATCCCCCGCGCCGAATTCGAGGGGAAGTCGCTGGAAGGAGTCGAGGGGCTCCACTTCCACACCCTCTGCGAGCAGCTCTTCGAGCCCCTGGAGCGGACGGCGAAGGTCTTCGAGGAGAGGTTCGGCCCGTTTCTCCACGATATGAAGTGGCTGAACCTCGGCGGCGGTCACCACATCACCCGCGAGGGGTATGACATCGACGCCCTGGTGGAGCTTGTGAAATACTTCAAGGGGAAGTACGGGGTGGAGGTCTACCTGGAGCCGGGGGAGGCCATCGCCATCGGCACCGGGATCCTCGTGGGAGAGGTGCTGGACGTGGTGCGAAACGAGATGGATATCGCCATCCTCGATGTATCCGCCACCTGCCACATGCCCGACGTGCTGGAGATGCCCTACCGCCCCGGTATCACCGGCGGGTTCGACCCCGGCGCGAAGGCCCACTCCTATCGCCTCGGCGGGCCGTCGTGCCTGGCGGGGGACGTCATCGGCGACTGGTCTTTTGAGCGGCCCCTGAAGCCGGGGGACCGGCTCGCCTTCGAGGACATGTCCCACTACACCATGGTGAAGACCACCACCTTCAACGGCATCCAGCATCCGGCCATCTGCACCTTCGAGCCGGAGACCGGGGAGTTGCGGGTGGTGCGCAAGTTCGGGTACGAGGATTTCAAGGTCAGGCTTTCCTGACCTATTGTTACAACAACCACTGTAAGTAATCGATGTCAGATTCGTGATGATAACGGCGGCGGAGAGGAGTCCGGCCCGCAGGCGTAGCAGCGCTACGTCGAGGAGTTGGACGACGAGCCGACGTAGTTAGCGCGCGAATATGGCATCGCCAGGAGAGTATATGGAACGCTGGTCGATTAATGACTCCGCCAAAATCTACAACCTCCCCAACTGGGGGGCCGATCTCTTCTCCATCAACAAGAAGGGGAACGTCTGCGTTCATCCGTCCCCCACGTCGAAGCATTCCATCGACCTGCGGGCACTGGTGGACGACCTCATCAAGCGCAAGATCAAGCCCCCCATTCTCCTCCGGTTCATGGATGTCCTCCAAGGGCGGATCGCGGCCATCAACCGCGCCTTCAAGTACTCCATCGAGGAGAACGACTACCCGGCCACGTACCAGACCTTCTATCCCATCAAGGTGAACCAGCAGCGCCAGGTGGTGGAGGCCATCGCCAAGTTCGGCAAGCGCTACAACATCGGGCTGGAGGTGGGCTCCAAGCCGGAGCTGGTGATCGGCATCTCCTTCGCGACGGGGAACGGCATCCCCATCATCTGCAACGGGTATAAGGACACCGAGTACATCGAGACCGTCCTCTACGCCACCAAGATCGGCTACGACATCACCATCGTGGTGGAGAAGATGTTCGAGCTGGAGAAGATCATCGCCCTGTCGAAAAAGACCGGCATCAAGCCGAAGCTCGGCATCCGGGTGAAACTCTCCTCTAAGGGGACCGGGAAATGGGCCACCTCCGGCGGGGAGGACGCCAAGTTCGGCCTCCGGATGTCGGAGATCATCGCCGCCATCGGGCTCCTGGAGCAGAACGAGCTCCTGGACCGGGTGAAGCTGATCCACTTCCACATCGGGAGCCAGATCACCAAGATCGACAAGATCAAGAGCGCCCTCATCGAGGGGACCCGGGTCTACGCCGAGATGCGGAAGCTGGGGGTCGGCATCGAGTACGTGGATATCGGCGGCGGCCTCGGGGTCGACTACGACGGCTCCAAGTCCAGCTACTTCTCCAGCGTCAACTACTCCATCGAGGAGTACGCCAACGACGTCATCTACCAGATCAAGAACATCTGCGAGGATGCCGGCGTGGAGTGCCCCAACATCATCTCCGAGTCCGGCCGGGCCACGGCGGCCCACTACTCGGTGCTGGTGACGAACCTCCTCAACACCAACACGGCCAACGTCATGCCCGACTTCGAGGAGACCCTCAACGGCGCCGAGAAGCTGGCCCCCACGGTCAAGAAGCTGGTGGACATCTACAAGAGCATTGACCGCTACTCCCTGCGGGAGGATTACCACGACACGGTGCAGCTCATCCAGGAGGCGGTGAGCCTCTTCAACCTGGGGTACCTCACCCTCAACGAGCGGGCCATGGCCGAGTGGCTCCATGGGAAAATCCTGCGCAAGATCAACGGCATCGTGGAGAAGATCAAGCCGATCCCCGAGGAGCTCCAGAACTTCCAGTTGAGCCTGCGGCAGACCTACTTCGCCAACTTCTCGCTCTTTCAGTCGATTCCCGACTCCTGGGCCATCGACCAGCTCTTCCCCATCGTGCCGATCCAGCGGCTCAACCAGAAGCCCGACGTCATGGCCTCCATCGCCGACATCACCTGCGACTCCGACGGCGAGATCACCAGCTTCGTCGGCGAGAACGGCCGGACCAAGCACCTGCCGCTCCACAAGATCCGCAAGGACGAGGACTACTTCGTCGGCTTCTTCCTCATCGGCGCCTACCAGGAGATCCTGGGGGACATGCACAACCTCTTCGGCGACACCAATGCCGTCCACGTTACCTTCAACAAGAAGACCGGCTACAAGATCGACACGGTCATCAACGGCGACGCCACCTGGGAGAGCCTGAAATACGTCCAGTACAAGGGTCCGGAGATCCTCAAGCACGTCCGCGACAACCTGGAGAAGGACGTGGCCCTGCGCAAGGTCACCATCGAGGAGAGCAGTCACTTCCTGGAGCTCTTGGACAGGACGCTCCTCGGATACACCTATCTGGGGGAGTAGTCGTTCAGGCAGAGGCGATCGCCTGAAGAGCCGCTGGATGGTGGTCGTAGGTGTCTAACCTTGACAGCCTCTGTTACTACTGTTCATTAAACCTGCTTTTGCCATGTGACACCTGTCGCTTGAATTCTCCAGGTGAAATGCCGTAGAGGGCTTTAAAGTGCCGGTTTAGGTGGCTTTGGTCTGCGAAACCCGTCTCTAGTGCCGTGTCTACCAAGGTTCGCCCTTGACATATAAGCTCACGGGCTCTCTCAAGCCGTAAACGCAACAGGTAAGCATAAGGAGTTAGGCCTTTTTCTTTTTTGAAGAAGCGTATCAAATGGTAGGGAGTGCAATCGAATGATTTGGACAGCTCAGAAAGAGATATATTTTCTGATAAATGTGAATGCAATAGATCAATAACTCCGAGGACTCGCATTTTTTCGTTGCCAATGGCAGATTCACACGTTTTTGTAACCGCATGCCTGTCAGTTAATAGACGAAAAGATTCTAGTAAAACAGATTCTTTCTCCAAGGTAGATGTAGAGTGCCGGAGTATGTCGAAAAGCCTGGATAAACCATCGAGGCACTCCGAATCCCTGTAGAAACCGCTTTTAAATTCAACAGAATTGGAGTTTGTCATCCCAAGCTGTTCTGAAACAGTTTGTAGCAGAGCGGGCTGAATATAAAATGTCATTAGATTGCGAGATGAATGATCGATGGTTCGATTAGCATGGACTTCTCCTGGGGCAACAATACTAAAGCATGCCGACTGAAGAATGTTTGTATAACCACGCTGTGAATATTGTTCTCCGCCACTTGTATTGAACCAGATACAGTATGCCTGATGAAAATGGGCAGGAAAATCGAAACCGACATCCCTGCATGATAGTAGTTCAATGCCACTTAGATCCGATGGTCTAAAATAGAGAATCTTAGATTGATTCAATCTGATCGCATTTGTCTTTGCAGTCGACGCTTTTTCCATATCATTCTATAGTGTTTAATCCGAGGTATTGCTTAATTGTATCTAATGCAGCGAGTGCAGCACCACAAACAATCATGAGGCACGCAATTGCAGAGTTCAAGCTTGGCTCGGCTCGCCCGAAAGAGATTAACAGCATAGTAGAGATTAATGGTGCAGCATATGAAAGAGCTCCCAGCATTTTGATGTTTCCGTGCTTAACGCCATAATCCCAGGCAAAAAAAGCGGCGCCAACCGGCCCAATGCCCATCGCTATGACAGCCAGCCATTCTGAAAAATTTAGCTTTACAGTGCTTTCAAATAGCAAATGACAGGTTACTGATAAAAGTGCCGTTACACCGCAAAAACCACCTACCAATTCAGTAGGTGAATTGCCGATTTTTCTTGAAATGACCGAATATGCGGACCAGATCAATGAACATATAAATGCCGCTACATAACCGACAATATACTCTGATTTTAAATTTAACGTATTCCCTTTTAAGATGATGACGGATGCTCCAGCGAACCCAAGAAGCGCTCCAGAGAGATGGAACCAATGTAATTTTTCTCTTGGTAACAATGCGGAAAAAATCACTATGAATAGTGGCCAAAGATAAGAAATAAGGCTCGCATCAACTGCGGGAGCGTTTTTTAGAGCGATAAAATAGAATAAATGAAATCCGAAAAGTCCGCAGACTCCATTCAGCCACACACGCATCGGCTGCCTGAAGCAGCTTGAGTCAGCACCTTTTAGTGCCCAAAAAAGTAGTCCAACCACAAAAGCGATAGTAAATGTCAGAGCCGTCAGTTGAAGCGGTGGGACTTTGTTAGTAAGAGTCGTTAGCAGTGCCAACATTCCCCACATGAGGATTGCACTAAAACCGATCATTGTTGCCTTCACGCGCCCTCCTTTCTGGGAAATGCACCTAGTCTCTACTTATCGGCCAAGTACCAGTCTTTGCAATTTGCTCATACCCATTTATTCCGACTGTCGAGATAATTGCAGCTATCCTGGCAAGGCTCATAGTGTCTCTACACCAACTGCCGTCTGGCGCATCAAGACTGCCGAATTCGTGAGAAAAACCCTCATCTGTATTGTTTATAGTATATTTTCGTAATTCTGAGAAGTGAGGAGCACCAGGAAGTGGTGTGAAAACAAAAGTATTGATATATGTTGCCCCAGCCTGCATCAACATTTTGCCATAGTTAATACTGTTTTCAATATGCCGCTGAGTCTCAAAATAATTTTCATCTGGGTTAATAAAGCCAAGCATTAGTCCGCAGGTTGTTTTAATGTTATATTTTTTGAACAACTGTACAATTTTTTTAGTGTGCGCTTCAAAAGCATTAAGTTTTGGTTTGTTTGATGTATCCAACGATTCAGAATTTGCGGTTTCAACCGCCAAATAAATACTATAGCACTGACTGTCCGCCATCGCTTTAATAAATTTATCAGCAGTGAGTCCTTTTCTGCGGGCTGAAATCGTATTTCTGAACACGCTCTCATTGTTAGCGCTGGAATGTATGATTTCTTCAGACACTTCAGGAAGGAGTGCAATTAGGTTGTATAAACTAACACCGCCTTCTTCCATCCATGGCAAATCAAATTTTTTGAGCTTTTCAAATACGCTTATTGCCCACATTGGGTCGTGGAGGAGGTGGTCATCTTCAAGCATGAACTCCGTTACCCCTTGAGACTTGAGATAGCATAGATATTGTTCGAATACTTGGTCTTTCATGGAGACCCAACCACCCTGAACAGTAGGAATAGTGCAGAAGCTGCACCTTGTATTGCAGCCGAAAGAGGAAAATCCATAGACCAGAAAACCGTGGTCTAGTTGCCGCTCTCCAGCGGAGTGATACCTGCCACTGTAAAGCTTTAAATCGACAAGAGATAAGTCTGGTACGGCAATATCTGTTATATCGGAAAGAAAGCTTCTTTTTTTTGTATGCACGACTTCACCGTTTGCTCTATAAGCTATTCCATTTATTTCTGAAATCTGGCAGGATCGTCTTCCTGTTAAAACATCGAGTAACTCTGGGAATGTTTTGTCTGCTTGACCAAGAATAACAAAATCAACTGGAGCAGTTAGAAGTGTCTCTGATGGAAGTCCGTTTGAGTGAACGCCGCCCATGATTACAGGCACGTCTGAATTAATTTGCTTGACAAGATCAGCGACCTCGCAGGCATTTCCCCATTGGTGGGTATAAGAGCATGTGATGGCAACCACATCGGGATTAAATAATTTTATTTTGTCTTTTAGGGCTTCAGGTGACAGGCCATATAATAAGATCGAACTGCCTTCCGTGCTTGTAAAGTATCCCTTTTCATCTCCCCATCCTTCGTATACTGCATCAATAATTTTTACATCATATCCTGTTTTTTTAGCTGAAGTTCCAATACGGAGAAGCCCCATAGGGATGCCAGCCCTTTTCATCTCTTCCAGGTGCGTGATTCCAACGCCTTTGAGGCTCTTAACTATGGAGCAGCTTTGCTCACGGAAGGTTATATCAGAATTTTTTGTCTCTATATTATCCAAGATAATGTCTAACGGTCGTGAAATGCGTGTGTAATAAGGTACAATTAAAAGAATGCGAGGAATTCTGTTGCCATCACAAGGGCCAGTACGTGATCTTATTATTGAGTCCACAACTAAGCCTGACTCAAGTTGCTTGGCTAGTTGGCAGCGAAGCTGTCTTCTGTTCTTGTCAGGACTAAGAAAGGTATTACGGTGACTATTTGACATGAATTACCTCCCTATATTTCTGATTAGTTTGTTTTTGTATAGAGGGTACATTCAATGGAATTTTGAATTCTTGAATAAAATTGACATGTACATGAGGCTTCATGGTGGTTGGCGCAAGGAGCGTCGCGTGGCCCTGCGCAAGGTCACCATCGAGGAGAGCAGCCACTTCCTGGAGCTCTTGGACAGAACGCTCCTCGGGTACACCTATCTGGGGGAGTAGGAGCAGCGGTTGCGACCGCGTGCAGCTGACGGGAGAAGGCGCCATTTCTTGAGAGACGGCGCCTTTTTCGTTTCAGGAGGCCTGTCGGTCTGCGGAGCGCGGGCAATCTTTCCGTTTGCCGCGATCGGGAGAGTGTGCGATAAAAAGTAGCGGTGCCATTTTGCCACCGCGGCCCCATGCGGTAGACTGGGAAGGCGCTTGTGCGTGGTTCGGCTGTAATGAATGTACCAGGGAGGAGTCGTGGAAAACCTTAACGTAAGCGGTCTCGTGCGCCTGATCGGCGCCGGCGTGAACCTGGTCTACGTGGTGACTGACAACGAACGGCGGACCGAGCAGGTCACCGTCCTGGCCGCCTCCCGGGTGAAGGGGGCGGGGACCCCCTGCGTCTGGACCTGCACCGACGGCCTGGTGCGCGACGGTGTCGCCGTGGAGGGGTCCGACGATCCGGTTGCGGCCCTTGACTTCGCCATCGCCCAGCCGGGGCCGCTGGTATTCATCTTCAAGGATCTTACCTGGTTCTGGGGAGACAACCCCTACATCATCCGGAAGGTGAAGGAGTTTGCCCACCGGGGACGGGGAAAGGTGCTCATCGTGCTCGGCGAGGACGAGACGGTGCCGCCGGCGGTACGGGGGGAGCTCGTGATCCTTCACCAGGGGCTCCCGACCATCGACGAGATCAAGGCGTTCCTGGAGCAGGTGAGGGGGCGCGACCAGTTCCTGGCGCGGTCGTGCGAGGCGGAGCCCGGCCTCATCGACGATCTGGTGGTGGCGGCCCAGGGGCTCGACCTGGCGGACATCGAGCGGGGGATGCGGATGGCGCGCGCCGCCGGCGGCATTGCCGGAAGCGATCTCGTCATGGCGCTGTTCGAGACCAAGCGGACGATCATCCGCAAGAGCGGCATCATGGAGTTCGTCATCAACGATGCCTCCGCCGAGCAGGTGGGGGGGATGGAGAACCTGAAGCAGTGGATGGAGCGGCGGGAGCGGGCCTTCGGCCTCGAAGGGATCTCGTCCGGGGCCAACCTCCCCAAGGGGATCCTGATGATGGGGATCGCCGGCTGCGGCAAGTCGCTCTTCGTCAAGGCGATTGCCTCCTCGTGGCGACTGCCGCTGATCCGGCTCGACATGGCGGCGGTCTACGACGGCAGCTACGGCACCCCGGAGTCGAGCCTGCGCAAGGCGTTCAAGACCGCCGAGGCCATCGCCCCCTGCGTGCTCTGGATCGACGAGATCGAGGCCGGCATCTCCAGCCAGGGATTCAAGGCCGAAGGGGGGTCGGCGTCGCGCATCCTCGGCTCGTTTCTCACCTGGATGCAGGAGAAGCGGGCGCCGGTCTTTGTCGCCGCCACCGCCAACGCCATCGAGATGCTCCCGGCCGAGGTGATCCGCAAGGGGCGCTTCGACGAGATTTTCTACGTGGGGCTTCCCGACCCGAAGGCGCGGGAGGATATCTTCCGCATTCATCTGCAGAAGCAGAAACTCGATGCCGGCGTCATCGACGTGCCGCTCATGGCCGGCTCCACCAAGGGGTTCTCGGGGGCCGAGATCGAGCAGGCGGTGCTCTCGGCCACCTTCGAGGCGCTCACCGAGCGGCGTCCGATGACCCAGCAGGACCTCATGGCGGCCATCAGTCGGACGGTGCCGCTGTCGGTCACCATGGCGGAGCAGATCAAGAAGATCGAGGCGTGGGCCTTCAAGCGGGCGGTGCCGGCGTCGGGGAAATTCTCCTAGGGGGCCGGGGCATTCCATGCTCAAGGGGATTACCGCCAACGTCCTGATTCTGGGGCTCGTCAGCTTCCTCACCGACGTCTCCAGCGAGATGATCTATCCGCTCCTGCCGCTGTTCCTCACTACGGTGCTCGGGGCGGGGCCGGCCTTCCTCGGCATGATCGAGGGGGTGGCGGAATCGACCGCGGCGCTCCTCAAGCTCGCCTCGGGGATCGCCTCCGACCGCGTGCGCAGCCGCAAGTCCCTCGTCCTCTCCGGTTACGCAATCTCATCCCTCGCCCGCCCCCTGGTGGCGGCCGCCACCTCCGCCACGGCGGTCCTCGCCATCCGCTTCGCCGATCGGGTAGGGAAGGGGATCCGGACCTCGCCGCGGGATGCCCTCATCGCCGATTCCACCGACCCTTCCCTGCGGGGGAAGGCCTACGGCTTCCACCGGGCCATGGATCACGCCGGCGCCCTCGTCGGCCCCCTCGTCGCCACCCTCCTGCTGACCTGGTTCGTGAAGGATCTGCGAACCGTCTTCTGGCTCGCCGCCATTCCGGGGGGGCTGGCGGTGCTCCTCATCGTCGTGCGGGTGCGGGAGACCGAACGGCGGCGAAGTTCCAACGGGAGCTTCCTCGGCTTTGTCCCCCGGGGGGTACTCCGTCGCTATCTCTGCGTGCTCCTCATCTTCACCCTCGGCAACTCGTCGGATGCCTTCCTCCTCCTGCGGGCCGGGGAGCTGGGCGTGTCGCCGGCCCGCATTCCGCTTCTCTGGACCTTTTTCCACCTCGTCAAGATGGCCGGTTCCACCCCCTTCGGTTCCCTTTCCGACCGGGTCGGGCGGCGGGGGGTGATCGTTGCCGGCTGGGGGATCTATGCCCTCTCCTATGCCGGTTTCGCCCTGGCGACGACCGAAGCCGCCTGCTGGCTCCTCTTTGCCGTCTACGGACTGTTCTACGCCATGACCGAAGGGGCGGAGAAGGCACTCCTCGCCGATATCGTGACCCCTCAGGAGCGGGGCGGAGCCTTCGGCTGGTACAACTTTGCCGTCGGCATCGGAGCGCTGCCGGCAAGCCTCCTCTTCGGGTTCCTGTGGGAAAAGGCGGGGCGGACGGCTGCCTTCGGCGTGGGGGCATCGCTGGCGGCGGTGGCGGCGCTCCTCCTGCTGACGATCGTCCGGGAAGATCCTCCCCGCCCCGTTTCTTGACAACGAAAGCCAAGCCACTATGATGGAGATGGCGGTGTGGCGCCGCTCGACACCCCAATAACCATCCCCGGAGGAACCATGAAAACCGTTACTGTTCTCGGCCTGCTGTTCATCCTCATCTGTTTCTCCGCCGGAGCGGCCAGCGCCGCCGAAGGGGCGTGGGTGCTCGTCGACGAAGACCCCATGCTCTCCAATTACTATTACGATGAAACCTCCGTGGCGGAGGTGGATGGCGACCTGGTGGCGGTCCGGACGAAGGCCGTCTACACCGAGGATGGCAGGGACGACGCCCTCGACACCATCGGCCATCCGAGGGGGTTCGAAGACCTGAGTTCCACGGCGTTTCTCTACATTATCGACTGCCCCGGCAACATGAGCAGGCTCGAGAAGATCACTCATTACGATAGCAAGGGGAGGGCAATCAAATCGTACGACCTCTCCGGCAGGACCGATTGGGAGCCGATCGACTCCGAAACCCGCATGAGCCTCCTGCACGACGCGGTCTGCGATTAGGCGCACTGCCATTTTATTCCACGTTGCAATCATGATGACCCAATTGCTCATGGCTCATTTTTATCCCTCACCCGGCCTTCGGCCACCCTCTCTCTGGGGGAGAAGGTTTGACTTTTCCCCTCGCCCTTAGGAGAGGGGAAAAGGGGTGAGGGGGAAATTGTCAACTTGAAGGCAATTGGGAAATGAGAGCTCGTCATAATCGGTCAAATAGCTGACAATTTGTTCTGATTGACACTTTTCCGACAAGATTCCCTCCCTGTAAAACTTCCACAAATCCTGCTTCTTCTCCAGCCATGCCCCTCGTTGTAAAAAAAATCATTCAGTCGTTTCGCGGTGTTTTCTAAAAATTTAAAAAATACTAAAGAGTTCCGCCCCGGCTGCCGATAAGTCTTGTAGGTCTGTTGTTTACAGGCCCGATATTTGCTGCATTGGAATGCAGTTGCGTCGCGCACCCGGGTGCGCGGTTTTTTTTGAGAGCCGATGTAAGTAAGCGCTTACACCGGTCGCTGGCGGGAGGCTGGCAATGGCAGGTGACAAGAGGAAGCAGTCGCTCGGGCCGTATGACTCCACCCACGAGAGGATCCTGGAGACCGCCGTTGGCCTCTTCTCCACCAAGGGGTTCCTCGGCGCGTCGACCCGGGAGATCGCCCATGAAGCAGGCGTTGCCGAGGTTACCCTCTTCCGGCACTTTTCCTCGAAGGAGGCGCTTCTCGAGGAGATCCTTTCGCGCTTTTCGGTCCTGCCGGCACTCAAGGCGTATATCCCCAAGGCGCTCGAACTTCCCTACGAAGAGGCCCTTGCCTCCCTGGCGGATCATCTGCTCGACACCCTGACCCAGATCAAGGACTGGGTCAGGATCATGCAGTCCGAGGTGCAGCGTTCGCCAGAGAAGCTCCTGATGATCTACCACACGTTCATTGACGAGCTCTTCGAGGCCTATGCCTCGTTCTTCCGGGAGCTGCAGCAGCGAGGGGCTCTCGGCGAGTTCGATCCCGAATACGCCGCCCGGGCGTTTCACGGAATCGTCTTCTGCTTCTTCAGTCTCGAAGAGGTGCTGCACCGCAAGCATTACAAGTCCACCGACCGGGGGGAGGCGATCCACCAGTTCATGAAGATCTTCACCTTCGGGACGATCAAACAGCCGGCGGAAAGCGTTTAGAAACGCCGGTTTCAGCCGTGGGTCCGCCCACGTCAAGGCAATCACCATCGCGGAAGGAGGTGAAGGGACGGCAACAGCCGCGAGTGATGGATTCAAAGCAGTCTCATGCGATTATTATCTGAAGGGAAGGAGGTCCACTGAATGGGAATCAAAGGGTTCACACGGTTGCTTCTGCTGGCATCCGCGCTGACGGCATCGACCGGATGGGCGGCGGATATCCATGGCAGGAGCTCAACCCAGCTCCTCTGGTTCAACAATGATTTCAAGGACAAGAGACAGGTCGAACTCGGGGAGTACCTGCGTCTTTCGGTGACGAACCTGGACAAGGAGGGGAAGGCGTCCCTCTACGGGTACGGCCGGGCGACGCAAGACCTCAACGCCGGTGAAGGCTTCAACTCCCGGCTCTACTACCTCTACGGGGAGTACCGGGACCTGTGGAACAAGGTCGATATCCGCCTCGGCCGGCAGTTCATCAACCAGGCGGCAGGGTCGGCCATCGTCGACGGCGCCCAGGTCGACCTCAAGAACGTCGGGGCCATCGGGCTCTCCGTCTTCGGCGGCCGCAACGTGATCTTCGGCCTCGATCACGAAGCGGGCCACGGGGGCGATCTCGCCTTTGGCGCGTCTGCCTACCTGCAGGGGTTCCAGCAGACCGACCTGGAGGTGAGCTGGTTCCGCAAGTGGGACCGGTGGGACATCGCCCGCGACGTGCTCGGAGCATCGTTCAAGCAGTATCTCTTCAACAACGTGAAGCTCTACGGCAACACCCGGTATGACCTGGTCAGCCAGAGTTTCAACGAGGTTCTGGCCGGCGCCAAGTACTACCCCCTCAGCAACCTGGTCTTCACCGGCGAGTGGTATCAGAGCTATCCGACCTTCGACACCACCTCGATCTACTCGGTCTTCGCCGTTGACCGCTACCAGGAAGCCGTGTTCCGCGCCGACTACACCATCAACGAGATGATCGGCGTCAACGGCGGGTACACCTCCCAGTGGTTCGAGGAAGGGGGCCGCGGCCACATCTACCACCTTGGCTGCAGCCTGCGTCCGGTGGAACCGCTGCTGATCAACGCCGAGTACGACAACAACCAGGGGACCAACGGCAAGACCAACGGCATCCTCGTCGATGCCTACTATGACCTGACCAAGGCGCTGCAGCTCGCCGGCGGTTTCGGCTACGACGTCTACAAGCGCGACGTGATGAACAACGACGAGATCGCCCGCACCTACTGGCTCGGCGGCAAGTACAAGCTGAACAAGAGCATGGCCGCGTCGCTGCGCGTCGAGAACAACGTGAATGCCCGTTACGAGAGCGATACTCAAGGGCGCTTCGTCTTTGACTACGACTTCTAGAAAGGGGGGAAATCCGTGAAGAAATGGTTAATCGCACTACTGCTCCTGGCGGCGTCGACCTTCTCGGTCCAGATGGCCCTGGCCGACAAGATGTCGCACAAGGAGTATGCTTCCACCCCCATGGCCGAGTGCAATTCCTGCCACAAAGGGGAGGGAGTCGCCCCGAACCACGACACTGACTGGCTCCGTGGGCACCGGGTACTCGCCAGCAAGGCGGGGAGCAACTGTGCCCAGTGCCACGTCCAGCAGTTCTGCCTCGATTGTCACAAGGGGGGGGGAATCGACGCCCAGCTGTCGACCCGCACCTATCGACGCGACTACGTTCCCCAGAGCCACCGGACGGATTTCATCATGATCCATCCGATCAAGGCCCTCGACAATCCCCAGACCTGCACCCGCTGCCATGAGCCTTCGTACTGCAACGAGTGCCACAGCAAGTACCCGAAGGGATCGCTGCGGATCAAATCGCACCTCGGCGGCCAGAGCTTCATCTGGAACAGCGAGCACGCCACCGAGGCCCGCAGGAATCTGCAGTCGTGCCAGACCTGCCACCCGGAAGGCGATGTCTGCATCAAGTGCCACGGCACCACGGCAAAAGGAGGGTCGGGGATCAACCCGCACCCGAGAAACTTCAAGGGCGACAACCTGATCCGCAAGAGCGACCGCTCCTGCCGCAAGTGTCACACCCTCTAACCCCGCAAACTACCAAAGGAGGAAAGCAGATGAATTTGCGCAACCAATTTATACTCCTGCTGGGCGCCACCGCACTGTTTGCCCTTGCCGGCTGCGGCAGCGGCAACCGCGAGACCGCCATCGACCAGCAGACCGCTTCGTATCAGGCCTCGGCCGGGTGTATCGGCTGTCACTCGACGAAGGTCAGCCCCGTTACCGGCGCCCTTATCGTCAACGAGTGGAAGGCCTCTGCCCACAATACCCGCAACGGCGCCAGCTGCCCCGATTGCCACACCACCAACGGCCACCCGACAAGTGGTGCAATTCCCAATATCCCGGGTGATACCGTTTGTCTCAACTGTCACACCGCCACCAGCATGAAGACCTACAGCGCCCACTTCGTCGGCGGCGCCACGTTCAATTCCACCCAGGCTGCCTTCGTGGCCCCCTATGACGCCAACTCCTGCCGGGTATGTCACAATCCCCACGACACCACCACCTTGCTGACCGTAAACAAGCAGTGGGAACAGTCGGGCCACGGTGACGTGACGAAGGACCCCTGGATGCATTACAAGTGGAGATCTCCACTTTATGTAGGTATTGGCTGTGCACGCTGCCACACAGCCGGCGGTTCCCGTGACTATTTCCAGAATAACTTCACCTATAATGCTACCAACATTAAAGCAATCTTCGGCAAGTACACCACCGGCCGTGAGGCGCTTGGCTGCAAGGGGTGCCACACCGATTACAGCTGGAAGCGGATCACCCCCACTGCGACGTTTGCGACGCCGTACACCCCGTCGCTGGGTGCCTCGGCCAGCTTCCCGGCTGGGACGGTCATCGGCGATACCCAGCTCTGCATCCCCTGCCACGCTGGTCTGACCGGCGGCAACGCAGTGGAAACCACTGGTGCAAACCTGGCCAGCACCAGCTTTGCTGCCTTCAACTCCCATTACATGGCTGCCGCCGGCATGATGTATGTAAAAGGCGGATTCACCGGCTTCACTTCCGCCTCCGCAGCACTTGGCAGCAGCACCTACGGAAAGTCGCTTACTTCGACCGATGATGCTGGCGCTATTGGCAGCACCCATCGCAAGCTCGGCACCACTGCCATTAACGGCGACGGTCACAACCCTGCGTTCTTCGTTCCCGGGAATCTCGACAGCAACGGCCCCTGCGTAACCTGCCACATGACGGGCGGGCACAGCCTGGCCATCAACGCGGATGCCTTCAACCGGGTCTGCGTCAACTGCCATACTTCGGAAGGGACCACCACGCTGACCGCCACCAACTTCAAGTCAGCGTTCCTCGATCCGCAGGCAGAAGCCTTCAAGAATGCCCTGAACCTGGCATTGAGCATCCTGCAAACCAAGTATGGCATCGGTTATAACTCGGCGGCCTATCCGTACTTCTACGACCTGACCCTGGATGCGACGGGCAAGACTCCGATCACCGACTGGACCCGTGGCGGTACCGTTGCAAATCCGAAGAAGCTCGTTGGTGCATGCTTCAACATCAACCTCCTGGAGCGTGAGCCGGCAGCCTATGTCCATGCCCGCACCTACACGCGCCGACTCATCTATGACACCATCGACTTCCTTGATGACGGCGTGATGAACTGGTCTGTCAGCGCCACAGCCCTTGCCAAAAACCCCACACTCTACGGCAAAGGCTCTGCGGCTTACACCAACGGCACCCTTACGACCCTTGCCCCCGGCACCACCGAAAGCATGGTCTACCTGATCGGCTGGAGCCGCTCAACGGGTGCCTGGAGCACGCCCCTCGAACGCCCCTAGTCGCAAGCGTTAGAAGTTTGACGCGTGGAGCCCCCGCTTCGTAAGAGGCGGGGGCTTTTTTTATCCTCATCGCCGATTTAAGCCGTCCTGTCATGCCATCCTTCGAATTATTCACTGCTTGCAAATTGGAATATGTACGTTAAGTTTAGTTATTGTTTGGGTTCGCCGCTTGTCAGGAGGATCGATGCCATGCAGTTGCTCTGTTCGCACTTGTCACGGACGATGAGTATATTTCCGCCCTTCATCCCTCTCTCGTCTCCTTCCATCCTCAGCGCCGCTCTCCCTTTGCCCGTTTTCCGCGTCATTGCCGATAGTTTCACATCACCCGACGAAGGAGGTGGATTGACGGTGCCGCTCCCGCAGGAGCCGGCTTGAGTTGTCATCAACTTTGTGAAAGGAGGTCCGATTGATGGTGAGCAAACGTATTGCACAATTGCTCCTTCTGGGATCACTCCTCACCGCATCCAGCGGATGGGGGGCGGATTTCCACGGCAGGAGCTCCACTCAGCTGATCTGGTTCAACGATTTTTACTCGGGACGACAGGTGGAACTGGCGGAGTACCTGCGGCTCTCCGTGACCAAGATCGATCAGGCCGGCAAGTTTTCCCTCTACGGCTACGGGAGGGGCTCGCAGGATCTGACCAACGGTGACGGGCTGAACGGCAGGCTCTATTATCTCTACGCCGACTACCAGGGGCTGTTCGACAAGATCGACATGCGGCTTGGCCGGCAGTTCATGAATAATTCGGCAGGGACGGCCCTCATCGACGGCGCCCAGTTCGAGCTGAAGAACATCGGCGCCATCGGCTTCAACGCCTTCGGCGGCCGCGACGTTGTCTTCGGGGTGAACGGCGAGGCGGGGCACCGGGGCAACTACGTCGCGGGGCTGTCGGCGTACCTGGCGGGGTTCCGGAATACCGACCTCGACGTAAGCTGGTTCCGCAAGTGGGACGACGGCGATGTCTCCCGCGACATCCTCGGCGCCTCGTTCAAGCAGTACCTGTTCAACCGGATGAAGCTCTACGGCAACGCCCGCTACGACACGACGGCGAAGGTGTTCAACGAGGTGCTGGGAGGGGTCAAGTACTTCCCCACCGCCAGCCTCATCTTCACCGGCGAGTGGTACCAGAGCTACCCGACCTTCGATACCACCTCGATCTTCTCGGTCTTCGCGGTGAACCGCTACCAGGAAGGGGTGTTCCGGGTCGACTATACCATCAACGACATGATTGCCGTAAACGGCGGCTACAGCCGGCAGGATTACGGCGACGACGGCATCGCCAACGTGTATGAGCTCGGCTGCCGGCTCCGTCCGATCAGTTCCGTCGAGATCGGACTTGCCTATGACAAGCGCAACGGCTATGGCGGCAAGCTCGACGGCGGCCAGCTTGACGTAACCTGGAATGCCACCAAGAGCCTCCAGCTCTCCGGCGGTCTCACCTATGACGTCTACAGGCGTGACTTCTACCTCGACGGCAGCAGCCGCGAAACCGCCCAGAAATACTGGGTGGGAGGGAAGTACAAGCTCGCGAAGAGCCTGCAGGCGTCTCTTCGGGTCGAAGACGCCATTACAGCCCGAGACGAGAGCGACATTAACGGTCGCTTCGTGCTGGACTACGATTTCTAGAAAGGGGGGATACCTGTGAGAAAATGGCTGTTTGTCATCATGCTGCTGGCCATGGCGGCACTCTATTCACGGCAGGCGATAGCCGAACGCAAGGAGAACCACAAGGATTACGCCTCGTCGTCCCTTGCGGAGTGCAGCAGTTGCCATAAAGGTGAAGGGGTTGCCCCCAACCACGATTCAGACTGGGTGCGGGGACACCGGCTCGTGGCCCAGAAAGCGGAGAAAAACTGCGCCGATTGCCACGATCAGGCGTTCTGTCTCGATTGCCACACCGGCGGCGGCATCGACGCCTCGCCGTCGACCCAGAACTTCCGGCGCGACTACAAGCCGAAGAGCCACCGCAGCGATTTCATCGAGATCCACCCGATCAAGGCGATGGATAACCCGCAGAGCTGCACCCGCTGCCACTCGGAGCAGAAATTCTGCATCGAGTGCCACGAGCGGTTCCGGCCGAACGATCTCCAGTTCCAGTCCCACCGCCGCCAGTTCAGCAATATTCAGCTCTCAAACGTCGGCCCCAAGCACGAGACATTCTCGCCGTCCCAGTGCCAAAGCTGCCATCCGGGAGGCATGCTTCCGACCCATAACTGGTCTGCTGACCATGCGGTGGAAGCGCGCCGGAATCTGCAGGCCTGCCAGACGTGCCACAGCGAGGGCGACGTCTGCCTGAAGTGCCACAGTGCCCGTACCGGCCTCAAGGTAAGTCCCCACCCGCGCAACTGGGATTCGGTCAAGGGGAACTATCGCGACAAGAGCAACGGCAGAAGCTGTGTCAAGTGCCATGACCATTTCTAGCACCAGCGAAAGGAGAGTAGCGTATGCACGGTAACACAGTACGGAAACTGCTGCTGGGCGTGTGCCTCCTTGCCGCGGCCACCATGCTGCACGGCTGCGGCAGCAGCAAGAAAGAAGGCGCCGCGGTGGGGACCGCCCAGGCGACGCCGACCGGGAACCTGCAGGCAAGCGTCCAGAGTGTGAACACCAGCGGTCTGCCGGTGGTCACCTTTACCCTTTTTGACGAAAGCGGGAATCCGCTCGATCCGACCTCCCTTCCCGCCAACAGCGTCCGCTTCACCATTGCGCAGCTCGGCGCCGACGGCTACTACAAGAACTACATCCCCACCGCCGCGCCGACGCAGCCTGGGTACGACTCCGGCGGAACCTTTGCCACCGTGAGCCCCGGAATCTACACCTACACCTTCAAGACCGACATCAAGGACCCGACCAAGACCCTGGGGGGGGTGGCGTTCGATCCGACGCTGACCCACACCGTTGCCGCCCAGATCACCCGGACGGTGACCTCGGTGAGCGGAACCGCGTTCCAACAGGCGGCCAACCCCTATCTGAACTTCCGTCCCGATGGCGCCGCAATAACCGCCACCCGGGAGGTCGTCTCCATTTCGGCCTGCAACGAATGTCACGGCAGCCTCGGTCTCCACGGCGGCGGCCGGCGCGAGATCGCCCTCTGCATCGTCTGCCACTATCCAGGAGTGACCGATCCGCAAACCGGTAACTCCGTCGACATGAAGCTGCTGATCCACAAGATCCACATGGGTGGCAAGCTCCCGAGCGTGGGCCAGGGGGTCGGCTACGCGATCATCGGTTTCGGCAACTCCTTCAACAGCTACTCCACGGTCGGCTATCCGTTCATCTCCGGGGACACCCGGATCACCGGCACGCCGATCGAATGCACCAAGTGCCACAAGCAGGGGAAGGACCTGGTTGGCCGCACCTTCGGCAATGACGTGGACAAGTGGAAGGGTGCCCCGAAGATCGCCAACTGCACCACCTGCCACGACACCACCACCTTCGACGGGAGCGCCACCCTCTCGGTGAACAACCCGCGGCTGGGCGATGCCGCCCCCAACCCTGTCACCATCACCGCCGCTCCCCACTCCGGCGGCATCACGACCGATGCCGCCTGCTCCGGCTGCCACCCCGCAACCCAGGGGAACGATCAGTATACCCTGTCGGTCATCGGCGCCCATACCATACTGGAGAAGTCTCCCGCCTACTTTACCGGCATCAACTTCCAGATCCTCAATGTCACCAACGCCACCGCCGGCAACGCGCCGTCGGTCACCTTCAAGGTCACCAAGGATGACGGCAGCGCTATTACTCCTGCAGCCCCGTCGAGCTTTAGCCTCAAGTTCGGCTACTTCACCCAGCTCGACTACCTGAACAACGGTCTCGTCAACTACGGGCAGCCCCTCAGCCAGGCCACGACCGCCGCCACGGCCAACGGCGACGGCAGCTACACCATCGCCTTTGCCACTCCGATTCCCGCGGCCCTCACGGCGGGGGTGGGAGTGATCGGCCTCGAAGGGCGCATCCCCTACACGACACCGAAGGGGACCTTCAACGTCGGCGGCACCGCGGTCCAGTGGTACTTCAACCTCGCGGACGGCTCCCGGATCGCCGACCCGTCCCTCCAGCGCCGGAAGGTGGTCGCCCTCGAGAAGTGCAACGCCTGCCACACCCGCCTGTCGCTCCACGGGGCCAACCGGGTGAACAGCATCGAGGAGTGCGTCATCTGCCACAACCCCAACGCCACCGATAAGACGAGACGGGTCTCGGCACCGTTCCTCGACGGCCTGGCCGAGCGGACCGTCAACTTCAAGGATATGATCCACTCGATCCACACCGGCAGAGACCTCAATGTCAAGCCGTACGTCGTTTACGGCTTCGGCAATGTCCCCAACGTCTTCTCGCATGTCCGCTATCCGAACGACCGGCGCAACTGCATCGCCTGTCACCTTGAAGGGACCTTCGGACTGCCGCTGCCGGCCAACGCCGTCGGCACCACCACAGCCACCGGGGCGATCGCCAACGATAGCAGCGACGATACCAAGATCAGGCCGATCACCGCGGCATGCACCTCGTGCCACGACGGCGCCACCACCGCGACCCACATCTCCGACAAGGTGGTCAACGGTGCCGAAACCTGCGTCCAGTGCCATCGCACCGGACTGCTCCTCGGACCGGACTTCGCCCATACTCCTGTCCGATAGGGCTCTGCTGCCACACAACACGAACAGCCCCGGAGCGATCCGGGGCTGTTTGCCGTGCTGCGCCGGTTTCGTTGTCTGAGACCGCTCCCCCTGAACAAACCCGTCACCTTGGATTGCCTGACGCTGTCGGAGGAGAATCATGGGCAGGCCACCACGATTTACCCTTTCAGGTTCCGAACTCACCCCCGAAGAAGCGTTCTGGAACCGCCGCACCTTCCTCAAGGCCCTCGGTTTCGCCGGCCTCAACGCCTGGCCGTTTCTGAACGCCTGTACCAACTTCGCCGAGGAACGACGGGAGCTCGGCGGGACCCTCGTGAACCTGAAGACGCTGCCGGCGCGGCCGAATCTGCGGTACACCCTCGACCGCCCCCTCACCGGCCGGGTGGAGGCGGCGAAATACAACAACTTCTATGAGTTCACCTCCGGCAAGAGCGTCTGGAAATCGGTGGACCGGTTCCTCACCCGGCCGTGGCAGGTGGCGGTGACCGGCATGGTGAGAAAGCCGCGGGTTTTTGATGTCGACGAACTGATCCGCACCATGCCGCTGGAGGAGCGGAGCTACCGTCACCGCTGCGTGGAGGCGTGGGCCATGGCGGTCCCCTGGACCGGCTTCCCCCTGGCGGAGCTGGTGCGGCGGGCGGAGCCCCTGGCCGGCGCCACCCACGTCCGGTTCCTCTCGTTTCTCCGCAAGGATCAGGCGCCGAATCAGGGGGGGCTCTTCTCGACGGACCTCTGGCCCTACCACGAGGGGCTGACGCTGGCCGAGGCGACCAACGAACTGGCGTTTCTCGCCGTGGGGGTCTACGGCAGGGAGCTCCCGAAGCAGCACGGCGCGCCGATCCGTCTCGTCACCCCGTGGAAATACGGCTTCAAGGGGATCAAGTCCATCGTCGAGATCAGTTTCACCGACCACCAGCCCCCCACCTTCTGGAGCAGTCTCGGGCCGGAGGAGTACGGCTTCTGGGCCAACGTGAACCCGGAGGTGGACCACCCCCGCTGGTCCCAGAAGAACGAACGGATGCTCGGCACCGACGAGCGCCGGCCCACGGTGATCTTCAACGGCTACGGCGAGTACGTCGCCCATCTCTACCGGCCGCCGCGGCGGGAGTATTTTTACTGACCATTCCCGTCCTCAGCCCATTGCCCTGAGCCCGTTTTATCTGGTAAGATTCCCCGATTCATCTCACCGTCCAGGGAGCAGAGCGTGCGCCATACAGACAGACAGTCCGACAGCAGCCTGAGCCCAGCCCTCGCGTCCGATCCCCGCTTCACCGCGGTGGAGCGAACCCTCAAGCAGTACCAGTACCGCCCGGATGCCTTGATCGAGGTGCTGCACGTGGCCCAGGAGGCCTTCGGCTACCTGAGCGACGAGCTGATGGACCATGTGGCCCGGCAGCTCAAGGTTCCCCTGAGCCGGGTCTACGGAGTGGCCACGTTTTACCATTTCTTCTCCCTGGAGCCCCAGGGTGAGCATTCCTGCGTCGTCTGCACCGGCACCGCCTGCTACGTGAAACGTTCCGGCGAGATCGTGAAACGGCTCGAAGGGGAGTTCGGCGTGAAGGCGGGAAACACCACCGCCGACGGGAAGCTGACCCTCTCCACCGTCCGCTGCCTTGGCAGCTGCGGCCTGGCGCCGGTGGTGGTCCTCGACGGCGAGATCGCCGGCCGCAACACCCCCGACTCGGCCGCCGCCGCCGCACACCACCTCGTTGCGGAGGGGAAGCCGGAGAAAAAGCCGGTGGCCGAACGCCCCCGCCGCCGGGGGAGACGGGGAGGGACGCCGTGATCCCGTCCGATCTGAGAGCCATGGCGGAACAGGAGCGGGAGCGCCAGGAGGGGTTCCGGTGCCGGATCATGGTCTGTGCCGGCACTCCCTGCCTTTCCGCCGGCGCGGACGTGGTGCTGGAGACGCTTCGCCAGGGGATCGCGGAAGGGGGGCTCGACGCGGAGATCGAATCGGTCGCCACCGGCTGCATGGGGCCCTGCAGCCGCGGCCCCCTCGTCAAGGTCCGCTCCCGGGGGAAAGAGATCGTCTACGAACGGGTCACCTCCGAGTCTGCCCGGCAGATCCTCTTCTCCGTCGTCAAGGGGCGGCGCCCGCCGACGGTTTCTCCCCTCCCCCCCGACCTTCCGTTCCTCGCCCGCCAGGAGCGGGTGGTCCTCGCCAACAGCGGCTCCGTCAACCCCGAGCGGATCGAGGAGTACGTGGCGGCCGGCGGCTACGAGGCGCTCTCCCACGCCCTCCATGAAATGACCCCCGACGACGTCTGCCGCGAGGTTTCACTCTCCGGCCTGCGGGGGCGGGGGGGGGCCGGCTATCCGACCGGCGTCAAGTGGAGCCTGGCGCGCAAGGCCCCCGGCGAGCGGAAGTACGTGGTGGCCAACGGGGACGAGGGGGACCCCGGCGCCTACATGGACCGCTCCATCATGGAGTCGGACCCCCACCGGGTCCTGGAGGGGATGGCGCTGGCCGGCTACGCCATCGGCGCCGAGCAGGGATTCATCTACGTCCGGGGGGAGTACCACCTGGCGGGACGGCGGCTGGAAGGGGCGATCCGCGATGCCGAGCGCAAGGGGCTCCTCGGGAGCCGCGTCCTCGGCAGCAACTTCAACTTCCGCATCGACATCCGCACCGGTGCCGGCGCCTTCGTCTGCGGCGAGGAGACCTCCCTCATGGCCTCCATCATGGGGAAGCGGGGGCAGCCGTGGCACCGCCCCCCCTATCCGGCCCAGAAGGGGCTCTGGGGGAACCCGACCCTCATCAACAACGTGGAGACCTTTGCCGCCGTCCCCGCCGTCGTCGGCCGCGGGGCCGAATGGTTCGCCGCCATCGGAACCCCGAAGAGCCGGGGGACCAAGGTCTACGCCCTCTGCGGCCAGGTGGAGATCGCCGGCCTCATCGAAGTCCCCATGGGGACCACCCTGCGGGAGGTGGTCTACGAGATCGGGGGTGGCATCCCGTCGGGGAAGCGGTTCAAGGCGGCCCAGTCAGGGGGGCCTTCGGGGGGATGCATCCCGGCCTCGTACCTCGATACCCCCCTTGACTACGAGAGCATGGAGCGGATCGGCACCATCATGGGGTCGGGGGGATTGATCATCATGGACGAAACGAGCTGCATGCCCGACGTGGCCTCGTTCTTCCTCGATTTCTGCCGGGACGAGAGTTGCGGCAAGTGCGCCCCGTGCCGGGTCGGGACGGTGGAGATGCACCGGCTGCTGCGGCGGATCACCAGCGGCACCGCCACCATGGATGACTTGGTGAAGCTGGAGGAGCTCTGTGAGCTGGTCGGCACCACGAGCCTCTGCGGCCTCGGCATGACCGCCCCCAACCCGGTGCTGAGCACCCTGCGCTACTTCCGCGACGAGTACGTGGACCACATCCGCCAGCGCCGCTGCACCGCCGGGGTCTGCACCATAGCCGAGAACCCGGCCCCCGGCGCCGAGGGAGAGGCGCTGCTGCACGCCATGGGCGTTCCCGGGGAGGTGGAGTGATGCCGGTCATCACACTGACGATCAACGACGAGCTGGTGAGCGGCCGCCGTGGGGAATCGCTCCTGGAGGTGGTGCGCGAACACGGCATAACGCTCCCCACCCTCTGCCACATGGAGGGGCTCAGCGAGCGGGGGGGGTGCCGGCTCTGCATCGTGGAGGTGGAGGGGAGCCCCCGCCCGGTCCCCGCCTGCACCACCATGGCCCGCGAGGGGATGCTGGTCCGGACCCACACCACGCGCCTCATCCGCTACCGCCGGATGATCGTGGAGCTGCTCCTGGCCGAACGCAACCACTACTGCGCGGTCTGCGTCTCCGTGGGGCACTGCGAACTCCAGAACGTCGCCGCCGCCCTGGGGGTGGACCACGTCCGCTACGAATACCTCTCGCCACGGGTCACCATGGACCTCTCCCACGAGCGCTTCGGCATGGACCACAACCGCTGCATCCTCTGCACCCGCTGCGTGCGGGTCTGCGACGAGGTGGAAGGGGTCCGGACCTGGGACATCGCCCACCGGGGGGTGCGCAGCCGCATCATGGCCGACCTGAATTACCCCTGGGGAGAGAGCGAGACCTGCACGAGCTGCGGCAAGTGCGTCCAGGTCTGCCCCACCGGCGCCCTCTTCACCAAGGGAGCGGCGGTGGGGGAGATGGTGAAGGACCCCGGAATGCTGCGGCGGGTGCTGGAAGGGCGCGACCGGAAGGAATGGGAAGGATGAGGCGATGAGCGGAGGGAAAAACGGAAAGATCAGGTTCGCCACGGTCTGGCTCGGCGGCTGCTCCGGCTGCCACATGAGCTTCCTCGACCTGGACGAGCGGCTCGTGGAACTCGCCGAGGCGGCGGAGCTGGTTTTCAGCCCCTTTGTCGACACCAAGGAGTTTCCGGAGGATGTCGACGTGACCCTGGTGGAAGGGGCGGTCACCAACCGCGCCAACCTTGCCATGGCGGAGCGGGTGCGGGAGCGGAGCGGCCGGGTGGTGAGCCTCGGCGACTGCGCCGTCACCGGCAATGTCACGAGCATGCGCAACCTGCTGCCGACCAGCGCGATTCTCGCGCCGTTTCGCTCTGCCGACGGGCGCGCCGGCTCGGCGTTTCTCGATTACACGAGCGTCCCGGAGCTCCTCCCCCGGGCCCTGCCGCTCCACCAGGTGATCCCGGTGGATGGCTACGTCCCCGGCTGCCCCCCCGACGCCGACCGGATCTGGGAGGCGGTCCGAGCGCTGCTGCGCGGCGAGCCGGTGGCCCTTGCCGAGTCGATGCGCACCTTCGGATAGGAGAACCGCTGATTCCGTGAGGCCGGGGAGTCCGATGGAGCGAATGTGCCCTGTTTCGTCGCCAAACCGGACGAATGGAGCGTCAGCGGTCGATCATGTTCGAACCCGTCAGGGTGAGTTGATCGGCCGTAGCGGAATGAGTCCTGGAGAGGCAGAAACAGGGCACTCTGAGCGGAAGCGGCCTCCCCGGCCTCACGAATTCAAGAAAGAGTAGAGCTTATGTCCCGCACCATCACCATCGACCCCGTGACCCGCATCGAGGGTCACGCCACCATCACCATCCGGCTCGACGACGCCGGGGAGGTGGCCGACGCCCGGTTCCACGTTGCCGAGTTCCGCGGCTTCGAGCAGTTCTGCGTCGGCCGGAGCATCTGGGAGATGCCCGGCATCACCGCCCGCATCTGCGGCATCTGTCCGGTGAGCCATTCCATCTCCGCCGCCCGGGCTGGCGACGCCATCCTCGGGGTGAGCCCCCCTCCCGCCGCCGTGCTGCTGCGGCGGATCGCCAACCTGGCCTCCCTCATCCAGAGCCATGCCCTGAGCTTCTTCCACCTCTCCGCCGCCGATCTCCTGATGGGGATGGCCGCGGAGCCGTCCCGCCGAAACCTCATGGGGCTCCTGGCGGACCGTCCCGAGGTGGCCCGCGGCGGGATCAGGCTGCGCCAGATCGGCCAGCGGATCGTGAGCCTGGTGGCGGGGCAGAGCGTCCACCCCTCCTGGGCGGTCCCCGGCGGGGTCCGTGAGCCGCTCCCGCCCTCCCACCGGGAGCAGATAGCCGCTCTTCTCCCCGACGGCCTTGCCATCGTCCGCGCCGCCCTCGGGCTGCTGGAAGAGATCTACGACCGCCACGGCTCCGAGATCAGCGCCTTCGGCGACTTCCCCTCCCTCTTCGCCGGTCTCGTCTCCGAGGTGGAGGGGGAACTGGAGTACTACGACGGGGTGCTCCGTTTCGTCGACGCCGGCGGCACGGTGGTGGAGGAGATCCCCCCCGAGCAGTACGACCTTGCCATTGCCGAGCGGGCCGAGCCGTGGAGCTACATGCTCTTCCCCTACTACCGGAGCCGGGGGGGGGAGGCGGACGGCGGGATGTTCCGCGTGGGCCCCCTGGCGCGCCTCAATATCTGCGACTCCGCCGGTACTCCCGAGGCGGAACGCGAGCTGGTCCGCTTCCGCGATCTGCGGGGGAGAGGCCGGACCGTCACCGGCAGCTTCCACTACCACCATGCGCGGCTCATCGAGATCCTCCACGCCCTGGAGCGGATCGGGGAGATGCTCGACGACCCGGAGCTCCTGGACCTCCACGTCCGCAGCGACGCCGGCATCAACCAGCAGGCCGGAGTCGGCTTCTGCGAGGCCCCCCGTGGCATCCTTTTCCACGACTACGAGGTGGATGCCGACGGCATCGTCCGGCGGTTGAACCTCCTCATCGCCACCGGCCAGAACAACCTGGCCATGAACCGCACCATCCTCCAGATCGCGGGGACCTTCATCAAGGGGGGGAAATTCAGCGAGGGGATCCTGAATCGGATCGAGCACGGCATCCGCGCCTACGACCCGTGCCTCTCCTGCGCCACCCACGCCTATGGCCGGATGCCGCTGCGGCTCTTCCTCCTGGGGCCGGACGGGACGCTGCTCGACGAGGCGGCCCGCCAGTGAGGGGGGGCGCGGTCACCCCTCACCCGGCCCTCAGCCACCCTCTCCCCGGGGGAGAGGGTAAAATTTCTCCCCTCGCCCCGAGGGAGAGGGGCGGGGGTGAGGGGTACGGGCGATCTGGTGACCGTCCAATGGACCTGCCATGGTGCTGCTGATCGGATACGGGAACGTCCTGCGGCGCGACGACGGGGCCGGGGTGGCGCTGGTCCGGGCGGTGGCTGGCGGGGCGGGGGATGGGGTCAGGGTGATCGAGGTGCCGCAGCTTTTCCCCGAGCTGGCGGAGGAGCTTGCCGCTCCCGGCCTGACCGGTGCGATCTTCTGCGATGCCCGGCCGGGCACCGCGCCGGATGGGGAGCCGGTCCGCCTGGGCCGGGTTTCGCCGGCCGTGGGGGGGAGCTCTCTTGGGCATCACGGTTCGCCCGAAGAGATCCTGGCAATTGCCGGCGCGCTCTACGGCGCGGCTCCCCCGGCATGGATCGTGACCGTGGCGGGATACGACTTCGGCCACGGGGAGGGGTTCAGTGCCGCGGTGCGTGACGCCCTTGCCACCGCGGAAGAGATGGTGCGGGCACTGATCGCCACGGAGTGCCGTCCGGGGCGCCCTATCCCTCCAGCACCACCGGCATCCGCTCCACCAGCCTGATCTCCTCCGGCGTCACCAGCGCCCGGTAGGCGAGGGGCTCCACGCCGCTGGCCGCCGCCTGGCGCAGGAGCCGGCCGTACTCCGGGTCGATGGCATCTGCCGGCGCCACCGCGCTGCCGTCCCCCCGCTGCACCACGAAGAAGATCACCCCCCGGTCTCCCTGCCTCACCACCTCCATCAACTCCCGCAGGTGCTTCTGGCCCCGCTCCGTGACGGAATCGGGGAAGAGCGCCCTCCCTCCCTCCACAAGGGTCACATTTTTCACTTCCACCCAGCAGCGCCCCTGCTCCCCCTCCAGCAGGAGATCGATGCGGCTGCGGGTGCCGTAGGGGACCTCGGGGCGAATCGTCCCGTACCCCTGCAGTTCCGCGATGGTGCCGTTTTCGATCGCTTCCCGCACGAGGCGGTTGGGAAGCCCGGTGTTGATGCCGGCCCAGAACCCGTCGCTCCGGACCAGTTCCCAGGTGTAGGCGAGCTTGCGGGCGGGGTTGTCGCTGCGGGAGAGGTAGACCGGGCTGCCGGGGGCGTTGCACCCCTTCATGCTTCCGGAGTTGGGGCAGTGGGCGGTGACGATCGTGCCGTCGTCGAGCTGCACGTCGGCAAGGAACCGCTGGTAGCGGCGGATGAGGGTGCCGGGATAGAGTTGGGCAGGGAGTTTCATGGTTCGCTTGAATGGTGCCGGGGAGTGGCTATCGGGGGACGCTTGAACGGGGGGCTGCTGGCGCAGCCCCCCGGAGAAATGCCTGATGCGGGAAGGACGGTTACTTCATGTCCTTCATGTCCTGCATCTCTTTTTTCCCTTCTTCCTTCATCTGCTCGGCCTTCTCCTTCTTCTGCTTCACCTTGCTCTTGACCTTCTGGTGCTTCTCCTTGGCCTGGGCCTTCTTCTTCTCGGCCTTATCCTTCACCTCGGCTTCCTTGTCCGCAACCTTCTTTTCCTTCTCCGCAACCTTCTCTTTAGCGGCCTTCTCCTTCTTCTGGACCTTTTCCTTTGCCTGGTCCTCTTTCTTCTGGAGCTCGGCGGAAGGAGAGGGGACGGTGACGGTGTAGTCGGCGGCGGCAGCGATGCCGGCGAAGGCGCCGAGGGTGAGGCAGGCGGTCATGGCTACGAGGGTCTTTTTCATGCGGTTTCTCCTTGGGATTGGTCTGTGTGCCCGTGGGGGGCCAACGGCAAGGATATAATGTCGGTGCCGAAAGTCAAGCATTGCCCGCAGGCAACCGGTTTTCGGGACACCGCTCACTGGCGGGAGAGGAGGTGCTGCCCCACCCAGTTCTTGGAGAACTGGAAGGCGGTCCGGCCGCAGCGCTTGGTCTTGTCGTGGGACCATTTGATGGCGTCCTGCTCCAGCTCCTTCGTCCAGGGGATCTCCACCCTGCGGTTGCGGGCCTCGCGCTCGACGCAGAGGCGCACCGCTTCGATGTAGCGGTCCTGGGTGAAGACGTGGAACGGGATCCAGAGGCCGAACCGGTCGGAAAGCGATACCTTCTCCTCCGTCGCCTCGCTCTGCTGGAGCTCGCCGTTGACGTACTTCCCCCCCAGCTTGTCGGTCTCATACTCGGGGAGGAGGTGGCGGCGGTTGGAGGTGACGTAGATCAGGACGTTCTCGGGGGCCGAGTAGACCGAGCCGTCGAGGGCGCTCTTGAGCATCTTGTACCCCAGCTCCCCCACCTCGAAGGTGAGGTCGTCGCAGAGGAGGATGAAGCGGTACGGCTCGTTTTCTACCGCGGCGAAGATCTCGGAGAGGTAGATGAGGTCTTCCTTCTCCACCTGGATCACCCGGAGTCCCTCGGCGGCGTATTCGTTGAGGAGCGCCTTCACCAGTGATGACTTGCCGGTCCCCCGCGATCCCCAGAGGAGGGCGTTGTTGGCCGGCAGCCCCTTCAGGAACTGGCGGGTATTGTTGACCATGATCTCCTTCTGCCGTTCCACCCCCAGCAGTTCGTCGAGCGTGGTGCCGTCGGTCACTCTGACCGGTTCGAGAAAGCCGGAAAAGGAGTGGCGGCGCCAGTTGGCGGCGGAGCATGAGGCCCAGTCGATCGGCTTGACCGCCCGGGGGAGGAGCATTTCGACGGAGCCGAGCACGCGCTCGAGCTGGGCAACGACTTCGGGTTTCAGGTTGATCATGGTTCTCTCTTTCGCGGATTGGATAGGTGCGGCTAATTGCCCGGAACATAAGCGATAAAACGCGGGTTGTCCTGTATACGTTATCCCTTTGTTTCCTGTCAAGCCAAAAGACCCCGGGCGCACGGCACAAAAAAATCCCCGACTGCGGTGCAGCCGGGGACTTCTTTCGCGATCGCGGGGGATTTCTTCGTTACAGGCCCAGCTGCTTGAAGAAATCGTTCCCCTTGTCATCCACTAGGATGAAGGCGGGGAAGTTCTCCACCTCGATCTTCCAGACCGCTTCCATGCCGAGCTCGGGGAAGTCGATGCACTCCACCTTCTTGATGTTCTCCTCGGCGAGGACCGCTGCCGGGCCGCCGATGGAGCCGAGGTAGAACCCGCCGTGCTTCTTGCAGGCGTCGGTGACCTGTTGGCTCCGGTTCCCCTTGGCGATCATGATCATCGAACCGCCATTGGCCTGGAGGAGATCCACGTAGCTGTCCATGCGGCCGGCGGTGGTGGGGCCGAAGGAGCCGGAGGCCTTTCCCTTCGGGGTCTTGGCCGGACCGGCGTAGTAGATCGGGTGGTTCAGGAGGTAGTCGGGGAGCGGCTTGCCGCTGTCGAGAATCTCCTTGAACTTGGCGTGGGCGATGTCGCGGCCGACGACGATGGTGCCGTTCAGGAGCAGCGGCGTGGCCACCGGGTATTTGCTGAGTTCGGCGAGGATCTGCTTCATCGGCTGGTTGAGGTCGATCTTGACGCCGTGCTCATGCTTGCCGCGGTACTGATCGGGGATGAGGCGCCCCGGGTTGCGGTCGAGCTCTTCGACGAAGAGGCCATCGCGGGTAATCTTCGCCTTGACGTTGCGGTCGGCGGAGCAGGAGACCGCCATCCCCACCGGGCAGGAGGCGCCGTGGCGCGGCAGGCGGATGACCCGGATGTCGTGGGCGAAGTACTTGCCGCCGAACTGGGCGCCGATGCCGAGCTTGCAGGCGGCCTGGAGGAGCTTCTCCTCCAGTTCCAGGTCGCGGAAGGCCTGGCCGTACTCGTTCCCCGTCGTCGGGAGATCGTCATAGTATTTGGCGCTGGCGAGCTTCACCGCCTTCATGCAGGCGTCGGCCGAGGTGCCGCCGACGACGACGGCGATGTGGTACGGCGGGCAGGCGGCGGTGCCGAGGTACTTCATCTTGTCGACGAGGAACTTCTCCAGCTTTTCGGGGGTGAGGAGCGCCTTGGTCTCCTGGAAGAGGGAGGTCTTGTTGGCGGAGCCGCCACCCTTGGCCATGAAGAGGAACTTGTAGGCGTCGCCGTCCACGGCCTGGATGTCGATCTGGGCCGGGAGGTTGGTGCCGGTGTTGATCTCTTCGTACATGTCCAGCGCCACGGTCTGGGAGTAGCGGAGGTTTTCCTCGGTGTAGGTCTTGTAGACCCCCTTGGAGAGGTATTCCTCGTCTTTACCGCCGGTCCAGACCTGCTGCCCCTTCTTGGCGATGATGGTGGCGGTGCCGGTATCCTGGCAGACCGGGAGCTCGAACTGGGCGGCGATCTCGGCGTTGCGCAGGAAAGCCAGCGCCACCCCTTTGTCGTTCTGGGACGCCTCCGGGTCGCGGAGGATCTTGGCCACCGATTCGTTGTGCTCGGGACGCAGCAGGAAGGAAACGTCGCGCATCGCCTCGTTGGCGAGGATGGCGAGCGCCTCGGGGCAGACCCGCAGCACATCCTTGCCGGCGAACTGCTCGACGGTCACATGCTTTTCGGAACCCTCGATCTTGCGGTACGTGGTGCTCTCCTTGGCGAGGGGGAAGGGCTCCTGGTAGACGAACGGCTTGGTGGACATCGTCTGCTCTCCTTTCGTGGGGGGATATGACGGAATCGTATACTGTATACGGCGGAATCTTATTTAAAAAATCTCAATTTGTCGAGAGGGAAGTTGCGCGGATTTTTTCATGAAAATACTCAACTTCCGCCGCGCGACGCCGATGAGATATGGAGATTGTTCTCGGGCGGCATTTTCCGCCGGCGCCGCCGGCGGTTGCGGGGAAGGGTATGGTGGAGACGGAGAGAAACGGTCGGCACCCCCTGGATGAGTCGGGGCGTTACGCCGGATACGATCGGATCATGGGGAACATCTCATGGCTTCTGATCGCCCTCGTGTCGCTGAGCATCAAGCTGATGGAGCCGGCCGAGCGGAGTGCCATGGTGCTCGCGATCTCCTGTTTCGCGCTCTTCGCGTACAACGTGGCGGCCCGCTACCTGATCCTGCGGGGGACGTCGAGCCGGGGGAAGACCTTTGTCGACCTGATGATCTTTCTCTGCTTCATCGTTGCGGTTTCCCGGATCACCGGCGGGGTTGACAGTCCCTTCATCCCGCTCATCTACCTGGTGCTGATGGCCGCCTCCCTCACCCAGGGGCGGCGCGCGACCTATTTCATGGCGGGGCTGGCGGTCTCTTCGTACGTCATCCTGAGCCTCCCCGACCGTGCCGGCATCGTCGCCACCCACGCGTCGCTGGCGGAATACCTCCTCCATCTCTTTTCCTTTGTGCTGACCGCCCATCTGGGGGCGATGCTTTCCGGCGAGGCGGAGCACGCCCGGCGGGAAATCGAGAAACTCTCCCTCGCCGATGAGGTGACGGGGCTCAGCAATATGCGGAACTTCTTCCACCTGGCTGATATCCAGGAGAAGCTCGCCATGCGCTACCACCGTCCCTTTACCATCTGCATGCTCGATGCGGACAATCTGAAAAAGATCAACGACGTGCACGGCCACCTTGCCGGGACCGACCTGATTCGTCACACGGCGCGGATGATCGGGCAGAGCATCCGCTGCACCGACATCGTCGCCCGCTATGGCGGGGACGAGTTCGTGGTCATGTACGTGGAGGCCGGCAAGCATGATATCGAGGCGGCGGTGCAGCGGCTCATCGTCCAGATGCGCGAGACCCCCTTCGAGTACGCCGGCAAGAGGCTCACGGCGACCCTCTCGGCGGGGATCGCGTCGTACCCCGATGACGGCGTCGACGTGGCGGATGTCATGACCCGGGCGGACGAGGCGATGTACGCCAGCAAACGGGCGGGGAAAAACATGGTCACGGTCTACCGGGCGGAGCCGGAGAACGGCGGGTCGGGAGAGAAAAGGGGGGGCGTCTCCTTGCGGACCGGTGAATCCTCTGGTACATGTTAGGAGATCGTCACGTCGTTACAACATTGTGCCATTATGCTGAACAGAACCGGAAATCAAGGATAGGGGGAGGAACGGGCCATGAAGATGCAGGAGATCAAGGATATCGCTAAAGAACGGGGGGTGAAGGCCGGCACCATGAAGAAGGTCGATCTGGTGAAGGCCATCCAGCGGGCCGAGGGAAACACCGACTGTTTCGCCGAAGGGAAGGCGGACAGCTGCGGGCAGGACCAGTGCCTCTGGCGCGAGGATTGCGACTGACCCTCGCACGACAGCCTATTTGGATCCCGTGGAAACAGCCGGCTCTCTGCCGGCTGTTTCCGTTTCCGGCGGCAGGATCTCCCGTTTTTCCGCGGCTTCGGCGGAAGGGGCGCCGCGGTCAAAATCGTTGACCCGGCACTCCTCCGCGCGGTATAGTACCCCCTTCCCGCGAGTTACTTCCACCGCTTTTTCCCAAGGCAGGCCATGTCCGCAGTCGATCTGAGAAAAGTTCCCCCCCAGAGCCTGGAGGCCGAGATGTCGATCCTCGGCGGTATCCTCCTCGACAACGAGGCGATCAACCGGGCCCTGGAGACCGTGGAGGCGGAGGACCTCTACCGCGAATCGCACCGCAAGATCTTCCGTGCCATGGTGGATCTCTCCACCCGCAACGAGCCGTGCGACCTCATCACCCTCACCGACATCCTCAAGCGCAAGGGGGAGCTGGAAGAGGTGGGGGGGGGGGCCTATCTGGCGACGCTGGTGGACTACGTCCCCACCGCCGCCAACATCGCCTACTACTGCAAGATCGTAAAGGAGAAGTCGATCACCCGGCGCCTCATCACCGCCGCCACCGACATCGTCACCCGGGGGTACGAGGGGGAGGCCGGGATGGAGGAGCTCCTCGACTCCGCCCAGAAGACGATCTTCGAGATCTCGGACAACAAGCTCCGCCCCGCCTTCACCCCCGTCGGCACCATCCTGAAGGACACCTTCAAGCATATCGAGTCCCTCTACGAGAAGAAGCAGGCGGTCACCGGCACCCCCACCGGCTTCTACGACCTGGACGAGATGACCGCCGGCTTCCAGAAGGGGGATCTCATCATCATCGCCGGCCGCCCCTCCATGGGAAAGACCGCCTTCGCCCTGAACATCGCCCAGTACGCCGCGGCCCACGCTGACTCGCCGGCGCCGGCGGCCATCTTCTCGCTGGAGATGAGCAAGGAGTCCCTCGTGATGCGTCTGCTCTGCTCCGAGTCACGGGTGGATGCGAGCCGGCTGCGGACCGGCCACCTCATCGACACCGACTGGCACAAGCTGACCCACGGCGCCGACAAGCTCTCCAAGGCGAAGATGTTCATCGACGACACCCCGGCGATCCCGGTGATGGAGATGCGGGCCAAGTCCCGGCGCCTCAAGGCGGAGCACGGCCTGGGGCTGATCGTGGTCGACTACCTCCAGCTCATGCGGGGAAGCGCCAACATCGAGTCGCGCCAGCAGGAGATCTCGGAGATCTCCCGCTCTCTCAAGGCCCTGGCCAAGGAGCTGGAGGTGCCGGTGGTGGCGCTCTCCCAGCTCAACCGCTCCCTGGAGAGCCGCACCGACAAGCGTCCGATCATGAGTGACCTGCGGGAGTCGGGAGCCATCGAGCAGGATGCCGACGTGATCATGTTCGTCTACCGCGACGCGGTCTACTGCGACGACTGCAAGAAGCGCGACGGCTCCTGCACCAAGGATCACGACAAGGACGCCGAGATCATCATCGGCAAGCAGCGTAACGGCCCCATCGGCACCGTACGGCTGCTCTTCAACGGCCAGTACACCAAGTTCGAGAACCTGGAGAAGCGTCATGACTACTGATATCCATCCCTCCGCCCGGATCAGCCCCTCCGCAACCATCGCCCCCGGCGTCGAGATCGGCCCCAACGTGGTGGTGGGAGACCACTCCTCCGTCGGCGCCGGCACGCGGATCATGGCCAACGCCGTGGTCGGCCCCTGGACGCAGATCGGCGAGAACAACACGATCCACTACGGCGCCATCGTCGGCCACGATCCGCAGGATTTCGGCTACAAGGGGGAGGAGAGCTGGACCCTCATCGGCAACGGCAACATCATCCGTGAGTACGCCACCATCCATCGCGGCAACCGGCCGGGGACCAAGACGGTGGTCGGCGACAACAACTTCTTCATGGTCCAGTCCCACGTGGCGCACAACTGTGAGGTGGGGAACAACATCATCCTCGCCGGCGGGGCGCTCCTGGCGGGGCACGTCATCGTGGAGGACCGGGCCATCATCTCGGGGAACTGCGTGGTCCACCAGTTCATCCGGATCGGGAAGTTCGCCATGATGCGGGGGCTCTCCCGCACCTCCCGCGACGTCCCGCCGTTCTGCATCATGGACGACACCCACACGGTGAAGGCCCTGAACCTGGTGGGGCTGCGGCGCAACGGCTTCGACCAGGCCCGCATCCGGGCGCTGAAAAACGCCTTCAAGCTCCTCTTCCTCTCCGGGCTCAACATGCAGAACGCCCTGGTCGAGGCGGAGCGCACCCTCACCGTCACCGACGACGTCCGCTACCTCCTCGACTTCATCAAGAGCGCGAAGCGGGGGGTCTGCTTCGGCCGCGGCCTGATCGTGGACGTGGAAGAAAAAGAATAGAACACAAAGGAGCCTATCCGTGACCCAATACAATCCCCTCCCGCAACTTCCCGCCGCCGCCGGCTACGGCAAAGGCGACGTCTTCGTCCTCTTTGGCGAGCTCTTCGGCCGCGGCTACGCCAACGGCATCGTCGACGAGGCGAAAAAGGCCGGCATGACCATCATCGGCGCCACCGTGGGGCGCCGCGACAACAACGGCCCCCTGCGTCCCCTGACCGCCGAGGAGCTGGCCGAGGCCGAGGCGAACCTGGGGGGAACGATCATCAACGTCCCCCTGGAGGCGGGGTTCGATCTGGAGCCCGCTGCCGACGGCCTCACCCCCGCCGACCGGCTCAAGGGGGTGAAGCCCGATTCGGTGGCCGAGACGAAGCTCGACATGGCGGCCATCGGTGAGTCGCGGCTGAAGGGAATCGCCCGCTTTCGCGCCAACCTCGCCTCCTTCGCGGCGGAGCTGGAGAAGCTCGTCCCCGCCGGAGCGAACCTCCTCGTGGCCCACACCATGGCCGGCGGCATCCCCCGGGCCCGCACCCTGATGCCGCTGCTGAACCGGGTCTTCAAGGGGCAGGGGGACCGCTATCTCTCGTCGGAGCTCTTCTGGAAATCCGACGTGGGGCAGCTCTGCTCCCTCTCCTTCGACGAGGTGACAGCCGATACCTTCGATGCCCTGATCGCCGCCACGGCTTCGCTCCGCGACCGGGTGGAAGGTGAGGGGAAGACGGTCGCCTACACCGCCTACGGGTACCACGGCTGCGGGGTTCTGGTGGGGGGCGAGTACCGCTGGCAGTCGTACACCCCGTACCTCCAGGGATGGGCCAAGATCCGCCTCGAACAGGTGGCTGAAAAGGCGTGGCGGGGAGGGGTGAAGGCCACGGTTTACAACTCCCCCGAGATCCAGACCAACTCCAGCGCCCTCTTCCTCGGGGTGGAGATCTCCCTCTATCCGCTCCTCACCGCCCTGAGGAAGGAAGGGGGCGGCCCGGCGGCCGAGGCGATCTGGCAGGCGTGCCAGGGGCTCCTCGCGGAGAGTGAGGCCCTCGACGCACTGGTGGCCAAGGCCGATGCCTACCTCGGCGCGCCGCTCATGGAGCAGTTCAGCCGGTTCGAGGAGTGGCCCCACCACAACACGCCGGAGCAGGCGGCATTCATGCTCACTGCTTCCGACGGGCTCATGGCGATGAGCGCCGATCCGAAGAACGTTGTCTGCGCCGAGCTCTCCCGGTCGGTCTTTCAGGCGGTGGGACGTCTGATGTTCGATTACTCCTGGGAGCCGGAGTCACCGGTCGTCTGGCTGAGCCACGACGTCATCGCGCGGCGGCTCATCGCCTGATCGCCGACCCTTCCGGTCACCTGGCGACATTTTTCGTCTCCGGGAGGAGGGCTGGCCGGCGTGCTCTTCGCGGGAAACCGCGTGTAACGCTGCTGTTACCTGTTTGATGGTGTTTGGCCGGATGCCGGCATGTTGATTGCAAAGATCAACACAAACAACATCACCGAGTGATAGACGATAATACTAAACCATCCGCGAGGATGGGGCGGAAAGCCTACAGGGTCTCACCGAGACAGCCGGGTTGCCGAAATGTCACAGACATTATTCGGCCCCGGCTTTTTTGTTGCCGCCGGTGCCGGCGAAGGAGGCGGACCATGGTGGCGCTCCGCAGGTATTATCGAGGTGTGGTGACGGGGGTTCTGCTGACAGGTGCGTTGCTGGCGGCGGGGGGTGCCGGAGCGGAAGAGGGGGCGTCGGTGGTGACCCTGACCCGTTCCGTTCAGCAGGAGGTGGTGAGCGGCCCCGGAATCCCGGCCCGGGCCCGGGCAAAGGGGCTTGCCGGCATGCTGGCGGCCAACAGCGATGGTGACGTGAGCATGGTGCTGCGCGGCGGGGTGACGGTGGACGTCAGCTATAACGACTATCTCCCCCAGGAGGTTCCGAAGGAGCAGTTGCGGCGGATCACCAGGCAGATCGACCCGCTGGTGAACGGCGTCGCCGTGAAGGTGGCGATTCCGTTCTGAGGTGAACGATTGAAATCCGCACGAAAAAAGCCGCCCCGGCCAGGGCGGCTTTTTTCGTCTCTCTCTGTTAACCGTGCGGTTCAGCGCACCAGTTTCGACAGTTTCTTGAATTCCTCGGTGCCGGCCACGCGCAAAAGCTGGAAGAGCGCCGCTTCGGTGGAGGTGACGACGGCGCCGGCGGCGGCCGCGGCATCGATCCCCACCTTCCAGTTCCCCTTCTTCCGGCTCATGACCGCGTCCTTGACGAGGTGCACGTGGTACCCCCGCTCCCGCAGTTCCAGGATGGTCTGGAGGACGCAGACGTGGGTCTCCATCCCGGTGACGATGATCTGCCGGCGCCCCAGTTCCGCCAGACGGTTCAGGAACGCCTGGTCGCCGCAGCAGCTGAAGGCCATCTTCTCATAGGCGTTTCCGTCGAACTTCTCCCGCAGTTCCGGCACGGTGCAGCCGAGCCCCTTCACGTACTGCTCGGTGACGATGACCGGGATGCCGAGCTCCCGCGCCGCCTCCAGGAGGATGCCGGTGTTGCGGGTCAGCTGGGCGAGCACTTCCTGGTCCATGGCGAGGCAGAGCTTCTCCTGCACGTCGACGACCACCAGCACCGCCTGATTCCTGTCGAGAAAAAACGTCTCCATCACTCCCATCCGTTGATTCCTCCTTTCGATTTGCGGCAATGCGCTCAGTCGCTCTTCCGGAGTTCGATCCCCAGTTCCTGGATCTTCTTCCGGAGCGTGTTGCGGTTGATGCCGAGGATGTCGGCAGCCTTCACCTGGTTGCCGCGGGTCTTTTCGAGGACGAAGCGGACCAGGGGGCGCTCGATCTGGCGCAGGACCAGGTTGTAGATGTCACCGGTCTCCATCTTGTCGAGGTTGGTGAGGCTCACCCGCAGCTTCATGTCGACGAGGGCCTCCAGCGACAGTTCGTCGGTCGCCGCCGGCTCTCCGCCGCGCTGGACCCGGAGCCCCGGGAAATCGGCGGGGGTCAGGAGCGAATCGGAGGAGAGGATCACCGCCCGCTTGATGGTGTTTTCCAGTTCCCGGACGTTCCCCGGCCAGCCGGAGGCGGTAAGGAGCGCCATCGCCTCGGCGGAGCAGGTCCGGCCCGCAACCTCCAGTTCGGCGCAGGTCTTCTTGAGGAAGTACTCCACCAGCAGGGGGATGTCCTCCTTGCGCTCCCGCAGCGGCACGAGATGGAGTGGCACCACGTTGAGGCGGTAGAAGAGGTCCTCCCGGAACTGCTTTTTCCGCGCCAGCTCCTCCAGATCCTGGTTGGTGGCGGCGACGATCCGGACATCCACGGAGATGTTCTGACTCCCGCCGGTGCGGGTCACCTCCTTCTCCTGGAGAACCCGGAGGATCTTCGCCTGGAGGTCCAGCGGCATGTCGCCGATCTCGTCGAGGAAGATGGTGCCGCCGTTGGCCTGCTCGAACTTGCCGAGCTTGCGCTCGGTGGCGCCGGTGAAGGCCCCCTTCTCGAAGCCGAAGAGCTCGCTCTCCAGGAGTTCCTTCGGGATGGCGGCGCAGTTGAGGGCGATGAACGGCTTGCCGATCCGCTTGGAGTTGAAGTGGATCGCCCGGGCGATGAGCTCCTTGCCGGTCCCCGATTCCCCCTGGACGAGGACGGTGATGTCGCTCGGCGCCACCTTACCGATGGTCTTGTAGATCTCCCGCATGGCCGGCGAGTTGCCGATGATGTTCTTCTCCAGGTGGTAGCGATCCTTCAGCTCCTCCTTCAGGACCGACATCTGGGAGGTGATCTCCCGGGCCCTGCTCACCTTCTCGATGATGGCGTCGATCACGTCCAGGTCGAACGGCTTGGTGATGTAGTCGTAGGCGCCGCGTTTCATGGCCTCAACGGCGTTCTTCATGGAGGCCTCGGCGGTCATGATTACCACGAGGAGGTCGTTCTTCAGCTCCCTGACCTGGTCGAGGAGTTCCAGCCCCGAGAGCCCCGGCATCTTGATGTCGAGGATCGCCAGGTCGTAGGGGGCGGACTGGATGAGGCGCAGCGCCTCCTCGCCGTCGCGGGCGAGATCCACGGCAAACCCCTTCTTGCGCAGGGCCTTGGAAAGGACCCAGCGCATGCTCTCTTCGTCATCGGCTACGAGTATTCGGTTCAGTAACATGAAAAACCTCGAAAGTCGGGCAATGGGGCAGGGGCAAAACCGGTCGGTCTTCCCCCGGGCCAGTGCCTACTGGATTAATGGCACCATGACGGTGAAGGTCGTCCCCGTCCCGGGGGCCGACTCCACCTTGATCATCCCCCGGTGTTCGGAGACGATCTTCTGGCAGATGGCGAGGCCGAGCCCCGTCCCCTTCGCCTTGGTGGTGAAAAATGGGGTGAACAGCTGTTCCAGCTGCTCCTTCGGGATGCCGGGACCGTCGTCGCTCACCTCCACGGCCACCAGGCGGGAGCGGCGCTCCCCCTTCTGGGTCATGCTGTAGTCGGAGATGACCCGGCTCGTGATCCGGACGACTCCCCCGTTGTCCACCGCCTCCACGGCGTTCTTGACCAGGTTCAGGAAGAGCTGGGTCAGGAGCGCCTCGTCGACGAGGATCGGGGGGATGCTCGGATCGAACTGCTGCTGGAAGCTGATGGTGCGCCCCTCGGTGGCCCGCTTCTGGAGCGTCACGATGTCGCCGAGGACCTTGTGGAGGTTCGTCGGGGCGAGGGTGAGCCGGCGCGGCGAGGCCAGCGCCAGGAGCTCCTCCACGATCCGGTTGACCCGCTCCACCTCCTTGACCATGATCCGGACGTTGTCGCGGAGTTCGCTCCCCTCCGGAAGCTCCAGATCCAGGAGCTGGGCCGCCCCCTTGATCCCGCCGAGGGGGTTCTTGATCTCGTGGGCAAGCCCCGCCGCCAGGGTCCCGAGGGTCGAGAGCCGGTCGGCGTGGCGCACCGCGTCCTCCAGCTCCCGGATGCTCGTCAGGTCCCGCAGCATCAGGATTGTGCCGGTCATCTCGCCGCTGGCGAGCATGAGGGGGCAGGTGGTGGCGGAGACCGGGGTGAGGTGCTTGGCCTTGCGGATCACGATGTTCTCATGGTCCGAGATGCTCATGCCGGAGGAGGCGGTCTTTTCCACCATCTCCCGGAGGATCTCCACCTCCCGGAAGAGGGTCAAAAAAAGGTTCCCCTGGGCCTGGCGCCGGGAGAGGCCGGTGATCTCCTCGGCCGCCGGGTTCATGAGCGCGACGCGCCCCTCCGTGTCGATGACGATGACTCCGTCGCCGACGCTGTCGATGATGTTGGCGTAGAACTCCCGGGTCATATCTTCCTGGGTCATGGCGCCTCCGGGGCGAAGAAGCGGCGAAGCGCTTCGAGCAGGGCGCCTTTGCCCTCGATGGTGTTGATCTCCTTGCGGAACTGGGCCGCGCCGGGGACGCCGTGGGAGTACCAGGAGAGGTGCTTGCGCATCTCCCGCAGCGCCACCCGCTCGCCGGCCGCCCCGATGAAGAGCTCCAGGTGACGCAGCGCCACCCGGAGCCGTTCGTCGAGGGAAGGCGCCGTCGCCTCCCGGCCTCCCAGGAGGTCGGTGGCCTGACTGAAGATCCACGGATTGCCGAGGGCCCCCCGGGCCACCATTGCCCCGTCGCAGCCGGTCTCTTCCAGCATGGCGGCCACGTCGGCGGCGGTGAAGAGGTCGCCGCTCCCGATGACCGGCACCGCCACGGCCCGCTTCAAATGGGCGATGTGGGTCCAGTCGGCGCGTCCCTCGAACATCTGTGACCGGCTCCGGGGGTGGAGGGTGATGGCGTCGCACCCCTCCTCCTCGGCGATGCGGGCGATCTCCAGGAAATTCGGCTCGCCGCAGTTCCAGCCGCTCCTGATCTTGACGGTGAGGGGGAGGCTGGTTGCCCGCCGCACGGCCCGCACGATGGCCCTGACCTTGGCCGGATCCTGCAGCAGGGCACTTCCGGCGCCGGTGCCGACCACCTTTTTGACCGGGCACCCCATGTTGATGTCGATGAGATCGGCGTCGGCCGCCACGAGCCGTGCCCCCTCGGCCACCGTCTCCGGGTCGTCGCCGAAGAGCTGGACCCCCAGGGGACGGTCGGCGGCACTGCTCCGCACCAGGTCGAAACTTTTCTGGCCGTCGCGCACGAGGCCGTTGACGCTCACCATTTCGGTGAAGCAGAGAGCTGCCCCCTGTTCCCGCGCCAGAAGCCTCATGGGAAGGTTGGTAATGCCCGCCATGGGGGCGAGGATGAGATTGTTTTCCAGGGCTAGGGAGCCGATGGCGAGGGGCTTGAGCATGGGAACCGCGCGTTTTGCGTAAGGGAATTGCTTAAAATTTAGGCATAGTAGCATGGGGGGCGAAAAAGGCAAGAGAAATCTTCCCCGTTCCGTAAACATGAAACGGGCCGGAAAAACAGGAGAATTGACTTTTGAGGCGGGGGGGATTACCCTGCGTGCGACGATCTCGCAGGTAACGGAGGGGATATGGAAATCTTCGGCGGTTTCATGGTGATGATGTCGATTCTCGGGCTGTTTCTGGCCGTGATCTGGTTTGTTATGCCCTTCGTGGTCTTTGCCGTCAAGGGAAAGGTGGAGCGGGCGGTCATCCTCCTGGAGTCGGTGGATCAGCGGCTTGCCCGGCTGGAAGAGCGCCTCGCCGCCGTCGAGGCGGGCGCCGAAGCCGGCCGCGGGGCGGCGGCCCCCCTGCTCCGCCTGCGGATTCTCCCGCATCCGGGGGAGAATGAGACCGCTCCCTCAGGTTCCCGCCACCCGCCTCATGGCCTCCCTGGCCTCTCCTCCCAGCGCATCCCCCAAGGTCCGCTCTACGTAGCGGCAGAAATATTCCACCACCGTCGGATCGAAGTGACTTCCGGCGCAGGCGCGCAGTTCGGCGAGGGCCTCGCCGATGGCGAACCCTTTCTTGTAGGGGCGCTCCGAGACCATGGCGTCGAAGGAGTCGGCCACCGCCACGATCCGGGCCGACAGCGGGATCTCCTCCCCCTTGAGCCCGTGGGGATAGCCGCTGCCGTCGAACCGCTCGTGGTGGTGGAGGATGGCGGGGAGGACGTCCCGCAGCTGCTCGATGGGGGAGAGGATGGCGACCCCCTTCTCGGGGTGGGAGCGCAGCGGCGGGAATTCGTCCTCCGAGAGGATGGCCGGCTTTTCCAGGACCGCCTCGATCACCCCGATCTTGCCGATGTCGTGGAGGAGGCCGCCGAGCCTGACCCGCTCCACCGTCTCCTCCGGCAGCCCCATCTCGGTGGCGATGCGGGCGGAGATGCGCATGACCCGTTCGGAATGCCCCTTGGTCCAGGGGCTCTTGGCGTCGATGGCGTTGGCGAGGCTCGCCACCGTGCTGATGAAGAGGGTGCGCATGTCCTCGTAGAGCCGGGCGTTCTCCAAGGCCACCGCCATCTGGGAGGCGATCTTCTCGATGGTGAAGGTCTCCTGCTGCGCGAATTTCCCGGCCTCGGTGTCGCCGAGGAGGAGGACCCCGGTCACCGCTTCCCGTGCCAGGAGCGGAACGGCGAGGAGCGATCTGACCCCGGCGGAGAGGAGCGTGCGGTCGGCCGCACCGAGGTTCCGCGACTTGGCCAGATAGGCAATGCAGGTGCTCTTGCCGCTCTGACGGGCGCTCCATGCGGCGCTGCGTCCCCGGGGGAGCCGGGTGCCGGCCTGAAATGACGGGGGGACGGGGAGCTCCTCGGCGCGGGAGGCTGTGACCACGAGATCCTCGTTCTCGCTCTGGAGGACCGACACGAACTCGCAGCGGATGATCCGCTCGATCTGCCCGATGGCGGTCTCCATGATCCGCTCGCGGGAGAGCGACGACGATATGGCCTTGTTGATCTCGTCCAGGGTGAGGATCACGTCGATCCGCCCCGCGAGGTCAAGGGCCATGTCGAGGGATTCGTCGAAGATCTGGATGTGGGAGACCACCAGGGCCGCATGCCCCACCAGATCGCGGATGACGGCCACCTCCTCCTGGGAAAATGCCGGGAGTTCGCGGGTGCGGGCCACGAATACCGCTCCGATCACCTGGTTGCGCGCCACCATCGGCACCGCCAGCAGGGTGAGATTGGCGAGGAGGGAGCGGAGGTGGGAGGGGATCAGTTCGGAACTGCCGGGATCGGCCAGGACGAGATGCTGCTTCTTGCGGAGCATCCCCTTGAGGAGGGGGATCTTGTCGGGTGCCAGCGGCATCTCCCGGAAGACCGGGACGAAGCGGGGGGGGAGTCCGTAGCTGCGGGCGGGGGCGAAGTCGCGGCGCTCACGGTCGAAAAAGTAGACGGCGATCCAGCGGCTCCTGACGATCTTCTTGAGCAGTCGGGCGAGCCCTTTCACCACCTCGTCCACGTCGGCCAGACTGCTCAGCCGCTCGCTCCCCTCGATGACCGCATTGAATGTGTTGATCATGACGTTCACCCTTTTCCAGTTTGCCATAATACGGCCATATGTCTTGCCAAAAAAAGGTTTTTTTATTACTATCCCCGAATCCGGCCCGGTGGTGAATGAAAACTCATCCCGGGCCGATTGCGACACAGGCGACTGTTGGCACGGGGATGCGTGCCGAAGATTTTCAGGAGGAATGTGAATGGGGCTTCTGGATGGGAAGAAGGCGATGATTTTCGGCATCGCCAACGAGAAAAGCATCGCGTGGGCCATTGCCCAGGCGTTTCGCCGCGAAGGGGCCGAGCTTGCCGTCACCTATGCCAACGATACGGTGGCCAAGCGGGTGCTCCCCCTGGCCGAGGCCGTCGGGGCGCAGCTCGTGCTCCCCTGCGACGTACGGAGCGACGAGGACCTGAAGAAGGTGTTCGGCGAGGTGGAGAAGGCGTGGGGGGGGCTCGATGTCCTCGTTCACTCGGTCGCCTTCGCCAACAAGGAGGAACTCAAGGGGTCGTTCCTCAATACCACCCGCGAAGGGTTCTCCCTCGCCATGGATATCAGTGCCTACTCCCTGGTCGCCATGGTCAAGGAAGCCTATCCCCTCATGAAGGGACGTGACGCCAGCGTGCTGGCGCTGACCTACTACGGCGGCCAGAAGGTGTTCCCGAACTACAACGTGATGGGGGTAGCGAAGGCGGCACTCGAGATGAGCGTCCGGTACCTGGCCGAATCGGTGGGGTGTGACGGCATCCGCGTGAACGCCATTTCCGCCGGCCCGCTGAAGACCCTGGCCTCGGCGGGGGTTGGCGGATTCAACCAGATCGCCGGCTACGTGGAGCAGAAAGCCCCTCTGCGTCGCAATATCACCCAGGACGAGGTGGCGGGCTCCGCCCTCTATCTCGCCAGTTCGCTGGCGAGCGGCGTCACCGGCGAGATCCATTTCGTCGACAGCGGCTACAATATCATCGGGCTGTAAGAAACCGGCTCCAGGGACCGGGGACCGGTAACGTTCGGACAAGGCGCGAATTGTCCGTTCGGGCGGAGAATAAATATCAAACAACTGCACGGCAACCTCATCGGCCTCAAGCCGAGCCAGACGGCCGCTCTGGAACGACTCTACCGGCGCCGCGTCTCCCCCGACGAGCTCCTCACCCCCGAGCTCGCGGGGCGGATGGTGGAGCTCTCCCGCGAGATCCGGCGGCAGATCGGCGTCCTCATCGACCGCCACGGAGCCGTGGAATACGTCATCGTCGGCGACGAAAAGGGGCTCTTCATCCCCGAGCTCACCGACTACCCCCTGGGGCGCCGGCTCCTGCGGGGGCTGCGCTTCATCCATACCCACCTGAAGGGGGAGTCCTTTTCGGAGGACGACCTCACCGACCTGGCGCTACTGCGCTTCGACATCATGGCGATCATCCAGATCCATCCAGATGACCGCCGGCTCTCCATCCAGACCGCAGCCCTCGTCCCGAACGCCGGTGCCGGCCATCCCTACCGCGTGGAGCCCTCCCTGCCCCTCGCCTCGTTCCGAATGGATTTCGGCTCCTTCGTCTCCACCCTGGAGCAGTCCCTCGAAACGGCGGTCTCCAGCGACGCGCGGGAGGTGAAGGGGGGAGGGGAGCGGGCCATCCTCATCTCGGTTACCAAGCAGGCGCGGGAGGAGGCGGAGGACTCTCTGGAGGAGCTGAAGGAGCTTGCCCGGACCGCCGGCGTCGCCGTGCTCGATACGGTCATCCAGCGCCCCCGGCAGTTCAATCCGCGCTACCTGATGGGGGAGGGGAAGATGCGGGAGGTGGTGATCCGGGCGCTCCAGCTCGGGGCAACGCTCCTCGTCTTCGACCAGGAGTTGCTCCCGGCCCAGGTCCGTTCCATCTCCGAGATGACGGAGCTCAAGGTCATCGACCGGAGCCAGCTGATCCTCGACATCTTCGCCCGGCGGGCAACGAGCCTCGACGGCAAGGTGCAGGTGGAGCTCGCCCAGCTGAAGTACATCCTTCCCCGGCTCACGGGGCGCGGCGTGCAGATGTCCCGTCTCATGGGGGGGATTGGGGGGCGCGGCCCCGGCGAGACGAAGCTGGAGACCGACCGGCGGCGGATCCGCGACCGAATCGCCAAGCTGGAGCGGGAACTGGACGAGCTCTCCCGCGGCCGCCAGCAGCGGCGGCAGCGCCGGGTCCGGGCGGGACTCCCCATCGTCTCCATCGTCGGGTACACCAATGCCGGCAAATCGACCCTCCTCAACGCCCTGACCAGGAGCGAGGTCTTCACCGAGAACCTCCTCTTTGCCACCCTCGACACCTCGACCCGCCGGCTCCGCTTCCCCCGGGAACGGGAGGTGATCATCACCGATACGGTGGGGTTCATCCGCTCCCTCCCCAAGTCGCTCATGGGTGCCTTCAAGGCGACTCTGGAAGAGCTGCAGGACGCCGATCTGCTCCTCCATCTCGTCGACTGCTCCAACCCCCGGCTCGAAGAGCAGATCCACCAGGTGGAGACGATCCTCGAGGAGCTGAAGCTTGCCGACAAGCCGCGCCTCGTGGTCTTCAACAAGTCTGATCTGCTGCCGGAGTTGAAACGGAAAAACCCCCTCGCGATCATGAAGACGCGCCAGCTTGCCCGCCGTTTCCGCGCCATCGAGGTCTCGGCCCGGGAGCCGGCGACCCTGGAACCGCTGCTGCGGGAGATGGAAAACCGCTTCTGGGCCGGCGAGACAACGCCGTGGGAGCCCCTTCCGGAGGATGCCGGCGAGCCGCCGGAAACCCTCTGAACCTTGACAGTCAGCCCCGATTTCTCTATACTGCGAATTCCGTCCGGCACCGACTTCCCACATCCGGCCACCAGCCATGCGCGGAAGGTTCCCCCCATGAAAAAAACGCTTCTCCTGTTCATCATAACGTTCGCAATCTCCACGCCCGCCTTTGCTTCTGACGCCCAGCTCGCACCGCTCAGGGAGCTCACGGCCCACGGCGCCGGTTCGACGCTCCCCGATCTCGCCGGGATCATGCCGCGGGGGGAGAGTGTGTCCACCCGCGTCGCTGCCCTCTCCGCGGAGAGTCGCCGGTCGGGGATTCCCGATTCCGCCGTCTCGGATCTCGTCGCCTCCGACCTGCTGGACGACGTGGCCGAGGAGTTCGAACTGAAGCTTCCGGAACAGGAGCTCCCCGACTCCGACATCCCCCTCACCCTCAACAGCAAGGTCGAGTATTTCGTCGGCTACTTCCAGAGCGCCGGGCGCAAGGCGTTCACCCGCTGGCTCTCCCGTTCCGAGCGCTACATCCCCATGATGCGCGAGGTTCTCCGCAAGAACGGGCTCCCCGAAGACCTCGTCTACCTGGCGATGATCGAGAGCGGCTTCACCCCCCACGCCGTGTCGGTGGCGAGCGCCGTGGGTCCCTGGCAGTTCATCTCGGGGACCGGCAAGCGGTATTCGCTCCGGATCGATTCGTGGATCGACGAGCGCCGTGACCCCCTCAAGTCGACGGTGGCCGCGGCCCTCTACCTGAAGGAGCTCTACGCCCTCTTCAACAACAACTGGTACCTGGCGGCCGCCGGCTACAACGCCGGTGAGAACAAGATCCTGCGGGCCATCGAGCGGTACAACACCCGCGACTTCTGGGAAATCTCCAAGGGATCGTACCTCAAGCGCGAAACGAAGGACTACGTGCCGAAGCTCCTTGCCGCGGCCATCATCGCCAAGGAGCCGGCCAAATACGGGTTCGCCGACGTGGCGTACCTCCCCCCCGTGGAGTTCGACACCGTCACGATCCCGTCCCGCACCGACCTGGAGCTCGTGGCGAAGCTGAGCGACGTGAGCTACCAGACCGTGAAGGAGTTGAACCCGGAGCTGCGCCGCTGGTGCACCCCCCCGAGCTATCCGGCATACGAACTGAAGATTCCGAAGGGGACGAAGAAGCTCTTCGAGGAGGCCTACGCCAAGGTCCCCGAGGACCAGCGCTTCAAGGAGAAGATCGCCTACGCCCGCCACCGGGTCAAAAAGAAAGAGACCCTGGAGGCGATCGCGCGCCGCTACGGGACCACCGCCCAGACCCTGGCGGAGGTGAACAGGATTGCGGTCGGGAAGAAGCTCCGTGGCCGGACGATTCTCGTGCCGATCCCTGCCGCCACCGAGGAGCACGCCGAGGTGAAGGTGGCCGCGGCAGAGGCCGGCCGGAAGGAGAATTTCCGGGAGTTCCACAAGTACTACACGGTGAAGCGGGGGGATACCCTCGCGTCGCTGGCGAAAAAGTTCAATATCTCCTCCCGCATTCTGGCGACGTGGAACAATATCAGGGGGAAGCTGGCGCTTCGTCCCGGCAAGCGGATCATCGTCGCCAAATACGTGGAGAAGAAGGGGGCGATGGTCCCCGCGCCGAACGGCGAGGGGAACGGCTAGCCGTTTCGCCGGTCCGGCACGGCCCCGTCAGGGCGGTCCCGCAGCAGTGTTGCATGAGCCTCACACGAAAGGAACCTTCATTCAATGTATAACTTTTTGATTTCCGGCGGCATCGCCCTGGTCGCAATCCTGGTCATCATCCTTTCCGCGGGCGCCTCTTCCTGGTGGTGGGCGATCCTCGTCGGCCTCGTCCTCTTCGGGGGATCGTTCCTGCTCATCTCCCGCATCGTCATGAAGAAGGTGCTGGAGGTGATGGAGACCGCGAACCGGGACCTCCAGGCGCAGCGTGTCGACAAGTCGATCCGCGAGCTCAAGGAGGCGTTCCGCTATTCCAAGTGGCAGATGTACGTCGAGGGGCAGATCAACGCCCAGATCGGCATGATCTACTACCTGAAGCGGGATTTCAGCAATGCCTTCCCGTACCTGGAGAAATCGTTTGGCAAGAACTGGGTCGCCATGGGGATGCTCGCCATCACTTACATGAAGCGCACCAAGCGCGACAAGATGAAGGAGACCTTTGAGAAGGCGGTGCAGTGGAGCCCGAAGGAGTCGCTCATCTGGGCGCTCTACGCCTACTGCTGGACCGAGTGCGAGGATTTCGGGCAGGCGAAGGACGTGCTGGAGCGCGGCCTCAAGAAGCTCCCCGGCGACGAGAAGCTGAAGGCGAACCTCGAAGCGCTCCAGGCCACGAAGAAGATGAAGATGAAGGTGTACGGCGACATGTGGCTGCAGTTCCACCTGGAGCGCCAGAGCGTCGTCATGAAGCAGCAGGCCGCCGCCATGGGCGGCATGAAGCGGCGGATCGTCCGGAGGTAGGCGGAGGGTGCGGCACGGATATTTTCGGGAGAAAGGGACGGCGTCGTCCCTTTTTTCATTGGAGGGGGGAACCGAATGACGGACCTCCTGAAAACGATCGCCGTCCTTGCTGTCGTGGTGTGGCTGCTGCGGCGCAAGGTCCATCTCGGGACGGTCATGGTCGCCGGATCGCTCCTCCTGGCCCTCCTTTACCTGACGCCGCCGCTGCGCTTTCTCTTCGGGGTCCGGACCGCCCTGGTCTCCCCCCAATCGCTGGAGATGACCGCCACCCTCGTCTTCACCATGATCATGGAAAACATCCTCCGCACTACGGGGACCCTGAAGCGGATGGTGGAGAGCCTCTCGGAGCTCCTTCCCGACCCCCGCCTCGTGATGGCGGCCATGCCGGCCATGATCGGGATGCTCCCGTCCCCCGGGGGGGCGGTGTTTTCCGCCCCCATGGTCCGCGAGGCGTCGGCCCGGCTCTCGCTCCCTGCCGACCAGAAGGCGATGATCAACTACTGGTACCGGCACATCTGGGAGTACGTCTCTCCGCTTTACCCCGGCATTATCCTCGTTGCCGGCCTCAGTCACATCCCCTACCAGCGGATCGTCCTCGCCAACGCCCCCTTCGCCGTCTCGGTGGTGTGCTGGGGGGCCTTGTTCTGCTTTGCCGGCATCGGCTCCATTCCCGCCGCCGCGGAGAACCGGACCGGCAGGGGGCGGGCGCTGCGGACCTTTCTCTTCACCATTGCTCCGATTGTGGCGACGCTCGCCGCCGTGGTGCTGTTCCGGGTGAATCCGGTGATCGCCATGGGGAGCGTCACGGCGCTCCTCTATGCCGGCCATCGCTACCGGCCGTCTGCCATCCTGACGTCCCTGCGGGAGAGCGTGTCGCTCAAGGCGCTCTTCCTCGTCTTCGGGATCATGATCTTTCAGGAGACCCTCCGGGTGACGGGGGCGCTGGACGGCATCTCCCGCTTCTTTGCCGCCAGCGGCCTCCCGGTGCTTCTCATCATCACCGCCATCCCGTTCCTGGCCGGCCTCATGACCGGCCTCACCATCGCCTACGTGGGGATCACCTTTCCGATCCTCATGCCGCTCATGGGGGGTGACCCCCCGTCGCTCGGCCTCCTCGCCCTTGCCTTCGGAAGCGGTTTCGCCGGGGTGATGCTCTCGCCGGTCCACCTCTGCCTGGTGCTGACCCGCGAATACTTCGAGGCGGACATGTCCCGGGTGTACCGTCGCCTCTGGATTCCCCAGACCCTTGTGCTTGCGGCAGGCGCGGTGCCGGTGTATATTTTCTCGTAGCGCGCGTACCGCGGAACCCCCCGCTTCGCGCGAACCTTCAGGATCAAGGAGGATTTTCATGGTGAAACGTCTCGCATACCTCGTACTCGTTGCCTGCGCCTCGTGTGCCCTTTCCGGCTGCCTCGTAGCGGAGAGCAAATATCTCAAGAAGGTGGAGGAGGCCGATACGCTCTCCAAGGACCTTTCGACGCTTCAGGAGAAATACCAGGCCTTGACGGCCGAGAACGCCACCCTGAAGGCGCAGCTGGCGAAGGCGACAGGGGAGGCGGCAGGCCTCGGGAAGGAGAAGGAGAAGCTCATCGCCGACAACCGGGAGCTGGAGAAGGTCCTGAAAGCCAAATCCGACAGCCTTTCCCAGTCCGTCTCCGACCTGCGGCAGAAGGTGGCCGATCTGGAGGGCGAGAACGGGCGCCTCAGGGCCGAGATCGCGTCGACCCAGAAGGCGAAGGAGGAAAAGGTCAAGGAGGTGAGCAAGACCTACGAGGACCTTCTCGACAAGATGAAGAGCGAGATATCCCAGGGGCAGGTCACCATCTCCGAGCTCAAGGGGAAGCTGACGGTGAACATGGTGGACGCCGTTCTTTTCGACTCCGGCAGGGCCGAGGTGAAGCCCGAAGGGCTCCAGGTGCTTCAGAAGGTGGTCGATATCCTCACGGAGGTGAAGGATAAGGCGATCCGGATCGAGGGGCATACCGACAACGTCCAGATCGTCGGCAACCTGACGAAGAAGTTTCCCACCAACTGGGAGCTCTCGGCGGCGCGGGCCATCAACGTTGCCCGTTTCCTCCAGAGCCGGGGCATCGACCCGCAGGTCCTGTCGGCGGTTGCCTATGGCGAGTATAAGCCGGTGGCCGACAATGGCACCGAAGAGGGAAAGGCGAAGAACCGGCGGATCGAGATCATCCTTGTGCCGAAGGAGGCTCCGTAGCCGGCTGCGGATGTCAGGCGAATGAAGAAGAAAACCCACAAAACCGAACAGCCCGGGAAAAAAGAGCCTGACTTCGGCAGCAGGCCCTTTTCGACCCTGAAGGGGTTCCAGGCCGAGCCGGCACGGCGGGCGGAGCCGGAGAAAAAAGCCGCTCCGCCTCCCCCCCCGGTGTCGGAGCCGGACGATGCGACCCTGTTTCTCCGCGCGGTCAGCGACGCGAAGCCCCTCGCTCCCCGTGCGGCGGCATCCGTCTCCCCGAAGCACGATGCCCCCCGGTCGGCCCCGGCGCCCGCGGTGGACGAAGGAGACCAGCGGGAATTCCTCGCCGCCCTCTCGAAGCTCAAGCTCGACGTCTCGTTCCGCGAGGGTGTGCCTGCCTCGGGGGGGATGCTGCGGCCGCTGCCGGTGAACCGCCTCCGAGAGCTGAAGAAGGGGACGATCCGGATCGTGAGGGAGCTCGATCTCCACGGCCTGACGCGGGAAGAGGCGGTGCAGGCGCTGGAACGTTTCGTTGCCACCGCCTACCGCCAGGGGGAGAAGGCGCTGCTCATCATCACCGGCAAGGGGAACAACTCCGCCGGCGAGCCGGTGCTGCAGGGGGCGGTGGTCGGCTGGCTCCGGGAGAAGGGGAAGGGGATGGTGGCCGAATTCGCTCCCGCCCCCCGCGATATGGGGGGGAGCGGGGCGTTGGTGGTCTTTCTGAAACGCCCCGACCAGAAGGACGGATAGGGCCGTGTTCGGCTTTCTGCGTCGCCGCACGCGCGAACCGATCGTCTTCCCGGATTCCGGGGCCGCCTTCCGCTACGCCTGCGAGAATCTCGACAACGCCCTCCTCCTGGAGGCGGTTGTCCCGGCCCTCGTGGAGGAGCGGGGGCGGGTCGGCGCCGAAGGGGAGCGCTACTTCAGCATCCGCCTGGCGAACCGGAGCGGGGGGAGGGTGATCGACGCCTGTACCCTCAAGGAGGCGACCGACGCTCCCGCCGTGGGGGACCTGGTTGGCTTCAAGGTGGTCCGGGTCGAGCCGGAGCTCCCCGAACCCTTCGATCTGCTCGGCTTCATCGCCTACCGCCTGGCAACGGTCTATGTCCCCGGTAAGGGGTGGCCGGTGGAACGGAACTATGTCCCGGACAACATCAAGCCGATGCTCCGCCTGTAGGCCAACCGCAATCCTCCCCGCATCCAACGAGAGCGAACGCTCCCCACTCTACTGCCTCACCCCGGATCTGCCATGCTCAAGCTTCTGATCGACAACCCGCTCCTTCTCCTTTTCCTGGTGGCCGCCGTCGGCTACCCCCTCGGCCGGATCCGGATCCGCGGTTCGAGCCTCGGCGTCGCCTCGGTGCTCTTCGTCGGTCTCGCCATCGGCTCGATCCACCCCGAGTTGAAGCTCCCCGAGATCGTCTACGTCCTGGGGCTTGCCCTCTTCGTCTACACCATCGGTCTCTCCAGCGGACCGGCCTTCGTGGCGTCGCTGCGCCAGGATGGGGTCCGCAACAACCTCTTCGTTCTGGGCGGCATCGTCATAGCCGCGCTCCTCACCGTCGGCGCCCAGCGTCTCCTCGGCCTGTCGGGGAGCGTCACCGCCGGCCTCTTCGCGGGAAGCCTCACCAATACGCCGGCGCTGGCCGGGGCCCTGGAGACGATCAAGCACCTGGCCTCCCCCGGCCTCGTCGACCAGCTCCTGGCCGAGCCGGTGGTGGGGTATTCCATCGCCTACCCCATGGGGGTCATGGGGGTGGTGCTTGCCATCAGCCTCGTCCAGAAGCTCTGGCGCATCGACTACGCCGCGGAGGGGAAACGACTCAAGATTGCCGGCGCTGCCACCGAGGCGCTGCGGAGCGCCACCATCCGGGTCGCGTGGCCCGGCGCGGAGCGGCAGACCATCGCGGCCCTCTCGCGGCAGGAGAAATGGGACGTCATCTTCGGGAGGATCAAGCGGGGCGAGGCGTATCTCCTGGCGGGTCCCCAGGTCCGGCTGCAGCCGGGAGACCTCGTCATCGCCATCGGCACGGCATCGGAGCTGGACCGGGTGGCGGCGGTACTCGGCGAGGTGAGCGAGGAGGAGATTGCCCACGACCGGAGCGAATTCGACTACCGGCGGATCTTCGTCTCCAACCCGCGGGTGGCGGGCCGACGGCTCGGGGATCTCGGCCTCTTCGAGCGGTTCGACGCCACCGTCACGCGGGTTCGCCGGGGCGACGACGATTTCCTCCCCCATGACGACATGGTGCTGGAACTGGGGGACCGGGTCCGGGTAGTGACCCGGCGGGACCGGATGGCGCAGGTCACCTCCTTCTTCGGCGACTCCTACCGGGCCGTTTCAGAGGTCGACATCCTCACCTTCAGTCTCGGCCTCGCCCTGGGGCTCCTCCTCGGCACCGTGCCGATCCCTCTCCCCGGCGGGGTGACCCTCAAGCTTGGCTTTGCCGGCGGTCCCCTCATCGTGGCGCTCATCCTCGGCACCATCGGCCGCAGCGGCGGGATGGTCTGGAGCCTTCCCTACAGTGCCAACATGACCCTTCGCCAGATCGGCCTGGTGCTCTTCCTGGCCGGAATCGGCACCCGGGCCGGCTACGGCTTCGTCTCGACCCTCGCCAAGGGGGGAGGCGTCGCCATCTTCGCCGCCGGCGCGGTCATCACCTGCGTTACCGCTCTCCTTGCCCTCTGGGTGGGGCACAAGCTCCTGAAGATCCCCATGAGCCTCCTGATCGGCATGGTGGCCGGCCTCCAGACCCAGCCCGCCGTTCTCGGATACGCCCTGGAGCAGACCGGCAACGACCTGCCGAACATCGGCTACGCCTCGGTCTATCCGGTGGCGACCATCGGGAAGATCCTCATCGTGCAGGTACTCCTCTCGCTCCTCATGTAGCGTCGCCCTTCAGCAGACCGGGTGTCGCCCCTCCGCCAGCTCCCGGCAGAATTCACCGATCCCCGCCAGCCCCCGTGCGATGATCTCCTCCGCCCTGCCACTCACCTCGGTGAGCCGCCGGCCCGGCTCCAGCCGCAGCTGGGCTGCAGCCATCCGCGGCTGGTCAATGGGGGTGCCGATCCTGCTCAGCAGCAGGACCGACGCCTCCCGGATCCCCTCGATCTCCTGGCAGATCTGCCGGGCGAGGCGGTGGGCCAGGACGTTGTAGATTTTCCCCACGTGGCTCACCGGGTTCTTGCCGGCGGCCGCCTCGGTACCGAGGGGGCGACCCAGGGCGATGATCCCGTTCACCCGGTTGCCCCGTCCCACCTGCCCTGAGTCGGCATCCTCAGCCGAGGTGCCGAGGAGCGAGAGATAGACCCCCCCAAGCCCCCGCCCCGGCTCGTCCAGGGCGTTCAGACTGACCTCCCGGCGTCCGAAGCCGGCCAGCGCCTCCACGAAGGAGCCGATCGCCCTGCGGATGACCTCCCGGCGCGCGAAGTACTCCCCCTCCGAGCCGATGAACCGGGCGATGAGCGGCATCGCCACGGTCAGTTCCAGGTCGGTTCCCGTGCGCAGCCCCATCACCTTGACGTCCTCCCCCGTTTCGGGGAAGCGCTCCTTGAACGACGGCGAATTGAGGAACCGTTCCAGGGAGAGCACCGCCCGCTCCGTGGGGGAGAGGGGCCAGTAGCCGACGGCGGCGGAGGTGTCGTTGGCAACCCTGACCGCGCCGGGGCGGGCGAAGATGTCGGTCAGTTCCGGGGAGCCGGGGGCGAGGACGAGCCGGAAGGTCACATGTTCGTCGGGGTCCACGAAGCGGAGGTTGTCCCGGAACCACTGCCGGGCGGTGTCCACGGCGATCTCCGCCACGGGGATCTCCTCCCCCCCCATGGCGAAGGTGGCCCGGTCGCCGATGATCAACTCCATGGGACCGGTCACGCGTCCGCCGCCGAACCCCTTTTCCACGCGCCCGGCGGCCAGCAGGCTCTTGTCGATGTTGTGGTGGAGGACCTGGCCGAACGTGCGCAGGTAGGCGCGGGAGAGTGCCACCGAGATGGCGTCCACCACCGCGTCGCAGATGGAGTCGGGATGCCCCGTCCCCTTCCGCTCAACGATTTCCACCCGGTGTTCTGCGGCCGATGGCCCGCTATGGCTCTCGATGGTGATCATGCTGTAACTCTAGCACAGCGGGAGGGAATGTCATGCCGGTCGGCCCGGCCACGCAAAAAAGGCCGCCGGCCGCGTCGGGTGCTGACCGCGCGGTCGACGGCCTTCGGGAGACCGTCTCGTCCACCGGGCCGACCTACGTTACCCGTCGCTCTCCTCGGGAGCGGCCGTCGTCGGTTTGCGGTTGGTCCACTCCATCAGGGCGCGCAGCGCGGCCAGGGCCTGGGCAACGACGATGATGGCGCAGTAGCTGAGAAAGACCACCATGAAGACCCCCGTGAATCCGTCGGTGCCGCCGGAGGAGGCGAGGGCGGGGGTGGCTGGTGCAAGAACTGCGAGCAATGCCGTTGTGATCGATGCGTTCATGGATACTCTCCTTCGAGCCGCCGAGGCGCGGCGCGTTCACGCCGGGCCGTTTCCGGCGCCGTTTCCCGGCGGGGCGATCTGCCGTGGAGTGCTGAAGATGCTCCTGACCATGGAACTGAACAGCATGAGACCCGGCAGGAGCTGGATTACCACGGCCATGGTTCCCAAGCCGGCAAAGAGCGCCAGGAGGAAATCTTCCATCCCGACACCACCGAGGGCTATGGGGGGGATACCCTCGTCGAGGGGGGGAAACGTCAAAATGCTCATCTCATTCTCTCCGCGTGTGTTACCGGTCCGTCAGGTTTGTGATCTCCTTTCTGCACCGGATGTACCAACGGTGAGCCGGCGTTCATGTTTCTTGCGTAACATGCCGGAAATAGAAGGATCACGCTGACTGTTTTCCGGAGGGAGCGGGGCGTGCCGCGGCTGTTCTGTATACTCGGGGTATACGCGCGCGGCATCTCTGAATGGCATCCGTGAAGGAATGTTGGGGGTAATGGGCTGAAATTACGGAGTTATTCTGAAGGTGGCTGGGTGCATGGTGAAGTTATACACCCGGGCAGCAAAAAGGCGGAGCCCCGTGAGGAGGCTCCGCCCGTTCTGTCGCCGTCGAAGGAGGGACGTTACCGGAAGAGGAAACTGAAGCTGAAGCCGATGATGTCCGCTGAAGATTCGGGCTGGAGAATCCCCACCAGCTGGGCGTTGACCGGATCGTAGGCGGCAACCGTGGGGGACTTGCCGAACCGGAATCCTTCGTAGTAGACGGCCGGCCGGAAGCGGCCGAACTGCGTACTCAGCTCCCCAAAGGCCGACCATGAGCCGCGGGGCTCAAGGGTCACGTTCTGGCCGAAGGCTTCGGCGTAGTTGCGGTTGAGGAACGGGTACCGGGCACCCCCCTCCAGGGAGATGCGGACCGAGTCGGAGAGGCGGTAGGTGCCACGAACGCCGAGGCGGGCGTAGAGGCTGAGCCACTCCTCGGTGGCCGAGGAGGTCTGCACGGCGACCGGGATGGCGTCGCGGGTCTGGGTGGACGATGCCTCTATGTTGCGCAGCCAGTGGCGGTAGCCGAGGCCGGCAAAGGGCTCCAGGGAGCCGTCGGGCCCCGGAAGGCGCCAGGAGAAATCGGTCTCGATCTTCCCGCCGAAGTAGTTGACGTCGCTCTTGACGGGAAGGCGGTCGAAGCGGGGGTCGGTGTCGGTGGTCTGTCCGTCGTAGTCGACCTGACCGCCGAACAGTTCCGCCTTTCCTCTCAGGAAGAGGAAGTTGTCGTGAAGGTCGAGGGTCGCCGTCCCTCCCACCCCGAAGAGGGGGCCATCCTCCTTCAGCAGGCGCGCACCGCCGCTGTCGTACTCCTTCCAGGTGAAGTACTGGATGGTGGGGTAGAGCGAGAACTCCTCGAATCCTGCGGCGGTGGCGGAGGATGCCGTGAGCGCCGCGAAAACCGCGATGGTTCCGATTATCCGCTTCATCATGTCAGTTCCTCCTTGGGACGGGAGCCGACCGAGGGGATCAGGCCGACGGCTCTTCCGGCGTCGGTTCCTTCTTCTTGCGCGGTGCCCGCTTCTTCTTTGGCGTTTCCCCTCCCTCCGGCGCCGGCTCTTCTGCCGGTGCCGCGGTGACCGCCTCCTCGGCGGGGACCTCTTTCTTCTTCCGGGGTGCCCGCTTCTTCGGCGCGGGGGGTTCTGCCGCCACTTCGGGGGCTTCGGCGGGGGGAGCGGCCGGCGCCGCTGCCGCCGGTTCGGCCGCTTCTTCTGCAGGTACGCTCTTCTTCGCCCGGGACGCCCGCGGCTTCTTCGGCTTTGCAGTCGCCGGGACCGCCTCGGGGGCGGGTTCCGGGACGGCCGGAACGACGGGGGGCTCGATCTCTGCCGCCGGTCCCTCGCTCGCCGCTTCTTCGCCCGTGGCCGCCATCCCCTCCTCGGCGCCTCGCTTTCCGCCGCGCCGGCGGCGCCGCCGGCGTTTTTTCTTCGCCTCGTCGGCGGCGGGAGCCTCCTCTTCGGTCCCTTCCGTTTCGGGTGCGGGCTGGACCGCTTCCTCGGCCGGGACTCCTTCTGCCCCTTCGGCAGCACTCTCGGCACCTTCAACCGGTGGCTTCTTGCCGCGCCGACGCCGGCGTTTCCGCTTCTTCCGGGCTCCTTCCGCGGCGGGGGGCTCGGCTCCGGCCTCCGTCTCCTCCGCCTCGTGCTCTTCGGACGGTTCTTCGACGACGGTCTCCTCGGCGGCTTCTGCGGCCGCTTCCGTCTCCAGGGGCTCTTCGGCGCCCCCCTTCTTCCTGCTCCGGCGCCGCTTCTTCTTCCCTTCCGCGGCTTCCGCCGGCTCCTCTCCCGCGGCCACCTCCTTCGGCGCCCGCTCCTTCCGCTCGACGGGTTCGGCCGCTTCCGGGGCCAGCTCGGCCGAAAGCGGTCTCTCCCGCTTGACCAGCTCCAGCTCCACCTGGTTCATGAGGAGGGAGGTCTTTCCCTTGACGGTGACGACGATGTCGTAGTCGCTCTCGATCTGGGCCAGTTCGCCCCTCTTGCGGTTGAGGAGGTAGTAGGCCACCTCCAGCGGAAGTCCCCCCTGCACCTCGGCCACGGTCCCCTTGGCGGCGGCGGCGTGGACCTTGCGCAGGAAGGAGAGGGCCATGCTCTCCACCGATTTCACCTTCCCCCGGCCGGAGCAGTGGGGGCATTCGAGGACGCTGGCCTGATCCAGGGTCTGGCGGATCCGCTGGCGCGACATCTCGAGCATCCCGAACTGGGAGATGCGTCCCACGGTGACCCGCGCCTTGTCGCTCTTGAGGGCCGCCTTGAGGGTCTTCTCCACCGCCGCGATATGCTTCTTGTCCCGCATGTCGATGAAGTCGAGCACGATGAGCCCGCCCAGGTCCCGGAGCCGGAGTTGCCGCGCCGCCTCTTCGGCGGCCTCCAGGTTGGTCTTGAAGGCGGTGTCCTCCACCCCCTTCTCGCCGGTGGACTTGCCGGAGTTGACGTCGATGGAGACCAGCGCCTCCGTCGGCTCGATGACGATGGAGCCGCCGGACTTCAGCGGCACCTTCTTTTCGTAGATCAGGTCGATCTGCTCCTCGATCTGGTAGCGGGAGAAGATGGGGCGCTTCTCCTGGTGCATCTTCACGAGCTTCTCGAACTTGGGCATCGTCTGCTTGAAGAAGTCCCGGGCCTGCTTGTAGACATCCTTGCTGTCGACGAGCACCTCGTCGATTTCGGCGGTGAAGTAGTCGCGGATGGTGCGGATCACCAGGTTCGATTCCTGGTAGATGAGGGCCGGCCCCTTGGTGTCGGCGGCCTTCTCCTGGATGGTGTCGTGGAGCTTGATGAGGTACTGGAGGTCCTTGGCGAGCTCGGTCTTGGTCTTGCCGAGGGCCTCGGTCCGGACAATGTAGCCGAGCCCCTCGGGGATCTCCATCTCCGCCACCTTCTCCTTCAGCTTCTTCCGGTCGGACTCGCTCTCCACCTTGCGGGAGATGCCGGCGGAGTCGCTCCCTGGCATGAGCACCATGTACCGCCCCGGCAGCGACAGGTAGGAGGTGAGGGCCGCCCCCTTCATGTCCCGTTCCCCCTTTTCCACCTGGACCACCAGTTCCTGCCCCCGGCGGAGGATCTCCTGAATGCGCGGCCGGCGGCTGCGCTGCTCCTCGGGGATGTCGCTGCGCCACTGCCAGAAGGAGGGGTGGATCTCCCCCATCTGGAGGAAGCCGAGCCTCTTGAGTCCGATGTCGACGAAGGCGGCCTGGAGCCCCGGTTCCACCCGGACCACCACCCCCTTGTAGATGTTGCCGCGGGTCTGTTCGCTCCCGGCGATCTCGATGTCCAGATCGACCAGCTTGCCTTCTTCGACGATGGCGACGCGGGCCTCTTCCGGATGCATCACGTTGATGAGCATCTTCTTTGCCATTGATGGGATTCCTTTGTGCGGCGCGGGAGCGTCTCCCGCGGCGCGGAGATTTCGGCCGGCCGCGGCGGGATGCCGCGGGCCCGATATGATATTCCGAACGCCCGGAGGCGTGGAAAGCGTGATAAACCTTGAAAGTATACCAGACTTTTCCCGTATTAATAACAAAAAACTTCGGCACGGGGCTGTGTTGCGGGGATCGGTGATTGACAACGCCATTTTCCCCCCCCTACAATGACCGCTGCGGCACACGAAACAAGGATCGGAACCAACGCCATGCTCCACCTGAAAAAGCTTTCCAAAGATTTCGCGGGACGCCCGCTCTTCACCGCCATCGACTGGCACCTCAAGAAGGGGGAGCGGGTCGGCCTCGTCGGCGAGAACGGGGCCGGCAAGTCGACCCTGATGCGGATCATCGCCGGGCTCGTGGAGCATTCGGCCGGCGAGATGATCTTTGCCCGGGGGGCGACGGTCGGCTACCTCCCCCAGGACGGGATCGTCACCCGCGGCCGCCCTCTCTTCGACGAGGCGATGGAGGCGCTGGGGGAGCTGCGGGAGATGGAGCGGGAGCTCCACGACCTGACGATGCGCCTGGAAGCCGCCCCGGCGGCGGGGGAGGAGCACGACGCGCTCCTCGACCGCTACGGCCGGCTCCAGGAGGAGTTCCGCCTGCGTGGCGGGTACGCCATGGAGGCGGAGGTGGGGCGGGTGCTGGCCGGCCTCGGCTTCTCCGACGCCGACGGCCGCAAGGAGTGCGGCGAGTTCTCGGGGGGGTGGCAGATGCGGATCGCCCTGGCGAAGCTCCTGCTCCGCAAGCCGAACGTGCTCCTCCTCGACGAGCCGACCAACCACCTGGACATCGAGGCCCGCAACTGGCTGGAGGAGTACCTCTGCGCCTATCCCGGATCGGTGATCCTCGTCTCCCACGACCGCTTCTTCATGGACCGGGTCTGTCACCGGATCACCGAGGTCTGGAACGAGGCCCTCTCCGACTACCACTGTTCCTACAGCCGCTACCTCGTCCAGCGGGAGGAGCGGGTGGCGGCCCTGTGGGAGGCGAAGCGGCGCCAGGACGAGGAGGTGGCCAAGCTGGAGGATTTCATCAGCCGCTTCCGCTACAAGGCCGACAAGGCGGCGCTGGTGCAGTCACGGATCAAGCAGCTGGAGAAGATCGAGCGGATCGTTCTTCCGCCGGAACGGAAGAAGATCCGGTTCCGTTTCCCCGACCCCCCCAAGAGCGGCCGGGTGGTGATAGAGCTCAAGGGGGTGACTCGGGCCTACGGCAACCACGTCGTCCTCGACCGGGTCGACCTGACCGTCGAGAAGGGGGAGCGGATCGCCCTGGTGGGGCACAACGGGGCCGGCAAATCGACCCTCATGGCGGTCCTGGCGGGGAAGGCCATTCAGGGGGGGGAGCGGATCGTGGGGCACAACGTCGTCCCCGATTACTTCGCCCAGGACCAGGCCCAGGTGCTGGACGCCGGGCGAAGCGCCTACGAGGAGATCCTGGCCGACGCCCCCTTCGACACGGTGCCGCAGCTGCGGGACATCCTCGGCGCCTTCCTCTTCTCGGGGGACGACATCCACAAGAAGGTGGCGGTCCTCTCCGGCGGGGAGCGAAACCGGCTGGCCCTGGCCAAGATGCTCCTGCGCCCCTCCAACCTCCTCCTCATGGACGAGCCGACCAACCACCTGGACCTCTTCAGCAAGGAGGTCCTCCTCGACGCCCTCAGGACCTTCGACGGCACCGTGGTCTTCGTCTCCCACGACCGCTACTTCATCGACGGCCTCGCCACCCGGGTGGTGGAGGTGGAGGGGGGAGCCCTCACCAGCTACCACGGCGACTACGAATACTACCTGGGGAAGAAGGCATCGGTCGACGGCCAGCCTCCCCTGGCCTCCGCCCCCCAGCCTCCGTCACTTGCCGATTCCAAGGAGGAGCGCCAGCGGCAGCGGGAGGAGGAAAAGGCCCGCCAGCGCGACGACAAGCGGCGCCTGAAGCGGCTGGCCGAGATCGAGGAGTCGATCGCCGCCGAGGAGCTGCGCCTTGCCGAACTGGAGCAGCGGATGGCCGACCCCGCCTTCTTCCAGGACCACGAATCGGCCCGGCGGGGGGGGGAGGAGCACGCCGCCCTCACCGCGTTCATCGCCGCTCTCTACGAGGAGTGGGAGGGGCTCGGCGCCGCCGGTTGACCGTTCCCTCTCGCCTTCCTTTCGGCGTGGAGGTATACGGCGGCGCGAATCATTGACAGTCGCGGCTTCGGGGGGTACTCTTTGAGGACTTGAACCGGCCTCGACCTCTCGATCTCAGGGATTGCCCATGTCCGAATCCGTGTCGATATCGCTCCCCTCCCACGTCCCCCTCTACCCCTTGCGGGAAATCGTCGCCTTTCCCTTCATGATTTTTCCCCTCTTTCTCAAGGATGAGGAGCTGGTCTCCTTCGAGGAGATGCTCGGCCACGAGCAGCTCGTGGTGGTCGTGCGGATCAAGGAGGAACCGGCCTCCGGCACCCCTCCGCTCCTCTGGGAAATCGGCACCCTCTGCAAGGTGAACCAGATCTATCGCCTCCCCGAAGGGGGAGGGAAGGTGGTGCTGGAAGGGCTCTCCCGGGTGCGGGTGGAGGAGATGGTGGCCGTGGAGCCGTTTCTCCAGGCGCGCTGCGAGCCGATCCACGAGTTCGTGGAGAAGTCGGTGGTGGCCGAGGCCCTGGTCCAGAGCCTGAACGCCCTCCTCAAGATCGCCCTCTCCTACGGCCGCCCCCTCCCCGACGACGTCATGAAGATGATCGACCTCATCGACAACCCGGCGCGGCTCGCGGACCTCGTCGCCCTCTACGTGAACCTCCCCCTCGACGACCAGCAGCGGCTCCTGGAGACCATCGACCCCCTGGAGCGCCTGAAGAAGGTCTACATGCACCTGACGGCGGAGGTGCAGCGCCTCCAGGTGAAGAACGAGGTCCAGACCGAGGTGACCAAGCGGGTCGGCAAGAGCCAGAAGGAGTACCTCCTGCGGGAGCAGATGAAGCAGATCCAGGAGGAGCTCGGGGAGGACGACTCCCGCTCCGCGGAGCTCACCGATCTGAAGAGGAAGCTGGAGGCGGCCGGGATGCCGTCCGAGGTGCGCAAGATTGCCGACAAGGAGTTCCGGCGCCTGGAGCGGATCAACCCCGCTTCCCCCGAGTACACCGTGTCGCGCACCTACCTCGACTACCTGGCCGGGATGCCGTGGCAGAACGCCACCACCGACAACAACGACATCAACCAGGCCGAGGCGGTGCTGGACGAGGACCACTACGACCTCACGAAGGTGAAGGAGCGGATCCTCGAATACCTCGCCGTGCGGAGCCTCCGGGAGCGGATGAAGGGGCCGATCCTCTGCTTCGTCGGCCCCCCCGGCGTCGGCAAGACGAGCCTCGGCAAGTCCATCGCCCGGGCGCTGGGGCGCACGTTCATCCGGGTCTCCCTCGGGGGGATGCGGGACGAAGCGGAGATCCGCGGCCACCGCCGCACCTACATCGGCGCCCTGCCGGGGCGGATCATCCAGGAGCTCTACCGCTGCGGCAGCAACAACCCGGTCTTCATGCTCGACGAGGTGGACAAGATCGGCCTCGACTTCCGGGGCGACCCGGCCAGCGCCCTCCTGGAGGTCCTGGACCCGGAGCAGAACTACACCTTCACCGACCACTACCTCGACGTCCCCTTCGACCTCTCCCACGTCATGTTCATCACCACCGCCAACCTCCTCGACCCGATCCCCGCGGCCCTCAAGGACCGGATGGAGGTGATCCAGCTCTCGGGCTACACCGACGAGGAGAAGGAGAAGATCGCCGTCCGCTACCTGATCCCGAAGGAGGTCGAGGAAAACGGCCTGGCGAAGAGCCCCCCCGCCTTCGCCACGGCGGCCATCTCCAAGGTTATCGGCGACTACACCCGGGAGGCGGGGGTGCGCAACCTCCAGCGGAGCATCGCCTCGGTCTGCCGCAAGGTGGCCAAGGAGATCACCCAGGGGAAGCCGCCGCGGGAGACGATCACGCCGGAGGTGGTGGAGGAGCTCCTGGGCCCCCGGAAGTTCTTCAACGAGGTGGCGGCGGAGAAGGACCGCAGCGGCGTCGTCACCGGCCTCGCCTGGACCGAGAGCGGCGGCGACATCATCTTCGTGGAGGCGACCCGGATGAAGGGGAAGGGGGAACTGATCCTCACCGGGAGCCTCGGCGACGTGATGAAGGAGTCGGCCCGGGCGGCCCTCTCCTTCGTGCGGGCCAACGCCGTGGAATGGGGGATCGACGAAGCCGCCTTCGAGGGGACCGATCTCCACATCCACGTCCCGGCCGGCGCCATCCCCAAGGACGGCCCCTCGGCCGGCGTCACCATGGCCACCGCCATCGTCTCTCTCCTGGCGGGGCGCCTGGCGCGGCGCGACGTCGCCATGACCGGCGAAATCAGCCTCACCGGCCGCGTGCTGGCCATCGGGGGGCTCAAGGAGAAAGTGCTGGCCGCCCGCCGCGCCGGGGTGAAGAAGGTGGTGGCCCCGTCCCGCAACCGGGAAAACCTGGAGGAGATCCCCGAGGAAGTGAGAAACGAACTCGAATTCGTCTTCGTGGACGACGTGCGCGAGGCGATCGCGATGGCGCTGCAGTAACATGCCCCTTACCTTCGTCGAACATAGGGTCAAATCGTTCCTGCTGGAATTCCAGGCGTTCTTCTCCCTCTGCGGGAAGGCCGTCGTCCGGATCTTCCAGCGTCCCGCCTATTACCGCGAGTTCACCACCCAGCTCGACAAGGCGGGGGTCGGCTCCCTCTTCATCATCTGCCTCACCGGTCTCTTCACCGGCATGGTGATGGCGCTCCAGGCGCTGATCCAGCTCAAGCCCTTCGCCGCCACGAGCTACGTGGGGGGGATGGTGGCGGTGACCATGGTGAAGGAGCTGGGGCCGGTCCTCTCGTCGCTCATGGTGGCGGGGCGGGTCGGCTCGGCCATCACCGCCGAGCTCGGCACCATGGTGGTGACCGAGCAGGTGGACGCCATGCGGGTGGAGGGGACCGACATCGTCAAGCGGCTCGTGGCGACCCGGCTCAAGGCGCTCCTCATCGCCATGCCGATGCTCGCCATCGTCACCGACGCCGTGTCGCTGCTTGGGGGGTTCGTCATCGCGGTGGGGTACGACATCAACCTCCTCATGTACTGGAAATCCCTCTCCCAGTTCATGGTGTTCCAGGACCTGATCGAGGGGGTGGTGAAGCCCCTGGTCTTCGGTTTCGTCATCGCCATGATCGGCTGCTACGCGGGGCTCAACACCCGCGGCGGCGCCGAGGGGGTGGGGGCGGCGGCCAAGCGGGCGGTGGTCCTCTCGTCGGTCATGGTGCTGGTGTGCGATTTTTTCATGACGAAGATCTTCATTGTGTTCCGGTGAGGGAGGGCGGGTGACGGCCAGCGGATGCAGCATCAGGATGGAGAAGGTCGCCTACGCCGTGGGGGGGAGGCGGATCCTCGACGGCTTCGACCTGGAGTTGGAGCGGGGGGTGAACCGGACCATCCTCGGGAAGAGCGGTGCCGGCAAGACCACCATCCTGAAGCTGATCCTCGGCCTCCTGAGGCCCGATGCCGGAGAGATCTACATCGACGGCACGGCCATCGGCGGGCTCTCCGAGAGCGAGCTGTCCCGGGTGCGGAAGCGGATCGCCATCGTCTTCCAGGGGGGGGCGCTCTTCGACTCCATGACCGTCGGGGAGAACGTCGGCTACCGCCTCTTCGAGGAGGGGCGGCTGACGGAGGCCGAGATCGAGCGGATCGTCCTGGAGAAGCTCGGCTTCGTGGGGCTCGAACAGACCATCGACCTCTACCCCGCCGAGCTCTCGGGGGGGATGAAGAAGCGGGCGGCCATCGCCCGGGCCCTGGCCGCCGAGCCGGACTACATCTTCTTCGACGAACCGACCACCGGCCTGGACCCCATCGGGGTCTACAACATCCGCCACCTGATGCTCCGCCTCCAGGGGGAGGGGAAGACCACCCTCATGGTCACCCACGACCTGGAGACCGCCTTCGCGGTGTCGGAGCGTTTCTCCTTCCTCCACGAGGCTCGGCTCGCCTTCGAGGGGACGGAAGCGGAGATGCGCCAGTGCGAGCTGCCGCAGATCAGGGAGTTTTTGACACCGACCGACCGGTCGCTGTTCATGGGAATGGGATAGAGGGGGGCAAAAGCCGCACATGAAACGAAGCGACAACATCGCGTGGTCCCAGTTGCGGGGCGGGGTATTCATCCTTGCCGCCCTGGCGTTTTTCGCCGGCGGGGTTCTCATCATGGGGGACAAGACCAAATTTTTCGTCCCCAAGGGGCAGCTCTCGGTCATCATGACCGATGTGGCGGGGCTCAAGGTGGGGGCGCCGGTCTGGCTCGCCGGGGTGGACGTCGGGATCGTGACCGACATCCGGTTCGAGCGCCCCGACACCGCCAACGACGTGGAGGTGGCCCTGGAGGTGGAGCGGACCGCCCTCCGGAAGATCGGGGAGGATTCGGTCATCAGCGTCAAGACCCGGGGGCTCCTGGGCGAGAAATACGTCGACATCACCCCGAGCATGACGGTTCACCACACCCCCGTCACCCGGCTCCACGGCACCCCGATGCCGAAGATCGACGACGTGGTGCAGAAGGCGGGGCAGGCCTTCGACCGGGTGAACGCCATCGTGGCCAAGACCGAGCGGGGGGAAGGGACCCTCGGCCGGTTCGCCAACGACCCGAAGCTCTACGACAACCTCGTGCGGCTCACCGGCGAGCTGAACGCCGTGGCCGTCTCGGTCAACCGGGGGGAGGGAACCCTCGGGATGCTCAACAAGAGCCGCGAGCCCTACGACAAGCTGGTCCGGATCCTGAACCGCGCCGACGACACCCTCCATGACATCCAGTCCTCCGGCGGGACCATGAGCAAGCTCCTCCACGACCGCGAGCTCTACGACAAGCTCGTCGCCCTGGCGGACAAGAGCGTCCAGGCCGCCGAAGACGTGCGGGAGCTGAACCGCAAGCTCACCTCCAAAGAGAGCACCGTCGGCAAGCTCCTCGGCGACCGCGAGTTCTACGACCGGGGGATCGCCCTCATCGACCGGGCCGACCGCTCCATGACCTCCCTGGAGGAAGTGACCGACCGGCTCAAGCGCGGGGAAGGGACCGCCGGCAAGCTCCTCTCCGACAAGGAGCTGTACGACAAGCTCAACCGGATGGTGAGCGACCTGGATGTGCTGGTGAAGGACATCAAGGAAAATCCGAAGCGGTATGTGAAGTTCTCGCTGTTCTGAGGGGACGCGAGTGGTTGCAAATCGAAAGGCGGGCTTTTGGTCATCATTGCCGCCGTCATCTATATAAACAACCAATGATCATGGAACCAAACCACAAAAATATAGCCTTGACATTATATAGCTTGAAAGCTATTTTAAAAGCAAACGGAATGAACATATGGCTTGGAAAGTTGTAACGGTCGAATACTTCGATGATTGGTTTCTGAGCTTGAATGCTTCGGAACAACAAGATGTGTTGGCAGCCATATTCGTTCTTGAGCAATACGGCCCGACGTTGGGCAGGCCACACGTTGACAGTCTCAAGGGCACTGACAAGGTAAAGAACCTAAAAGAACTCCGCGTGCAACGCAAAGGTAAACCATACCGTGTCTTTTTCGCCTTTGACCCTCTCCGCCAAGCAGTGATGCTCTGCGGCGGAGACAAAACCGGAAACAAGCAATTCTACGAAACCATGGTCCCTATTGCAGAGCGTGAGTTTCTGAACTATCTGCAAGAACTGGAGTGAGTTATGGCAAAGCACCTTTCGGAGTTAATAAAAAAAGTAGACCCGACTGTAGTCGCAGCAGCGCGTGCTAAAGCGGATGAGGAAATTTTCGAGCTTCGCCTTGCTCAGCTACGTCAAACCGTTGAGATGTCGCAGCATGATCTTGCGGTAGCCCTTGGAATATCGCAACCCTCCGTGGCCAACCTCGAAAAACGCGGTCATGAGGTCAAGATTTCTTCTCTGAAGCGATACGTAGAGGCACTTGGTGGCAAACTGTCTCTGGATGTCGAACTGGCGGACGGTCGTCACATCGGCATAAACGTCTAGCGCTTACATATGGAGAAGTTGTATTAGAAGGTTGTGAGTCAGCCTCAAAACAGTGAGGAGGGAATGGCTAAGGGGACGTAGTTGATTAGTTGAGTAACGAGGCTTCTGGGGGAACAAGTCAACAAATCAACTACGTCCCCTTTGGTCGCCCGTCCCCTTTGGTCGCCCCATAGACTCGGACGGCTAACGCCGCCGGTCATGGCCGACCCCGTTGTTCGCAGAATCAGTAAAGAGAGGCATATAATGAATAACGATCTTAAACGGGAATTCGATGCGGCCATGATGAAGATTTATGTTCGCGCACTGAGAGAGGCTGATTACCCAGCCCACCGGTATCATCAGATGTTGTGTGAGCACGGCGGATTGGAAACGGCGAAACGCCTAGTGAATGCTCCAAACGTCTCTGAGGGTTATACGGCTCTGTGGGAGAGAAAAAGACTTGACCTGACTGTCGAAGCACTCATCCAAGATAAGAAATGGCGAGAACTATTCAGTGAGGAAGAGCTGAAAAAAGCAAAAAAACGGCTTGGAGACTATGGGTACACTCTTCAGCCTGAGGACTAAAGTTTCCGGTAAACCTCCTTACGGTGCCCAACCCTCACAACCCATATCACCAGCTCGGAATCTGTAATGGTGTAGATTACGCGATAAACTCCAGTTCGGTAACTCCAAAGAGGTGGCTTGAAGTCCCCCTGCAACTGCTTACCCTGACGAGGATCATGCGCCAGTTTGGTCTCAACCGCTTCACGGATATGTTCGGCAGCCTTACGACCGAGGGTCTTAAGATCGTGTTTGGTCCCCTTTTCCCAGAGGACGGTATAGACAGGCATCATTTCCTCTGACGCTTGGGTTTTTCAGCCGGTTTGTCCCATCCAAGTTCGCGCCAGAGTTCATCACTTGTCAGAAAGGTAGGGTTCTCCTGTTCAAGACGGGCAACGGCAATTAGCTTGTCTTCCATTTCATCAAGAAAAGTGGTAATTGCCCGCTTCACAAAATATGACTTGGAACGATGGGTTTCTTTTGCTAATCGGTCGAGTCGAGATTCAGTATTCTGGTCAAGGCGTACGGCAAGCATGTGATGCCTCCTGATTTGTTATACTTTGTAATACACTTTACCGGAGAGTATCGATTTAAGCAACCTGAAAATGAAAGCGCCAACCAGCGCCGGCACGCGGTCTTCGCTACGCTCCGCCGGTGCGGCTTGAGACGTTGATCAAAGATGGAAAATCCAGAAATACCTGCAGCGAAGACATCCCAAGCTGAACGAAACGAGGTGCTGATGAAAACGGTAAGATTCGTTGTGTGCTTCATGATGATGCTCCTCTCCCTCCCGGCCTTCGGCGCCGGGCTGGAGGAGCGGGTGCGGGAGCATACCCTGAAGAACGGGATGAAGCTCCTGATGGTGGAACGCCACACCTCTCCCACGGTGGCCGCCTGGATCCGCTTCCGCGTCGGGAGCGTGGACGAGCGGAGCGACGAGCGGGGGCTTGCCCACCTTTTGGAGCATATGCTCTTCAAGGGGACCAGGACCCTCGGGACGAAGGACTATGCCGCCGAGAAGCCGGTGCTGGAGAAGATCGAGGAGACGGCCCTCGCCCTCACCGCCGAGAAGGCGAAGGGTGACAAGGCGGACGGCGCGAAGGTGGCGGAGCTGGCGAAGCGGCTCAAGGAGCTGGAGGCCGAGGGGGAGAAATACGTCGTCAAGGAGGAGTTCGCCGAGATCTACGCGCGAAACGGCGGCACCGGCTACAACGCCATGACCGGCAAGGACGGCACCACCTATCTCATCAACATGCCGTCCAACAAGCTGGAGCTCTGGGCCGCCATCGAGAGCGACCGGATGCAGAATGCCGTGCTCCGCGAGTTCTACACCGAGCGGGACGTGGTGATGGAGGAGCGGCGCCGCTCCTACGACACCGAGCCAGGGTCGAAGCTCTGGGAGGAGTTCGTGGCCGTCGCCTTCCACGCCCATCCCTACGGACAACCGACCATCGGCTGGCCCTCCGACATCATGAACCTGACCCGGACCAAGGCGGAGAAGTTCTACCGGGATTACTACAAGCCGAGCAACGCCATCATCGCCCTGGTGGGGGACCTGGACCCGGAGAAGACCATCGCCCTGGTGGAGCGGTATTTCGGCCCGGTGCCGCCGGGAACCCCCGTGGCTCCCGTCTCGGCCATCGAGCCGGAGCAGGTGGGGGAGCGGCGCGTCGAGGTGATCGCCGATGCCAGCCCCGAGTTCCTCGTCGGCTTCCGCAAGCCGACCATCGGCTCCCCCGACGATTACGTCTTCGACGTGATCGACATGATCCTTGCCGACGGCCGGACCTCGCGCCTCTACCGGAAGCTCGTGGTGGAGAAGCAGCTCGCCACCGAGGTCTCCAGCTTTGCGGGGCCCGGCAGCCGCTATCCCAACCTGTTCGTCGTCGCCGCCTCCACCCGCGCCCCCCACACGGTGGCCGAGGCGGAGCTGGCCATCGACGAGGAGCTGGAGCGGCTGAAGAAGGAGCCGGTCTCCGGCCGGGAGCTCCAGCAGATCCTCAACAAGCTGGAGTTTGAGGAGAGCCGCCAGATGCTCTCCAACGGCGGCCTCGCCCGCAACCTGACGGAGTACGAGGCGGTGGCCGGCACCTGGCGCTACCTGATCGAGCACCGGCAGAAGGTGGCCAGGGTCACCCCCGACGACGTCATCCGGGTGGCGAAGAAGTACTTCACCCGCGAGAACCGGACCGTCGGGTTCATCACGAAGAAGGCCGAGAACTGAGCCTGTGTGCCCCGATTATCAAATAGATGAGTAGCATCAATCTTCTGCGCGCCTCGCCAGACATTCCCCTCCCGTCAAGGGAGAGGGAACCCCTTGGGAGCGGAAGATCAGTGTCAATCAGGTAGGATTATTACTTCTCAACGAGGATAGCCGATGAATATCGTGAAACGATCTGTACTCATTGTCCTTGCCGCCGTTCTTCTCCCCGTCGCCGCCGGCGCCGCGGAGCCGAAGAAGGCCGACCCCCGCACCATGACCTTCGCGCCGCTGAAGTTCGAGGTGCCGAAGAGCGAGCGGGCCGTCCTATCCAACGGCATGGTCGTCCATATGATTGCCGACCGGGAGCTGCCGCTGGTGAGCATGACCGCCTACGTCAACGCGGGAAGCATCTATGAGCCGGCCGGCAAGGTGGGGCTGGCGGGGCTTGCCGGCGCGGTGATGCGCAGCGGCGGGACGAAGGAGCTCTCCCCCGAGCAGCTCGACGGGGAGCTGGAATTCATGGCCTCCTCCGTGGAGTCGGCCATCGGCGCCGAGATGGGGACCGTCTCCCTCTCCTCCCTCAAGCGGAACCTTCCCCGGACCCTGGAGCTGTTCTCCCAGGTGCTGCGGACCCCCGCCTTCCGCCAGGAGCGGGTCGAGCTCGCCCGGAACCGGACCATCGAGGCGCTGCGCCGCCAGAACGACGACTCCAAGGAGATCGCCGACCGGGAGTTCCAGAAGGCGCTCTACCCGAACCATCCCCTGGGGCGCGTCCCCACCATCGGGACGGTGACGGCCATTACCCGCGACGACCTGGTCGCCTTCCACGCCCGGTACTTCCGCCCCAACAACGTGATTCTCGCCGTGGCGGGGGATTTCGATCCGAAGGAGATGGTGGCGCTCCTGGAGAAGGTCTTTGCCGGCTGGAAGCCCGATGCGGTGGAGTTCCCCGCCGTCGCCGCGCCGGCGCCGGAGGTGAAGCCGGCGGTGCTGATCGCCCGCAAGGAGGTGAACCAGACGGCCATCCGGATGGGGCACCTGGGGATCGACAAGAACAACCCCGATCTCTACGCCATCCGGGTGATGGATTACATCCTCGGCGGTGGCTTCACCTCGCGGTTGATGACCAAGGTCCGCTCCAACGAGGGGCTCGCCTACAACGTCCACGCTGCCTTCGACGTGGGGCGGCGCTTCGTCGGCACCTTCGAGGCCGAGACCGAGACCAAGAGCGAGACCACGGCCAAGGCCATCGGCCTCATGCGCGACATCATCGCAGGCATGACGAAGGACCCGGTCAGCGACCAGGAGCTGGCCCTCGCCAAGAACGCCATCATCAACTCGTTCATCTTCGGCTTCGCCCGGGCCGACGTGGTGGCGAACCAGCGGGCGCGCCTCGAGTTCTTCGGCTATCCCGACGGCTATCTTGAGAAATACCGCGACAACATCGCCCGGGTGACGAAGGACGACGTCCTGCGGGTGGCGCGGCGCTACCTGCACCCCGACGGGATGGTGACCGTCGTGGTGGGGGACGAGAAGAAGTTCGACCGGCCGCTGGCGACATTCGGCACGGTGGAGGAGATCACGCTGGAGAACAACACCGGAAAGGGAGGAAAGTGATGGCTACGTGGAAATGCTCGACCTGCGGATTCACCAAAGAGGGGCGGTGCAAGCCGCAGAAATGTCCCCAGTGCCTGGAAAAGGGGAATTTCGAGAAACAGGAGTAGGAACAGCGAAGGGCGGCCGATGGGGCCGCCCTTTCTGTTTCTCCCCACCCGGGGGAGGGCTACTGCGGGGTGACGGTGAGGCTGCCGAAGAGGGTGTAGGAGTCGGCCTTTGACCAGAGGCCGATTCGGCCGTCGATCTCCTCCCGCCACGTCGTGTCGATATATCTGGTGCCGTTCAGGTACGCCTCGATCCGTTTCCCGCTGACGACCACCTTCAGGGTGTGCCACCGGTTCGAGGGGGTCGGGACGTTGCGGACCCAGGCGAGGGACGAGCGCCTCCCTTCCGCCATCCCGAAGAGGACCAGGTTGTTTTCCAGGGCGTTTGCCCGCACCACGAGGTAATTCCCGTTGGGCCTGATGTTGAACGCAATCCCCGCCGCCTGGTCGATTCTCCCCTCCGCAGCCTTGAAGGAGAGCTCGATGGAGCCGTTCCGGAAGGTCTTGATCCCCCGGCAGACGGAGAGGGGGAAATAGCGGTAGTTCTCCAGGCCGGCGATGAACTCGGCGTGGCGGTCGCCGAAAAGCTCCCTGGCCTTTTCCCGCGCCCCGGGGGCCATGAGCCCCTGCTCCCAGTTCCGCCCGTCCGCGGCATAGACGGTGCGGGCGCCGTCCCGGTCGGCGTGCCAGATGCCGACCAGCGGGACGAATTCCCGCGTCTCCCTGCCGCCGGTATCCTTGCTGAAGTCGAAGGCCCGCTCTCCCCCCGCGTTGGCCGGCAGGACCGTCATCCCCAGCATGAGCAGGGCCGCTGCAATCTTGCTGACACAATTCAAATTCATGATCGGTCACCTCCGCGGAAGCCTGGTGGCGGAGCCGGCCCGGACGGGCGCCGGCCCCGCGCTCCGGCCTCCTACGGTTTCTTCACGCCGATGGCGAGGGTCGTGCTGTTGATCTCCGTCTGGTCCTCGGTGAACGAGCGGTCGTTGTAGCGGTTCAGGTCATAGATCAGACGGGCCTTGACGGTGTATTCGCCCGGCTTCAGCTCCGGCGCCCACGGCAGGATCCGCTCTTCGCCGGCACGGATGATCGGCTCGTGGAGCCCCTGGGCGTCGGCCTGCATGGCGGCCACGGCATCGGGGCGCTTCTTGTCCTCTTCCAGGAACTTGCGGTCGTCGGGGCGGGGGCCGTACCACGGGGCGAACATCCACTCCTTGGTCGCCACCTGCTTCCCTTTCTTGTCGAGCACTTGCACGTTCAGGTAGATCGCCCGGCGGTTGGAGCCGGTGGGGACCGAGTGACCGGCGCCGACGTTGATTACGTGGAAGGCGAGATCGGACTTCCCGGCGGCCGGCTGGCTGGCCACGAGGCTGAGGGCGCTTGCCAGCCGCTGCTGCGAGCGGCCGCCGGTCCAGAGGTGGCGCGCCACGGCCCGCTCGGGGGTGTCGGAGCCTTCGGCGACCTTGCGCATGGTTCTCGGCATGTGGCAATCCTGGCACTGCTGCTTGCCGAGCCCCGGCTTGTTGAAGTCGTCACGCCACTCCAGGAAGGTCTGGGTCTGCTTGCCGGGCACCCGTTTCCCCATGCTGTGGCAGTAGGCGCACATGGCCGAGGTCTGGATGGCGGGGTCGGCGACCGTTGCATGGGGGCCCTTGACGTCGTACGGTCCCCGGATCTTCCCCTCGGGGGTCAGGTGGCAGCTGGCGCAGGTGATCCCGACGGCCTCTTTCCCCTTGGGGCGGGCCTTCGGCTTGGTCATCTCCGGGACGTTCATGTCGGGGATCGCGAAGGGCTCCGGGTAGTGGCAGACGTTGCACGATTTCCCTTCCTCCTCCGCCTCCCGGCTGTGGATGGGGTAGGGCTCGACGCCGGCGAAGGCGTGGGCGGTGGCGGTGGCCGATACGGTGGCGGGGAGGTCGAGCTTTTCGCCCGGCTTCGCCGGGATGGTGGTCGGCTTGTAGGTGATGTCGCTCCCGAAGCCGAAGGCGAATTCGCGATAGATCGCCTTGTGGCATCCGCCGCATGTCTCCGACGGGGTGGCGGTCCCTTCCGGGAACTGCATCTCCTGCGCCCCGGCAGCGGTGGCAAGCGCCAGCAGCGCCGCCACGCCGGCCAGGATTCCTGATCTGACGGTACGTTTCATGGTGTGCTCCTCTCTCTGTTGTTTCGCGGTCGACGTGGCGTCGACCCGGTCATCGGGCCGGCGGCACCACAATCCTGAAGGTGCTGCCGCGCCCTTCCTCGCTTTCCAGCTCAATCCGGCCGCCGTTCGCCTCTGCTCCCCATCGGGCGATGGCGAGCCCCAGGCCGGTCCCCCCCGCCTCCGGGGAGCGCCCCGTGTCGATCCGGTAAAAACGGTCGAAAATCCTCTCCCGATGGAGCGCCGGGATTCCCGGCCCGTCGTCGGCCACCTCCAGGGTGATGTCTCCCGCCGCCGAGCGGCCGGTCACCACCCGGATATGCCCCCCCCCGGGGGTGTAGCGGATGGCGTTATCCACCAGGTTCATCAGCGATTGCCGCAGCGTCGTCCGGTCGACCCCGGCAAAGAGCGGTTCTCCCCCCTCAAGCAGCAGGCTCTGGCCGTTCTCCTCCGCCAGGACCTGGAGGCAGTCGACGACCTCCGCCGCCAGCGCCGAGAGATCGGTCCGTTCGCGGGAGAGGGGGGCGGCGCCCGAATCGGCCCGGCTCAGGGTCAGGAGGCTGTCGACCAGCTTCGTGAGCCGGTCCGCCTCCTCCAGCATGCTCCCGATCACCTCCCGGCAGGCGGCCCCGTCGGCCGTATCGCGCATCCCCACTTCCCCCACGCTCCTGAGGGCGGTCAGGGGGGTTCTCAGCTCGTGGGAGGCATCGGCGGTGAAGCGCCGCATCCGGCCGAAGGAGTCTTCGAGCCGGGCGAGGGTCTCGTTGAAGACCGCCGCCAGCTGGCCGAACTCGTCGTCCGGGTTGGTCACGGCAAGCCGCTCGGAGAGGCGCTCCGCGGTGATCTCCCGCGCCTTGGCCGCCATGGCGGCCACCGGCGAGAGGGCGCGGCTTGCCAGGAAATAACCGCCGGCGGAGGCTGCCACGAGGGTGCCGGGAATGCCGATGAGGAGGATGAGCGCCAGGCTTTCCAGGGCGTGCGCCATGGCCTGTCCGTCCCCGGCGACCCGTACGAGGTAGGTATGGCCGATGGTGGCCACCACCCCCTCCTTGAGCCGATACCGGAGCCCGGTGGGGGCGCTCCATGACCGGGAGGGGGAGCCGGGGGCGGGGGGGGCTTTCTCCAGGCCGGCGCGGTTCCAGTCGTCGGTCCCGGCGACGACATCGCTCCCCTCGGTCACCTGGAAGAGGGCGACCGACCCATGCTGGGCAAGTTCGTTCATCTCGTTCGGCTCGTCCCGGACGACCCGGGCGACGGTGGCGAAGTCCCGTTCCAGCTGGCCGTCGATCTGGTGCGTGAGGCTTGCCTGGAGAAAAAGGTAGATGCCAAGCGCAAAGCCGAGAATGATGCAGGCCAGGATCGCCGAGTACCAGAGGGTCAGCCGGATGCGCACGCTGGGCCTTTTCATGGGAGATCCTCCTGGATGATGAAGCCGATGCCGCGCACGGTTCTGATCAGCTTCGGCTCCCGCTCCCCGTCCACCTTGCGCCGCAGCCGGGCGATGTGGACGTCGATGACGTTGTCGAGGGGGGTGGAGCGCTCCCGCACCTGCCAGATGTCCCGGGCCAGCATCTCGCGGGAGACGATGCGGCCGTGGTGGCGGACCAGGTATTCGAGCAGTTCGTATTCCCGGCCGGTCAGGTCGAGAGGCGCTCCGTCCCGGGTCACCCTGCGGGTCATGGGCTCTATCTCCAGATCGGCCAGCATCAGCGTGGCAGCCTGGTCGTTCCGTCCGCGGCGGAGCAGGAGCCTGATCCGGGCAAGGAGTTCGGGAAAGGCGAAGGGCTTCACCAGGTAATCGTCCGCCCCGCTGTCGAGCCCCAGCACCCGGTCTTCCACCGCATCCCGGGCCGAGAGGATCAGCACCGGCGCCTCGAAGCCGCGCCGGCGCAGGGTGGTCAGGACCTCGATCCCGTCCCTGCCGGGAAGCATCAGGTCGAGGATCACCAGGTCGAATACGTCGGCGTTGAGCTGGAAGAATCCCTCTTCGCCGGTGTGCGCCACCGTCACCCGGTACTGTTCCGCCTCGAGTCCCTTCCGGAGGGCTTCGGCGACCTTCTTTTCGTCTTCGATTACCAGCAGATGCATGTGTGTGGTCCTTGGTGGGTATTATTCGCCAGGGGAGCGGCAGGAGCAACTGAAGTTATTCTGACAAATTCTTCAGGATTGTCACGGGGGCGGGGAGGGAACGGATGGGCGAAGCGCCGCGGAAAACGGAAAAGGCAGCCGCAGGGGCTGCCTTTTCTTCGGGGTATCTGGTCGGGGAAGCTCACCCGCTCGCTACAGGAAGGAGAGCTCTTTCCGTACTTCGTCGGGCTCGGCGGAGTTGAATTCGATGATGCTCCGCAGGTGGGTCATGGAGTCGAGGTCGATCCGGACGATCTTCACGCCGACCTGCATCCCCCGCAGGTGGGCGACCTCTGCCTCGAATTCGAGGACGATATTCGAGTTGGCGAGGGCGATGGAGACCGAGCATGAGTCGCCCGGTGCGAACGGCGGCTCCTCGGCGAGGGTCAGGAGCGCCCCCCTGAGGGAAAGGTCTTCCAGCGTTGCCTTCAGCCGCTGATTGCCGGCGGCAATGAACGACTCCGTAACGAACGAAACCCGGCGAAACCGTCTCTGCTCCATGATCTCCATGACGCCTCCCATAATTCTTCACAACTATAAAATGGATTCCAGGCAGGCTCAACGTCTTTTTGGTGAATAATGTTTAAGGTTTCCGGCCTGCCCGGCAGGGAGTGCCGCACCGGCGCCGAAAGAGATGACTGGACCGGCGCCGCCGCTCCTGTTATGCTCATATCACTGTTTTTCCGCGGTCGAATCTGCGGGGAACAGGGCCCCGCCCCCGGCGATGCCGGAGATGCGGTGAACGAGACGAAGGAAGGATGCAGCGATGGGAAACGAGAGTGATGACAGAAAACGGTCGCATCTGCGGCTGGTGGTGAATAACCCCGAGTTGCGGAATCCGCGCCCCACGCCGGGGGAGGAGCCGTTCATCCCCCTTGAGGAGCTTGCGGCGAACCGGGAGACGATCCGTCCCGATTTCTACCGGGGGCTGGGGCAGTGGCAGGTCAAATGCTACGAGTTCCTGGAGCGCCACCTTGCCCGCACGGGGATCCCCTACGGCCTCGACCCGCGGAACGGGCGGCTGGTGGTGGTGCCGGCCGGGGCCGTCTGCCCCGAGATCCTGGAGCATGGCGGCACCTCCCAGGACGAGATCCTCCTCTTTGCGGCCGAAGATGTGGCGGGGGAGGGGGGGTGCCTCTCCCTGGAGATGATCCTCCCCTTTTGGAGCGACGACGACAGCCTCATGGAGGATGCCCTCCTCACTGCGCCGATCCTCCCTTACGGCTCCCTCTTCCTGGAGGAGAACCGCAACGACGAGTATCTCGACCTGATCTACCGGGTTGCCTTCCCCATCTTTCCCCCCGCCCTGACGGGGCGTCTCCTGGACAAGCTCTTCGCCGTGGCGCGCTTCGAGCTGCGGGAGACGCTCACGAGCCTGGACCGCTATCCCGAGGCGTAGGGCGGGTATTAGAGGGTGACCCCCGGCAGGGGGCGCAGCGGCTTCTCGCGCCGCTCCTGGCAGGCGACGCAGCAGGGGGCGAAGGGGACCAGCGCCAGCCGTTCTTCGGGGATGGCGACGCCGCACTCCTCGCAGATGCCGTAGGTGCCGGCGGCGAGCCTCCGCTCCGCCTCATCCATCCGGGTCAGCTCCTCGCGCCGGATATCGGTCACCTTCAGCCCCGTATCCTCGATGAGATCCACGAGGCTTCGGTCCCCCAGGTCCATCCCCCGGTCGAACTGGGCGTTGTACTCCGTCCCCAGGGTCTGGAACAGCTCGTTCCGGACCTCGCTCCAGAGCACCCGTTTCCGCTCGAGAAGAATCCCCTTCAGCCGTTCCTGGCGCTCTCTGTCCATCCGTGACATCGGCTCCTCCCTCTCCGGGCGTCTCTCTTCCCCGGCGAAGACAATCTCCGTTTCGGGCAGCGCATTGCTCCCTGATCGATTGTACCCCATTGCCGCGGTGCCGCAACGGGAGAGGAGGGTCCGCTCAGTCGGCCGTCAGTTTGAACTGGCCGACGAGGTGCTCCAGCTCCCGGGCGAGGCGGGCGAGTTGGCCGGCTGCCAGCGCCGATTCGTTGGCGCCCCGCGCCGCCTCCTGAACGACGGTCGTGATCTCGTGGATATTGCTGCTGATCTCCCCCGTGGTGGAAGTTTGTTCGCCGGCGGCGGTGGCAATCTGGTTCACCTGCGTCGTCACGTCGGAGATCCGGTGAAGGATGAGATTCAGGGCCTCGCCGGAGCGCCCGGCCTCGTCGGTGCCGATGGTCACCTCCCGGACCCCCTCTTCCATGGAGGCGACCGCCGCACGGGTCTCGGACTGGATTGCCTTGATCATCTGGCCGATTTCTTTGGTCGCCTTGGTGGTCCGCTCCGCCAGGGCCCGGACCTCGTCGGCCACAACCGCGAATCCCCGCCCCTGTTCCCCGGCGCGGGCCGCTTCGATGGCGGCGTTGAGCGCCAGGAGGTTCGTCTGGTCGGCGATGTCCTCGATGGTGCCGATGATCTCGCCGATCTGGTTGCCGCGCGCCCCGAGGCTCTCCACGGTCCGGGCGGCGTCGGTCACCCGCTGGGAGATGACCCCCATGACCGAGACGGTTTTGTCGACGACGGAGACGCCGCCGGCGGCGGAATCGTTGGCCTGACGCGCCCCTTCCGCCGCCAGGGAGCAGTTGCCGGCAATCTCGTAGGAGGTGGCGGCGAGCTCCTCGGAGGCGGTGGCGACGGTGACGGCTTGGGATGCTACCCGCTCGATATTCCCCGCAATCTCCCCCGACGTGACGTTCAGCTGACAGGCCGCAGAGGAGAGCTGGGCCGCATCGTCGGCGATGCGCGAGACGATGCCGCGGATCGACGCCGTGAGCCGGTTGATCCCCTCCGCCAGCCGGCCGATCTCATCCCGGGAGCGGACCGGCAGCACCTTCGTGAGGTCGCCGCCGCCGCTGGCCAGCTCATCCACCTGGCGGGAGAAATCGACGATGTGATTGATGATGGTCCTGCGGAAAAAGAGGTACATGGTGGCGAGGAGGATGACAAAGAAGACCAGGGCGATCCCGAGGAGTGCGAACGCGGTTCCCCGGGCGCTGGCATAGCCGTCCTCCAGAGAGGTAGTGACGAGGATGGCGCCAAGGGAGGCAGGCCCCGCGTCGTGGCACCCCTGGCAGCGCTTCTCGTTCGCGAGGGGGAGCGCCAGGCTCAGGGTGTGGACCCCGTTGATGTTCCCCCGCGTCTCCACCGCCTTCCCTGCAGCCAGCGCCTGCTTGATCCGGGGGTTGGCCGCCGTCCCCTGCGGGGCGTCGGATTCCTTCCCCTCGGCGTCGAAGATCTTGAGGTCGAGGACGAACTTCTTCCCTTTCGCTTCGGCAATGAAGCGGTTGACCTCCTTCGAGTCCCCTTTCATCATGTATTCGTCGATGTCATGGGAGAGGAGGGCCGCTGTGCTGTGGGTGTTCTTCACCTGCAGCGCCACGGACGAGTCGAACTGAAGCCAGCCGGCAATCCCGCCGAGCGTCAGGAGCCCCACCGACAGGCTGAGTCCCAGAATGGACAGCACCTTGAATGCCAGTTTCGTTCTCATGTTCGGCAATTCCCCCCGCGCAGGTGGTTTGGCGGCGCCCCGGTGCGCCGTCATGTTCTGTAAGTGATCGCTTACATTGTCAACCTTATCGGCGGAAGATGGGAAAAGTTTAAATCTTTTTTCAATGATACCGTCAGGGCTGGTCGGGGGATTCGGGGGGGCGGTTTTGGGGTTCCGCTCGTCGGCATGCCGGCGGTGGGTTTCGAGCTCGCGGCGGAGCCGCAGGCGGGCCGGCAGAGCGAACAGCCAGGCGGCGGAAGCCCCTGCCAGAAAAGTCACGAGCAGAACGGCCACGAGGGGGCCTTCGAAAAACCAGGCGAGGAAGGTGATCTGGACCCTCTGGGCGTTCTGGAGGGAAAAGACCATGGATACGAGGGCGATGAGAGCGGCGACGAGGACAGCAGGGGTCACGGGAGCCTCCTTGAAGTGGGGTGGTGCTCACCGCAAGTATAACCCGTTCCGGATGGCCTGCCAGTCGTGCCGGCCCGTTCTGTGCAGCAGTCGGTCGTGGGGCATGGGGTGCCCATCTTTTAATCATTTCGCCAGGAGGACGGTATGATCGCAGTCATCCAGAATGACCCGGAGGTGCCGGCGGGGACCTACGCCGAGCAGCTGGAAGGGGAGAAGATTCCGTTCCGGCTCGTGAAGATGTACGCAGGGGATGTCGTGCCGGCGGTGGGCGATCTCAGAGCCGCCGTGGTGCTCGGCGGTGCCATGGGGGTCCACGATACGGCGCGGCACCCGTTTCTCCTCGACGTCACGCGCTTCGTCGGGGGTGCGGTGGAGAGGGGGCTTCCGTTTCTCGGGATCTGTCTCGGCGGCCAGCTCCTGGCCGACGCCCTCGGCGCTGCGGTCACCTCCGGTGCCCACGGCGAGAAGGGAACCCTCCCGGTCGTCCTCACCCCCGCCGGCGAGGCCGACCCCCTCTTTGCCGGCATCTCCCGCGAGTTTCTGACCTTCCAGTGGCACGACGACACCTTTGCCGTCCCGCCGGGGGGGACGCTCCTCGCCTCGTCCCCCGCCTGCCCGCACCAGGCGTTTCGCGTGGGGAACGCGGCCTACGGGCTCCAGTTCCATCCCGAGGTGACCCCTGCCATCGTCGACACCTGGGCCCGGTGGGACCACGGGACCGCGCCGCTGGCGGAGCGCTTCCTCGCCGATTTCGAGGCCGGCGCTCCCTCCTACCGCCCGGCGTCGCAGCGGCTCTTCGCCAACTTCCTCCGCATCGCCGGCCTCGTCTGACGTGCTCCCGTGGCACGGCTTGTGCTAGCCTTCGGGCAAACGCGGAATCTGTCGGCAATGGAGCCCCGGGACGTTCGTACCGGGGCTTCGTCTTTTTCGGGGGAAGGGGGCGGATATGGAGCGCACGGGAAACGGCATCATCATCGACGACACGACGCTGCGGGACGGGGAGCAGACCGCCGGCGTGGTCTTCAGCAAGAAGGAAAAGATCGCCATCGCCCGGATGCTGGACGGCATCGGCGTCCGGGAGCTGGAATGCGGCATCCCGGCCATGGGGGAGGAGGAGCGTGACTGCATCCGGGCCCTCGCGGGGCTCGGGCTCAACGCCCGGCTCATCACCTGGAACCGCGCCCTGATCCCGGACATCCGGGCGAGCATCGACTGCGGCGTGTCGGCGGTGGACATCTCTCTGTCGGTCTCGGATCAGATGATTGCCCATAAAATACGCAGGGACCGCCGGTGGGTGAAGGAGCAGCTGAAGGTCGCCCTCGGCTTTGCCAAGGATAATGGCCTCTACGTCTCCGTCGGCGGCGAGGATGCCAGCCGCGCCGACCTCCTCTTCCTCGTGGAGCTGATGGGGATCATCCGCTCCCTCGGCGGAGACCGGTTCCGCTTCTGCGATACCCTCGGCATCCTCGATCCCTTCACCATGTACGAGAAGATCCGGGCGCTGCGGACGGCGGTGCCGGAACTGGACATCGAGGTCCATACCCACAATGACCTCGGGATGGCGACCGCCAACGCCATCGCCGGGATCAAGGCCGGTGCCCGTTTTGTGAACACCACCGTGAACGGCCTCGGCGAACGGGCCGGCAACGCGGCCCTGGAGGAGGTGGTGATGGGGCTCAAGCTCGCCTGCGGCATCGACCCGGGGATCGATACCCACCGGTTCCACGAGATCTCGCGCTTCGTCGGCGCGGCGTCCCGGCGCCCCGTCCCGCCGTGGAAGGCGGTGGTGGGGGAGCGGGTCTTCTCCCACGAATCGGGGCTCCATGCCGATGGGGTCATCAAGAACCCGCGGAACTACGAGGGGTTCGACCCGGCGGAGGTGGGGCTCACGCGGCACCTGGTGGTCGGCAAGCACTCGGGGAGCAGCGGACTTGTGGAGCGCTACCGGGAGCTCGGCATCGCCCTCTCCAAGAAAGAGGCGGTCTGCCTCATGGAGCAGGTGCGGGCGATTGCCCAGCGGTTGAAGCGCCCCCTCTCCGACGGTGACCTCCGGAGAATCTACTCCGCGGGAAAGTGCTCTCTGAAGGCGGCCTGAGCCCTGATGAGCGGTTGTTCAGCGGGTGAGTAAAAAATGTGCAGATGTGCGGGGCCGGGCGGGGAGACGGCCCCTCTTTTTTGCCCCGCAAAATTGATTTGCTGCGGTAACAGACTGTAATCACGGGTACAATTTCGCTCTGAAAACAGTGGCATGGCTTGTGCTAATTAAGACGGTAACAACCCGGCACAACGATGTGCCCCCAACTGCAACGAAAATCGGGAAACCAGGCAAAGGCGCCTACCACCGTGTGTGGAGGCGCTTTTTCTTTTTTATTCGAGTCGTGAAAGGGGGAGATGCTGGAGCTCTTCAAAACAAAGGCTGTTTTTGCGGGATCGCATGGAATGCAATCACTAACTACAAAGGAGTAATGATCAATGAAGAAGGCAATGAAGATTCTCTCTCTGGCAACGGCGCTTTTTACGATGACCACCGGTGTCGCCCTGGCGACCCCTTCGACGCAGATATGGATCCCTTCCACGGATATCCAGCCCTACAAGCAGTTCCATCTGAATATCGACAACTACTTCCGGGCTTCCGGAGTGCCCAAGGCCACGACCGCCACGCGGGACGCCAACGTGATGGACATCGGCCCGACCGTTGGCATCCTCCCCTTCGAGAAGGTGCAGATGGAGGTAGGCTTTGACTATCTGGTCGCCGCCAACGATCCGAACGACAACCACCCGTTCAGCGGCAACTTCAAGATCGGCACGCCGGAGGACTCCCTCTTCAAATATTCGCCTGCCCTCGCCGTCGGCATGTACAACGTGGGGCCGACCCAGTCGGCCGCCAATGCCCCGCTGGTCACCTCCGGCCAGAACATCGCCTACGTCCTGGCCGCCAGGACCCTTCCCGAGTTCGGCACGGTTCCCTCCCTCGGCCGGATATCAGCCGGTTACTATCGCGGCAGCAAGCGCGCCCTGGTCTCGGAGTCACCCACTTCCAAGCCGCAAAACGAAGGGGTCCTTCTCTCCTGGGACCGGACCATGAGCGAGATCTCCGACAAGCTCTGGGTGGCGGTGGATTACATGGGGGGCCACAACGTGGACAGCGCGACCAATATCGGCTTCTCCTGGGCCTTTGCCAAGAACGTCTCCGTGATCTTCGCCTATGACATCTACAAGGAGAAATCGCTGGCCGGCAACAATACCTTCACCACCCAGCTGGACATCAATTTCCCCTAGGGGTTCACGCAGCAGTTCCCGGGCAGCAGTGCCCCGCTGAAAATAAATGAACAGACGGAGGTCAGCAATGAAGCTTATCGAAGCCATAATCAAACCGTTCAAGCTGGATGAGGTAAAGGACGCGCTCAACGAGATCGGGATCGAGGGGATCACCGTGAGCGAGGTGAAGGGGTTCGGCCGCCAGAAGGGGCACACCGAGCTCTACCGCGGCGCCGAGTATGTTGTGGATTTCATTCCGAAGGTTAAGATTGAGATTGCGGTTGCCGACGAACTGGTGGTGAAGGTGGTGGAAACCATCGAGAATACCGCCAAGACCGGCCGGATCGGCGACGGCAAGATCTTCATCATCCCCCTCGACGAGGCGGTGAGGATCAGGACCGGCGAAAAGGGTATCGAGGCCATCTAGCGCATTGAGCCAGGAAATAAAGATCATTCACGGAGGTAAACAATGAGGTTTAAACTGTCATTCGTCACGTTGCTGGCAACCGTAGCGCTCATGCTGCCGGTCGCCCTCCTGGCAGAGGAAGCGAAGCCCGCCGCCCCGGCCCAGGCCGCCCTGTCGTCGGCCCAGAAGGCCGCTCCCGCTGCCGCCGCCGTTGCAGCCCCTGCGACAGCCCCCACCGCGGCGCCGGCCGCCCCGAAGAACGTCGATCCGGTCCTCAACACCGGCGACACCGCCTGGATGCTCGTCTCCAGCGCCCTGGTCCTCTTCATGATCCCGGGCCTCGCCTTCTTCTACGGCGGCATGGTCCGCCAGAAGAACGTCCTCTCCACGATCATGCACTCCTTCGTCGCCATGGGGATCGTCGGGGTCCAGTGGGCCGTCATGGGCTACTCGCTCTCCTTCGGCCCCGACGTGGGGGGCGGCCTGGTCGGCAACCTGAGCAAGGCGCTCATGAACGGCCTCATCAGCTTCAAGGACGGCAACCCGGTCTTCGCCCTGTTCCAGAACGTCCCCACCGAGCCGGGGGCCATTCCCGAGTACGTCTTCGCCATGTACCAGTGCATGTTCGCCATGATCACCGTGGCCCTCATCTCCGGCGCCATTGCCGAGCGGGTGAAGTTCTCCGCCTACTGCGTCTTCGTCCTGCTCTGGACCACGCTGGTGTATGATCCCCTGGCCCACTGGGTCTGGATGAGCGACGGCTGGCTCTTCAAGAAGGGGGCCCTCGACTTCGCCGGCGGCACCGTCGTTCACCTCTCCTCCGGTATCTCGGCCCTGGCGTTCCTCGTCTTCCTCGGCAAGCGGCACGGCTTCCCCCACGAGCGGATGGCCCCCCACAGCCTGCCGCTGACGCTGCTCGGCGTCGGGATGCTCTGGTTCGGCTGGTTCGGCTTCAACGCCGGTTCCGCCATCGTCGGGCCCAACTGCTCCGATGCGGCGGGGGGGCTTGCGGGCCTCGCCTTCGCCACCACCACCATCGCCCCGGCCGCTGCCGGCCTCTCCTGGATGGTCGCCGAATGGATCCATGCCGGCAAGCCTTCCGCCCTCGGCTTCGGCTCCGGCGTCGTTGCCGGTCTGGTCGTCATCACCCCCGCCGCCGGTTTCGTGCAGCCCGGCGCCGCCATCCTCATGGGCCTTGCCGCCGGCGTGGTCTGCTACGGCGGTGTCATGATGAAGGCCAAGCTCAAGTACGACGACTCCCTCGACGCCTTCGGCGTGCACGGCGTGGGTGGGACCTTCGGTGCCCTCGCCACCGGCGTCTTTGCCACGGTGGGCGCCAAAGGGCTCCTGGCGGGCGACATGAAGCAGTTCATGACCCAGGTGATCGCCGTTGCGGCCGCCGGTGCCTACGCCTTCATCGTCACCCTGGTCCTCGCCTTCATCCTCGACAAGACCATGGGGCTCCGCGTCGAGAAGGAAGACGAGATCATGGGCCTCGACCAGACCCAGCATTCCGAGTCTGCCTACAACTAATACCTGCCGACCGCAATTCGCCGGCAGACGCGAAAGCCGCCCCTCACCGGGCGGCTTTCTTTTTTTGCCATAATATTGGGCAGGTAGATGCGTAATAATGTGGCATCGTTCAGGCGTGTGGAAAAAATACCTCGTGAAATCAAGGTGCTGGAAGAGAGTTTTTCTGGCATGCCTCGTGCCTAGTAGGGGATGGAACTCTACCTGCCGGGGCTGCGGGGCATCAATGACGAACGCACTTGCGAAATACCTTGCCGACAACGGTCCGGTCGATGGCGACCTGCTCGATCTGCTGGCCTTCAACGAGAAGATGGCCGAGCTGGGGAAGATGGCGTCCGGCGTCGTGCACGAGCTGAATACCCCCCTGTCGGTCATCGTGTCGGCCACCCAGATGATTCTGCGCGAGGACGAGCTCCCCGACTTCGTCCGTGAGCTCGTGGAGCGGATCAATCTGGAAGCGGCCCGGCTCGCCGAGCTGACCAAGGGGGTCCTCTCCTTCTCCCGCGTCGAGGGGGGAGGGTGGCGGGAGGCCGACGTGAACCAGGTTCTGCGGGACGTCATGGCCTTTCTCCGCTACGAGGCCCAGAAGCGTTCCGTCACCGTCATCGAGGATCTCGATTTCCGGCTTCCCTTCATCGCTGCCGACGGCAACCGGGTGAAGCAGGTCTTCATCAACCTGATCATGAATGCCCTCCAGGCCATGGAGGAGGGGGGGAAGCTCTTCCTGCGCACCTTGCCGGCGGAAGGTGCCCGGGTGATGGTCCAGGTGGCAGACACCGGCCCGGGGATCCCCGCCGCGACCCTGGAGCGGCTCTTCACCCCCTTTTTCACCACCAAGGGGCCCGAGGAGGGGACCGGTCTCGGCCTCTTCGTCACCCGCAAGATCATGGAGGGGGTGGGGGGGACCATCGCCGTCGAGAGCGCCGTGGGCGAAGGGACCACCTTCACCCTCACCTTTCCCGTGGCGGAGTAATAAGTATTCATCTGCCGCAGACATTCCGCCATGCCTCCCGCCGTTCACCCTCCGTGGTGGGCGGCTTTTTTTGTCGCCGCTCGTCGGAATGCTCTGGTATAAGGAGAGGGATAAATACCGGCTCCGGAGGATGACGATGGTGATGGATACATATCGGGAAACGGCGGTCCGGGCCGCCAGACGCGCGGGGGAACTGCAGCGCGAGCGGCTCTGGTGCGAGCACGAAATCAAATTCAAGGGGGAGATCGATCTGGTCACCGAGGTGGACCGGGCATGCGAGGAGTTGATCGTTGGCATGATCCGCGACGCATTTCCCGACCACGACTTCCTGGCCGAGGAGAACCGGTACGACACCACCGGCTCCCGCTACCGCTGGGTCATCGACCCCCTGGACGGCACCACCAACTATGCCCACGGCTTCCCCTGGTTCGGCGTCTCCATCGCCCTGGAGGTCGACGGCGAGGTGCGGCTCGGCGTCGTCTACCACCCGATGATGGACGAGCTCTTCACCGCCGTGAAGGGGGAGGGGGCGCGGCTCAACGGGGAGCCGATCTGCGTTTCCCGTCGCCAGCCCCTCAAGGGGTGCCTCCTCGCCACCGGTTTCCCCTACGACCGGACCCGTGACAACGAGAACAACTTCGCCCACTTCTTCAACTTCCAGTTCGCCGCCCGGGCGGTGCGGCGGGCGGGGGCCGCGGCCCTGGACCTCGCCTACGTGGCGGCGGGGCGCCTCGACGGCTACTGGGAGACCAAGCTCAAGCCGTGGGACATGGCCGCCGGCCAGCTCCTCGTCACCGAGGCGGGGGGGCGGGTCACCAACCACGCCGGCGAGCCGCACTCCATCGACGATCATCGCATCCTCGCCTCCAACGGCCTGATCCATGACGAGATGCTCGCCGTGCTTGCCGGAGCGGGCGAAAAAACGGCTTGACTAAACTTTACCTCCCCAGTAGTATTAATCCAAAGTAGAAACTTTACTTGTTGCTTCACGAATAAACAACCCAATATACAAGCACTTATCACGAGCGACCGAGGGACCGGCCCTATGACGTCGCGGCAACCCCCCGAAAGGGGAAGGTGCCAATTCCTGCGGAACCGAGAGGTTCCGGGAGATAAGGAAGAGCGATGCCCCTCAAGGCGAGATGAATCCTCTTCCGTACCCCGGAAGGGGATTTTTTCATTCAAGGAGCATTGCCATGAACATCGCGACCCAGGCGGCGCAGATCGGACTCGAGTGGGATACCCGGACCGGGGCGGTGACGGTCCCCATCTACCAGACGGCGACCTTCCGGCACCCGGGGCTCGGCCAGAGCACCGGCTACGACTATTCCCGCTCCGGCAACCCGACCCGGCAGGCGCTGGAGGAAGGGATCGCCCGCCTCGACGGCGGCGCCCGGGGCTTTGCCTACGCCTCGGGGATGGCCGCCATCACCAACCTCCTCTACCTCTTCGGCAGAGGCGACCACCTGGTGGTGACCGAGGACCTCTACGGCGGCACCTGTCGCCTCTTCGACCAGCTCTTCAGCCAGTTCGGCCTCACCTTCAGCTACGTCGACACGAGCGACCTGGCGGCGGTGCGGGAGGCGATCCGCCCCGAGACGAAGGCGCTCTTCGTGGAGTCCCTCACCAACCCGCTCCTCAAGGTGGCCGACATCGCGGCCCTCTCCGATCTCTGCCGGGAGAAGGGGGTGCTGCACATCGTCGACAACACCTTCCTCACCCCCTATCTCCTCCGCCCCCTCGACCTCGGGGCCGACATCACCGTCTACAGCGCCACCAAGTATCTCGCCGGCCATAACGATACCGTGGCCGGCCTGGCGGTGGTGAAGGACCCGCAGCTGGCGGAGCGGGTCTACTTCCACCAGAACTCGGTGGGGGCGGTCCTCGGCCCCCAGGATTCGTGGCTCACCATCCGGGGGATGAAGACCCTCTCGGTGCGGCTCGACCGGCAGCAGGAGAACGCGGCTCGCATCGCCGCCTGGCTTGCCACCCACCCCCAGGTGCGTAGGATCTACTACCCCGGTCTCCCGGAGCATCCGGGCCACGCGCTCCTGGCGCGACAGGCGCGGGGATTCGGTGCCATGGTCTCCTTCGAGGTGACGGAGCGCGCCCTGGTGGAGCGGCTGCTGCTGAAGACGCAGGTTCTCTCCTTCGCCGAGAGCCTCGGCGGGGTGGAGACCCTCATCACCTTCCCCGAGGGGCAGACCCACGCCGACATCCCGGTGGAGGTCCGGCGCCGCCTCGGGATCAACGAGGTCCTGCTGCGGCTCTCGGTGGGGATCGAGGACGCGCAGGACCTGATCGACGACCTGGACCAGGCATTTAAAGCATAACAAAAGGAGCCTATCCCATGAAATTCGGCACCCGCATCATCCACACCGGCCACGAGATCGACCCGACCACCGGCGCGCTCTCGGTCCCGATCTACCAGACCTCCACCTTTGCCCAGGAGTCGGTGGACCACTTCGGCAAGTACGACTACGCCCGCTCCGGCAATCCGACCAGGGAGGCGCTGGAGGAGACCATCGCCCAGTTGGAAGGGGGGAGCCGCGGCTTCGCCTTCGCCTCGGGGATGGCGGCCATCTCTTCGGCGCTCCTCCTCTTCTCCCCCGGCGACCATCTGGTGGTCTGCGAGGATGTCTACGGCGGGACCTTCCGGGTCCTGACCCGGCTCTTCAGCCGCCTCGGGATCGAGTCGACCTTCGTGGACGCCACCGACCTCGGGGCGATCGAAGCGGCCTTCCGCCCGAACACGAAGGGGCTCTTCCTGGAGACCCCCTCCAACCCGCTCCTGAAGATCACCGATCTGGCCGGGGCGGCGCGGCTCGCCCGGGCCCGGGGGGCGCTGACCCTGGTGGACAACACCTTCATGACCCCCTACCTGCAGCGGCCGCTGGAGCTCGGCTGCGACATCGTCCTCCACAGTGGCACCAAGTTCCTCAACGGCCACAGCGACGTTATCTGCGGCTTCGCGGTGACCAGGGACGAGGAGCTCTGCACGCAGCTCGCCTTCATCCAGAACGGCTTCGGCGCGGTCCTCGGGCCCCAGGATTCGTGGCTCGTGCTCCGGGGGCTCAAGACCCTCAAGGTGCGGATGGAGGAGAGCCAGCGAAGCGCGGTGGCCGTGGCCGAATGGCTCGCCGCCCAGACCCGGGTGCCCGAGGTCTTCTACCCGGGGCTTGCCAGCCATCCGGGGGCCGGCGTCCACGCCCGCCAGGCCGGGGGGCCCGGCGCGGTCCTCTCCTTCAAGCTCGAATCGGTGGCGCTCACCCGCCGGCTCCTGGAAGGCTCGACCCTCGCCGCCTTCGCCGTCAGTCTCGGCGGGGTGGAGAGCATCATCTCCTATCCGGCGAAGATGTCCCACGCCGCCATGCCGCCGGAGGAGCGGGCCGCCCGCGGCGTTACCGACACCCTCGTCCGCCTCTCCGTTGGGCTCGAAGACGCCGACGACCTCATCGCCGAGCTGGACTCCCTCATCAACGGCTGATCCACGACCATTCTCTGCCCCCCGTTTCCCGTCGGCCGGCCGGTGCCGGTCGACGGGCCTTTCTTTCGATGATCCCCGGCACAGCTCCTGCGTATCGAAACGCCCGATGGCTCTGCCTGCTTCCCAGAGGTTTTTTTCGTTCGACCGGTAAAGTTTTCTCCGGGGCGGCCGATATGAACTGATAGATGCCATAGTATGCGGATGACGCCGGTGCGTCTCGCAACCCGATTCTTTCCCCCGGAATCCCGTGACAGCATGAAGATCAGAGATACATTGATAGCGGGATGTTGCCTCTTCGCCCTCCTCACGGCGCTGGTCGGCTATTTCGGCGGCCGTTCCCTCAAGGAGGTCAGCGGCGTGTTCAACGCCGTCACCGATGACGTCGTCCCCCACATGGTGATCCTGGACGATCTGCGCACCGCCGGCCTCCGCATCGTTTCTTCCACCCTGGAGCTCGCCTTTTCCTTCAGCGCGGGGGAGGGGCAGGGGGGGCAGGAAACGGACTGGGACGACGACCTCATCATGGTCGAGTCGGCACGCAAGATGTTCGACGATGCGCTGCGGAGGCTCGATTCCCATGGCTCCCTGGCCCCCGAAGAGCGGGAGATGGCGGGCGATATCAGGACGGTGGGGCTGCGGATGGTCGGCACGAGCCAGGAGATCGTCCAAGCCGTACAGTCCGGCGCCAGGCCGGCCGATCTCTTCGCGCTGAAAGAGCGGTTCGTGGGGGAGGAACGTGCCTTCCTCTCGCACCTTGAACGCGCCGCGGCCTACGAGGCCGAGGAGCTTGCCTCGACCCGGGAAGAGGTTTCCAGCACCATCTCCGTCGCCCATCTGAAACTCGCCACCTTTTCCGGCGTCGCCTTCATCCTCGCCATCGTCGGCGGCGTCTTCGCGGCGCGGGCCATTGCGCGCCCCATCGCCATCCTCCACGACGGCGTCGTGCGGGTCGGCCGGGGGGCACTGGAGACCCGGATCGACGTGGATGCCCATACCGAGATCGGCACCCTCGCCGCCGCCTTCAACCAGATGACCAGCGACCTCCGCTGCGCCCAGGACGAGATCGTTGCCACCAACTCCTACCTCGACAACGTCATCCGCTCCATGGTCGACGCCCTCCTCGTCCTCTCCCCCGACGGCACCATCGTCGAGACCAACTCCGCCCTCGGCACCCTCCTGGGGTATCACGAGGCGGAGCTCGCCGGCCACCCCTTCGCCATCGTCATGGACGACCGGGTCGCCGCCCAGGAACTCCTGGCGGAACTGGTCGAAGAGGGACAGGTGCCGGACCGGGAGGTCTTCTACCGGGCGAAGGATGGGGAGATAATCCCCGTCGTCATCTCCGGGGCGGCGATGCACGGCCCTGCCGGGGAGATCCAGGGGCTCGTCTGTATCGCCCACGACATCAGCGAACGCCGCAGGGCCGAGGAGGATATCCGCCAGCTCGCCTACTTCGACCCCCTCACCGGCCTCCCCAACCGGAGCCTCTTCCAGATCCGCCTCGTCCAGACCATCGCCTCGGGGAGGAGGATGGGCGGGGTTTCGGGGCTGCTCTATCTCTATCTCGACCGCTTCAAGGATGTGAACGACACCCTGGGTCATGTTCTGGGGGATCAGTTGCTGAAGGGGGTCACGGAGCGGCTCAAGGGGTGCGTCCGCCAGTCGGATTTCCTGGCGCGGGTCGGCGGCGACGAGTTCGCCATCATCTTCGCCCCGCCGTGCGACCGGCGCAGCATTGCCGAACGTGCCCGGCTGATCCTCGATCTCCTCGCCTCTCCGTTCCTCCTTGACGGGAAGGAGATCTTCATCTCCACGAGCATCGGCATCACCCTCTTCCCCGAAGACGGGGAGGATGGAGAGACGCTCCTCAGGCATGTGGACATGGCCCTCTACGACGCCAAGGCAAAGGGGCGCAATGCTTACAGCTTCTTCATGGAAGAGATGAACCGCAGCGCCAGCGAGCGCCGCGCCATCGAGGAGAGCCTGCGGCGGGCGCTGCTCGACGACGAGTTCTTCCTGGAATACCAGCCCCAGATCGACCTGCAGAGCGGGGCGATCTTCGGCGTGGAGGCGCTGCTGCGCTGGCGCCACCCGGAGCAGGGGCTGATTCCGCCGTCGCGGTTCATCCCGGTGGCGGAGGAGATGGGACTCATCCGCCGGCTCGGCGAATGGGTGCTGCGGAGCGCCTGCCTCCAGTGCCGGGCCTGGATCGAGGCCGGCTGCCAGCCGGTGGGGGTGGCGGTCAACGTTTCGGGGTACCAATTCAAGCATCCGGACTTCGTCGATACGGTGGAGCGGATCCTGGCGGAGACGGGGCTCGAACCGGAGCTGCTGGAGCTGGAGCTGACCGAGAGCACCCTCATGGAGGGGGAAGACGATACGATCATGACCCTCGTCGACCTCAAGACCCGGGGGGTCAGCCTCGCCATCGACGATTTCGGCACCGGCTACTCATCCCTCAGCTATCTCAAGAATTTCCCCATCGACCGGCTGAAGATTGACCGCGCCTTCGTGCGCGACATCGCCACCGATGCCGGCGGGCGGGCCATCGTCGAGGCGGTGGTCGCCATGGGGCGCAGCCTCGGGCTGCGGGTCCTGGCGGAAGGGGTCGAGGAGGAGACGGAGCACACGTTCCTCAGGGAGCGGGGGTGCGACGAGGTGCAGGGATACCTCTTCGGGCGGCCGATGCCCCCCGATGAGCTGCAGCGCCGCCTGGCCCCGGCAGTGCCAGGGGGGGGCTCGGAAGCGGTGCAGGGGGAGTGTCTCTTCGGCGGGGTCTGACCGCCGCTGCCGAAGGAGTGGGGGGATGGTATGCCCGGCCGGCGATTGCGGCCGGGCCTTTTTTTCGCTAAATTTTCCCCTACCGGTCGATCTGGGCCCGCTGGAGCCGGCCGCTGAAGTCGCGATAGATCACCTTCACCCGGCTGAAGAATTCCAGTGCCCCCCCCCGACCGCCCGCCTCCGGGTGTCCCGACCCCGAATGCTTCCAGCCGCCGAAGGGGAGCTGGATCTCCGCGCCGATGGTGGAGGCGTTGATGTAGACGATCCCCGACTGGAGCTCCCGCTCGGCCCGGGCGGTGGTGTTCACGTCGCGGCTGTAGATGGCCGACGAGAGGGCGTAGGGGAGGTCGTTGACGATGGCCGCCGCTTCCTCGAAGCCGGTGCAGGGGATGACGCTGACCACGGGACCGAAGATCTCCTCCCGGGCGATCCGCATGGCGGGCGTCACGTCGGCGAAGACCGTCGGCTCGATGAAGCAGCCGCGGGCGAGCTCCCCCGACGTGCTGCGCCGGCCGCCGACGGCGAGCCGCGCCCCTTCCGCAACGCCGATGCCGATATACTCCAGTACCCGGCCGCACTGCTGGCCGTTCACCACCGGCCCCACGTCGGTCCCCGCCGCAAGGCCGTCCCCGAGCCGCAGCCGCCGCGCCCCCTCGACGATCATCCCAAGGAACCGGTCGTAGACCTTTTCGTGCACCACGATCCGGCTCGCCGCCGTGCAGCGCTGGCCGCTGGTGCCGAACCCTCCCCAGAGGACCCCTTCCAGCGCCAGGGCCAGGTCGGCGTCGTCCATGACGATGATGGCGTTCTTTCCCCCCATCTCGGTGGCGAGGGGGCGGTGGCGCGCCCCGAGGATCCCTTCCAGCCGTTCCCCCGCCGTCACCGACCCGGTGAATGAGACCACGTCGACGCCGGGGTGGGTGGCGAGGTACTCGCCGATCTCGCCGCCGGGGCCGTTCACGAGGTTCACCACCCCCGCGGGGGCGCCCGCCTCCACCAGCGCCTCCACCAGGGCGGCGGCACAGGCGGGGGTGTCGGAGGAGGGCTTGAGGATCACGGTGTTGCCGCAGACCAGGGCCGCGAAGAGCTTCCAGCCGGGAATGGCGACGGGGAAGTTCCACGGGGTGATGAGGGCCGCCACCCCCACCGGCTCCCGGACGCTCCGGCACTCCTTGTCGGGGAGCTCCGACGGCACCGTTTCGCCGGCCAGGCGCCGCCCCTCGCCCCCCATGTAGAAGGCCATGTCGATCGCCTCCTGCACGTCGCCGAGCCCCTCGGCGAGCACCTTCCCCATCTCCCGGGTGACCAGCTCCCCCAGTTCCCGCTTGCGCCGGATGAGGATCTCCCCCGTGCGGAAGAGGAGCTCGCCGCGCCGCGGTGCCGGCACCAGCCGCCAGGAGCGCCAGGCGCCACGCGCCGCCTCCACCGCCCGGTCCACATCCCCCCTCCCGGAGCGGGTCACCCGCGCCACGGTCTGCCGGTCATCCGCCGGGTTGACGCTCTCGAACCATTCACCCCCCTCTGCGGGGAGCCATTTGCCGCCGATGTAGTTCAGCACGTCGCCCATGGTGCAACCTCCCTGTTCGCCATTTCCTTTTGCTTAACGATACCAGAGCCCGGGCTCGCCACAAGTTTCGACCGGCGTTGCCGCCGGCAGGAGGCCGGTTATACTGGGAGAAAAGCTGCCGCAGAAGAAGGGGGGAGATTATGGACTTTACCCTGAACGAAGAACAGACGCAGATCCGCGACCGGGCCCGGGAGTTCACCGAGGCGGAGATCATCCCCCACGCCCGGGAGAACGACGCCCTGGAGCGCTTCCCTCGCGAGACGATCCGGAAGATGGGGGAGGCGGGGCTCCTCGGCGGGGGGGTGCCGCGGCAGTACGGCGGGGCGGAGATGGAGTGGATCGCCGATGCGCTCCTCTTCGAGGAGGTGGGACGGGGGGACTCCTCGGTGCGGACCACCATCTCGGTGCAGGTCTCCCTCGTCCAGCAGGTGATCCTTCGCTGGGGGAGCGAGGAGCAGCGCCGCCGCTACCTCCCGCCGCTCTGCCGGGGCGAGCTCCTCGGCTGCTTCGCCCTCACCGAGCCGGGGGCGGGGAGCGATGCGGCCGGCATCGCCACCCGGGCCGAGCGGTGCGACGGCGGGTGGGTGCTGAACGGCACCAAGACCTGGATCACCAACGGCGGGGTGGCCGACGTGGCGATCATCTTTGCCCGGACTGCCTCCGGGACGGGGAGCGACGAGAGCGCCGCCTTTCTCGTCGAGACGGCGACGCCCGGCTTCACCACCAACGAGATCCGGGGCAAGCTCGGGCTGCGGGCCTCCAATACGGCGGGGATCGTGATGAAGGAGTGCCGCGTCCCGGAGGATGCGCTTCTGGGAGAGGTGGGGGAGGGGCTGCGGATCGCCCTCGGCGCCCTGGACAACGGCCGCTTCGGCGTGGCCGCCGGCTGCGTCGGGATCATCCGGGGGTGTGTGGAGGAGTGCACGGCGCACGCCCGCGGCCGCACCCAGTTCGGCCGCCCCCTCGCCTCGTTCCAACTCGTGCAGGATATGATCGCCCGGATGGCGGTGGACCTGGAGGCGGCGCGGATGCTCGTCCTGCGGGCGGCGGAGCTCAAGAACCGCGGCGCGCGCAACACCCTCGAAACCTCCATGGCCAAGTACTTCGCCAGCGAGGCGGCGGTGCGGGCCGCCACCGACGCCATCCAGGTCCACGGCGCCTCCGGCTACTCCAACGCCCATCCGGTGGAGCGGTATCTGCGCGACGCCAAGGTGGCCACCATCTACGAGGGGACCTCCCAGATCCAGAAGCTGATCATCGGCGAGCATCTCCTCGGCGTGCGGGCGTTCACGTAGCGGCGGGAGGGGGGTGCGGCGCCCCCTTTTCCCCGGCCGGCACGGTTTTGCAAAAATGCAAAATACTGCTGGCTTTTTTTGTCCTGTTTACATAATATCCTTCGTGACACCGCAGGGATAGAAGAGGACCATGCACCGCTACCTGTTCGCCTTCATCAACAACCTGAAGCTTCGCTGGAAGATGCTGGTGCTCGTGCTGCCGCTCGTCACGCTGCCGATCATCGTCGTGGGCGGGGTCATCAGCTACATCTCCACCCAGCAGGCCTACCGGGGGATCACGCAGACGGCGCGGGACGACCTGGAGCATATGGCCAGCTTCACCATCGACCTCCTCAACTCCCACTACCAGCAGTTCCAGGTCTACAAGCAGGACAAGGAGCGGACCTTCCGGCTGGAGCTCGCCACCCTCTCCAATCTCGCCTACAACGTGGTGGAAGCCGAGAACCGCCAGTACCGCAGCGGCAAGATCGATCTCCGCAGCGCCCAGGAGGCGGCCCGCAAGGCGCTCCGGCGGGTCAACGTCGGCGAGACCGGCTACATCTACGCCATGACCACCAAGGGGGAGCTGAAGGTCCACATCGCCCGCGAGGGGGAAAACGTCTACGGCGAGAAGGACGAGAACGGCCGACCCTTCATCCGGGTCATGTGCGAGAACGCCCTGAAGGCGAAGCCGGGGGAGGTCCTCTACATCGTCTATCCCTGGCGCAACGCGGTGCTGGGCGACAAGTACCCCCGCAACAAGGTGGTGGCGTACCGCTACTTTCCCGAGTGGGACTGGATCATCGCCGCCGGCGGCTACGTCGAGGAGACCTACGAGGATCTCGCCTTCGAGCGCCGCTCCTTCGAGGAACTGAAGGAGAAGATCAAGAGCAAGAAGGTGGGGCAGACCGGCTACATCTTCTGCATGGACGAGAAGGGGAACTTCACCGTCCACCCCGACGGGGAGGGGAAGAACTTCCTCGATGCCGTCGACTCCAGCGGCAAGAAGTTCATCAGGGAGATGGCGGAGAAGAAGCGGGGGTGGATCCGCTACCCCTGGAAGAATGCCGGCGAGAGCCACCCCCGGATGAAGATCGTCCGCTACGACTATTTCCGCCCCTGGGGGTGGATCGTGGCGGTCGGCTCCTACGAGGAGGAGTTCTACCGCGAGGCCAACCTGATCCGGGGGCGGATCGTGGGGAGCGTGACGGTCATCGTCATCGTGGTGGGGGTCCTGGCGACCCTGCTGGTCTTTCTCGCCGCCAAGGTCCTCACCGATCCGATCAACCATATGATGGCGGTGATCCGCCAGGTGAAGAAGGGGCGGCTTGACGAGCAGATGGAGGTCGACACCAGCGACGAGCTCGGCGAGCTGGCGGGGGCCTTCAACCGAATGACCGCCATGATCCGCCAGAACAAAGAGATGGAGGCGAACCTCGCCCAGCAGGGGAAGATGGCCTCCCTCGGCGTTCTCTCCTCCGGCGTGGCCCACGAGATCAACAACCCCCTGGGGGTGATCCTCGGCTACGCCTCCTACCTGGAGTCGAAGACCGCCGAGGACGAGCCGACCTACAAGTACATCCACGAGATCAAGCGGGAGAGCAAGCGGTGCAAGAAGATCGTCCAGGATCTCCTCTCCTATGCCCGGACGCCGAAGCCGTCGCTGGAGCCGACCGATCTCAACGATCTCCTCGGCCAGATCGTCGACTTCGCCGCCAACCATACCGACATGCACCACGTGAGCATCGTCAAGGAGTTCTCCGCCGACCTCCCGCCGGTCATGGTGGACGGCGACCAGATCCGCCAGGTGGCCATCAACCTGATCCTCAACGCCGGCGCCGCCATGGCCAGCGGCGGGACGCTGACGGTGAGGACCGCATCCGACGGCGAGGGGTACGTGAAGGTCGTCTTCAGCGACACCGGCGGCGGCATCCCGCGGGAGGACCAGGAGAAGATCTTCGAGCCGTTCTTCACCACCAAGACGCGGGGGACCGGTCTCGGCCTCGCCATCACGAAGCAGATCGTGGAGATGCACCACGGACGGATCGTGATCGAAAGTGAGGTGGGGAAGGGGACCGATGTGATCGTGCGGATGCCGGTGACGCCGGAAGAGCTGTAGTCGAAGAGAAAAACCGAGGTGCGATGACGTGTCAGAAACCAAACGGATCATGCTGATCGACAACGAGGAGGGGCTCTGCCGGATGATGGAGGCGGTCCTCGCCGACAGCGGCTACGCGGTGAAGGGGTATACCCGCTCCTTCGAGGCGGCGGAGGAGTTCAAGGCGGGGGAGTGGGACCTGGTGGTGACCGACATCAAGATGCCGGGGATGGACGGTCTGGAGGTCCTCCAGAAGGTGAAGGGGAAGGACCCGGCGATCCCGGTCATCATGATCACCGCCTATGCCACGGTGGAGATGTCGATCCAGGCCCTGCGCCGCGGCGCCTACGACATGCTGACCAAGCCGTTCGAGCCGGAGGAGCTCCTCTACCGGGTGAAGAACGCCCTCAAACATACCCAGCTTCTGGAGGAGAACCGGGAGCTGCGGGAGACCCTCGTCGGCAAGTTCCGGTTCGACAACATCATCGGCGCCTCCACGGGGCTCAAGGGGGTGCTGGAGCGGGTGGAGAAGATCGCCGTCCGTGACACGTCGGTCCTCATCACCGGCGAGTCGGGTACCGGTAAGGAGCTCATCGCCCAGGCGATCCACTACAACTCCCCCCGCAAGGAGAAGAAGTTCGTCGCCATCAACTGCGGGGCGCTTCCCGAGTCGCTGCTGGAGAGCGAGCTCTTCGGCTACAAGAAGGGGGCGTTCACCGGCGCCAAGGAGAACCGCCAGGGGCTGCTGGAGGCGGCCGACGGCGGGACCCTCTTCCTGGACGAGGCCGGGAACCTCCCGATGAACGTGCAGAAGACCCTGCTCCGCTTCCTCCAGGAGCAGGAGTTCCACCGCATCGGCGATACGACACCGACCAAGGTGGACGTGCGGATCATCTCCGCCACCAACGCCGACCTGAAGGAGGCGGTGAAGAGCGGCGCCTTCCGCGAGGATCTCTACTATCGGCTCAACGTGGTCAACATCCATCTCCCTCCCCTGCGGGAGCGCCAGGACGACATCCCGCTCCTGGCGGCCCACTTCATCATCCTGCAGAACCGCAAGTTCGGCACCGCCCTGAAGGGGCTCGACCACGAGGCGCTGGAGGCGGCCACCGCCTTTGCCTGGCCCGGCAACATCCGCCAGCTCAAGAACGTCATCGAGGCGTGCACCGCCATGGAGAGCGAGGAGTACATCACCCTCCCGGTCCTCTCCCAGTTCATCGAGATCCCCGCCGGCAGCGGCGAGGCGGACGCCGGCTTCGAGGGGGAAGGGGAGGAGGGGGACTACGCCGTTGCCCTCTCCCGCTTCGAGATCGACTACCTCAAGGGGCTCCTCCGGAAAAACCGCGGCAACGTGGAGGCGGCCGCCCGGGAAGCGGGGATGAACATGGCGACCATCTACCGCAAGATCAAGAAATACCAGCTGCGGCGGGAGGATTACGCCTAGCCCCGCTGGTTTTCTCCCTTCGCATTTCTGCAAAAATTCATTCTCCCCCCCTTGCACGCCTGCGAGCCGGGGGGCGCTCCGCTGCTAACCCCTCAAAAACGTTCGGCAAGCTCCTGGCTGATCCCTCCCGTTCCGTATACAGGGGCCGCCGCCTCTACTCCGATTCCTCCCCATTCTTCTCGCAGGCCTGCGAAAACGACGTTCTATGGTTTGTTCCTCCGTTGCCGTGAACGATGCGTTTTTGTTGCTGCAACACTTCGAAATTACACGCTAATAATCCGGTTAAGAATTATTTTACCATTTTGGTATACAGGTTGCTCTTAGACGTACAGTTACTCCTTCAAGCATGGGCGAAGCGGAGGATGGTGACGACCAGATGATCCCGCTTCACTCCCATGCGCATCAGTAAGACCGACACGGTTTCTCATAGAGGTTTTCATGAAGGACGGGATAGTCTGCCCCTTCTACGGCAAAAGCGATGATATTTGCGACGTGGGTTGCGGCTACATCTCTCCCCACGACGTCAACATGATCATCAAGTTCTGCAGCTGCCGGTACCGCGAGTGCATGAAGTACCAGGAACTGGCGGAACGTTTCCCCCACGAAGTACTGACCCCGGTCAAGTGCTGAACGAAACCAAGGAGGCTGCCATGCTCTACAACCTGACCCTTCATCTGCACGGTCCCTACATTCTGTACGCGCTTACACTTGTTGCGTCTTTGATCGTCATTTCAGTCGTAAAGGAGAAGAGAGATGAGCGAAAAAGAGCTTGAACTTCTGGCAAGAATCGAGCAACTCGAGCGGCACACCTGGCGCAACAGCGCCATCCTCCGCGCGGTGGCCATGGTCGCCGGGACGGCGATGATCGGCATCATCATCGCCTCGGGCGTCGTCGGCGGGGGGCACGGCAGCCACTGGTCCGGTCCGGCCTGGAACACCATGTGGCTCTACGGGCTCTTCGCGGCCAATGCGGTGTCGATGTTCTGGACGACCCACAAAGACTAGAAAAACGCCGCTTTTCCGTAATCTCTGCGTTGCTCTGCGGGATTGCTTGTGCGGCGTACGAAACAGTACGCCTCCGCGCAATCCCTTGAGCGCCTTGACCTAACGAAAAATCGACGTTTTCAGCACGGAGGTAAAGTCATGCCAATGTCAATAAAGAACTGTATCCTGCTCCTCGTGGTGGTGACGCTCTGCGCCGCCTTCAGCATGAGGATCTTCCAGGGGCTCGACGAGATGATGGGCGAGCAGTACTGGGTCGTCGACACCACCCAGGGGGATCATGGCTGGTACGCCATGGGGCTTCTCCCCCATGTGAAGCTCATGCCCAAGGACGCGGTGAAGGCGGCCAACACCGACCCCGCCGTCAAGGAGAAGTACACCATCTACGCCCAGGCGGGCGACTTCGCCGGCAACTCGGTCTACGGCATCTGCTTCGGGATTCCCCTCATCATGTACCTGATCTGGTTTGCCTTCATACTCGGCTTTCCGGACCGGGTCGATCCCTACCTGCTGCCGCGAAGGATATTCACCGTCGCGGTCATCATAACCTGTTCGGTGCTTGCCAACCTCTTCCTGATGAGGATCGCCGCCGACTTCGCCCGTGACCCGATGTCCCGCATCGCCAACGTGGCGGGGAACCACGCCTCGCTCCTCTTCCATAACGCGGGGATCTGGTTCGCCATCCTCTTCTCGGCCCTCGGTACCCACAACCACTCGGCCAACGAGACGACCGCCCCCGACAGCCGCAACTGGCAGACCCAGGCCAACGAGAAGTTCTCCTGGATGTTCATCCTGCTCGGAGTCGTCACCGTCCTGGAGATCTCCCTGGTGAAGAACAAGCTGGCGCTCCCCGATGCCGCGGTCGACTACTCGGTCTGGATCATCTGGGTCGTGATCTTCATGCGGATGTTCGGCTTCTCCCCCAAGTACTGGGCCAAGCGGAGCCGCGGTATCTCCATCATGGTCGTCGGCACGGCGCTCACCCTCGTGGCCTTCTACTTCCTGGAGCGGGTCACCGGTAACCTCGGCGCCGGCTTCGCCTCCCCGATCCTGGCCAAGGCCCTCGGCGCGGATAACCAGAACATCGGCCTCTCCCTCATGGTCTCCATCTACCTGATCTTCTGGATGGAATTCGCCGCCGCGGTCCGGATGAACGGCCCGTCCAAGAAGGCGGTGGCCGAGAAGCACTGACCGGCTGCCGAACGAGTCTGGAACGCACAAGAGGCGACGGGATTTCCTGTCGCCTCTTTTTATTGCAATCCATGGTGCCGCCGGAGTCTATCCCTCGTCCACCCGCACTTCGGACTCCTCAAGCTCCCCCTCAAGGTGGGTGATGATCTCTCCCACGAGGTCGCGGTAGCCATCGGGAAGCTCCGCCACCCCCTCCAGGGCGGTGTCGAGCCGCCGGGCCGCCGCAAGGGCCGCCCGCAGCGGCACCGCCGGGTCCCGCACCGGCTCCTGGCGGCTCTTCGCCACCTCCCGGAACTGCTTCAGCACCGTGGGGTGGCTCCGCTCCTGCTCCACGACACTCTTGCGCAGGTCGGCGTACTCTTCGTCGGAAAACCCCTTCTCTTCCCGGGCCTGGCGCAGCAGATCGATGGAGCGGTAGTCGGGAAGGGGGCGCGGCTCCTCCCGGCGGGCCATCAGTTCCGGTTCGTGCTTCTCCATGAAGCGGTAGGCGAGGGTCAGCTTCTGGGCGGTCTCCTTCTTGATCCGGATCTCCCTCGTGCAGTACTCCTCAAAGCTTCCGTACCCCCACTCCCGAAAGAGGCTCCGGGAGTTGACGGTGAGGAGCCGGTCTCCCAGCTCCACCCAGGAGGACTTGAAACGTTTGGCGCTCTGCAGCACCTGAAAGCGATCGGAGGAGGGATCGAGTTCATCCATGATCCGCTCGATGTGCCGCTCGCCGGACGATTTGGGGGTGTCGGTATCGGTCATCTGTTCATATCCTCTTCTATGTTTTCTCCTGCTGTCCGATTAGTAGCATAGATTCCGTTTCACACCAAGCAGTGAAGGCGGAAAAAGCCCCGTCCGCCCGGCGCGGCTTTCTCCGCGGCCGGCGCGTTTTGTCTTGGCGGCTGCGGAACGTTCGGGGTACAATCCGATTCTTCCAGCCATTTCAACCAATCCAGGGAGTTGCGACTCGATGAAGAAACTCAAGATCCTCATGGCCGCCTCGGAGTGCGTCCCGTTCGCCAAGGAAGGGGGGCTCGCCGATGTGGTGGGGGTGCTCCCGAAGCATCTGGCGCGCCTCGGGCACGACGTGCGGGTGGTGATGCCCCGCTACTACAAGGTCGACCCGGAAAAGTACGGTCTGAAGCAGCTCCCCGGCGTTCTCACGGTGCCGATGGGGATCATCGGCGAGCAGTACTGCGGCGTCTGGGAGGGGCGGCTTCCGGGGAGCGACGTGCCGGTCTACTTCCTGGAGCACGAGGGGTACTACGGCCGCGACGGCCTCTACGAGGTCGACAACGTGGGGTTCCTCGACAACGACAACCGCTTCATCTTCCTCTCCCGGGCCGCCATGGAGCTGCCGAAGATGATCGGCTTCGCCCCCGACATCGTCCACGCCCATGACTGGCACACCGCCGCCGTGCCGCTCCTCCTCAACACCCTCTACGTCAACGATCCCCGCTTCGCGCGGGCCGCATCGGTCCTCACCGTCCACAACATGCAGCACCAGGGGAACTTCTACGAGGGGGCCATGGACGTCCTCGGCGTCGGCTGGGAGCACTTCACCTTCCTCGGCCTGGAGAAGGACGGCGAGGTGAATCTCCTGAAAGGAGGGATCTACCATGCGACGGTCCTCAATACCGTCAGCGAGGGGTATGCCCGGGAGATGCAGACTCCGGAGTACGGCTGGGGGCTCGACGGGGTGGTGAGGGAGCGGGCCGCCGATCTGACGGGAATCCTGAACGGGGTCGACTACGACGACTGGAACCCGGAGACCGACCCCTTCATTGCGGCCACCTACTCGGCCGCCGATCTCACGGGGAAAAAGCTCTGCAAGCGCGACCTGCAGCGGGCCTTCGGCCTGCCGGAGCGGGACGACGTGCCGCTCTTCGGCCTGGTGTCGCGGCTCGTGAAACAGAAGGGGATCGACGTCCTGGCCGCGGCGATCCCCCGCATCCTCGCCCTCGACGTCCAGGTGGTGATGCTCGGGGCCGGCGAGCCGTGGGCCCACTTCTACTTCGGCGACATCAGGAATGCCTACCCCACGAAGTTCAACTGCTTCATCGGATACAACAACCCCCTCGCCCACAAGATCGAGGCCGGGGCCGACTTCTTCCTGATGCCGAGCGCCTTCGAGCCGTGCGGCCTGAACCAGATGTACTCGCTCCGTTACGGGACGCTCCCCGTCGTCCGGGCCACGGGGGGGCTCGACGACAGCGTGGAAAACTTTGACGAGGCGCGCCTCACCGGCACCGGCTTCAAGTTCTGGCGCCTCGATGCCGGGGCCCTCTTCGACACGGTGGGGTGGGCGGTCCACACCTGGTACCACCGCAGGGACGCCGTGGCCCGGCTTATCGCCAACGCCATGGCGGCGCGCTTCACCTGGGAGGATGCGGCGGCGAAGTACGAGGAGCTCTATCGCCGAGCGCTCCGCAGGAGGTTCGGCACAAAGGGATAACCGGCAGGGCCGGCGACGGAAGAGGGGAGGGCCATGGGGCTCCCCCCCTTTTTTTGTCCGAGAGGTGTCCCCCTGTCGCCCGGATCAGGAATCCTTGTTCGCGTCCCGGGAGCTCTTGCTCAGGTAGTCGATGAAATCGAGGTGCCGGTTGATGAAGGCGAGGTTATGCCGGCTTTCGTAGAGGAGGATTGCACAGGAAGCGAACAGGAAGAGCCCCCCCAGGAGGGCGATGGCGGTCGGAATCCAGCTGGTGGCCGCGGACCCGAAGGCGACGTTGAAGGCGATGCCGAGGCTCGACGCCACGAAGAGGCCGGTGGCGGTGTAGAGGGCGGCGAGGGAGCGCTGGATGAGGCGGGCGCGGATCCGCTGCCGCTGGAGTTGCTGCTCCAGGTAGGCGAACCGCTCTTCGGGGTAGGGGAGCTTGGCGGCGATGAGCCCTTCCAGCTCCGCCTTGTAGCTGTTGACCCGGTCGAAGATCCGCCCGAGGCGGGCCGCGGTGGAGAAGATGAGGGAACCGCAGGCGGAGATCAGCACCGCGGGGGTGATCATGGAGGTGAGGACCCGCGTGCTGGAGAGGGCTTCGAGGATTTCCTTTTCGTTGAGTGCCATGGCTGATACCTCGGGATTAATATTAGGACGTTTGCCAAAGGAAAAACGCTTTGGTACTATTTTGAAACCCAGTGATTGTCCGGATTTACGCTTCTCAGGGACGAGGAGGAGATATGAGATTCCTACGTAGGCTGGCGGTGCTCGGCTGGGCCGCACTGGCACTCGGTGCCTGCGGTGGAGGCGGCGGAAACGGAACCCCCGCGGCCCCTGCCCAGGCTCCCCCCACATCGCAGGCTCCCTCCGGGCCTGCCGTGGAACTGGCGGCACTTTCGGGGAGCGCGTATGTCCTGGCAGGGCATGCCCTGAAAAACGTCGGCGGGATGCAGGTCGACATCGCGTACGACCCGGCGAAGCTCGCCAACCCCCGCGTGACCCAGGGGGCGATGGTGACCGGAGGGGCGTTCGTCGTCAACACCAATCTCGCCGGAGAGGTCCGGATCGCCCTGGTCACGAGCCCTCCCCTGGCCGGCGACGGGACCCTTGCCACCCTGTCGTTCGACCAGGCGGCCGGCACCACCGGGGGGATCATGTCGGTGGCGGTGAGCGTCTATGACCAGAACGGCGCGGTGCTCCCCATCTCGATCATACCGCCGACCCCGTGACCGACCCCATTTTTTCCCTTTTCAGTGAAAACGGGGAAGCCGCCGGCTTCCCCGTTCCCGTCTCCGGGGGGCTCGCGCCCCTGTCCCCGAACCGTCAATCCCGGTAACGCCTCAGCAGGTCGCCGTATGCCTCGATCCGCCGGTCGCGCAGAAACGGCCAGATGCGGCGGACCGACTCGCTCCGCTCCATGTCCACCTCGGCGATGAGCAGTTCCTCCTGATCGTTGGAGGCCTGGGCGAGGATCTCCCCCTGAGGGCCGGCCACGAAGCTGGAGCCCCAGAACTGGGCCCCCGGCAGGATGCCGGAGGGGTCCGGTTCGTGCCCGACCCGGTTCACGCTCACCACCGGGATGCCGTTGGCGACGGCGTGGGCGCGCTGGATGGTGACCCATGCCTCCTTCTGGCGGATCTTCTCTTCGGCCACGTCGCGGGGGTCCCAGCCGATGGCGGTGGGGTAGACGAGGATCTCCGCGCCGGCCAGCGCCATGAGCCGTGCCGCTTCGGGGTACCACTGGTCCCAGCAGACGAGGACGCCGATCTTTCCCACCGAGGTCCGCACCGGCTCGAAACCGAGATCGCCGGGGGTGAAGTAGAACTTCTCGTAGTAGCCGGGATCGTCGGGGATGTGCATCTTGCGGTATTTCCCGGCAATGGAGCCGTCCTTCTCGAAGACCACCGCCGTGTTGTGATAGAGGCCCGGCGCCCGCTTCTCGAAGAGGGAGGAGACGAGCACCACGCCGAACTCCTTTGCCACGGAGCCGAGCAGCTCGGTGGTGGGGCTGGGGATCTCCTCGGCCAGGTCGAAATGGGCGGTATCCTCGTTCTGGCAGAAGTAGGGGCCGCAGTGGAGCTCCTGGAGCACCACGAGCCGCGCGCCGAGGACGCTGGCCTTGCGGATGTTCTCGATGCTCTTGGCGAGATTGAGATCCTTGTCGCTCGTGCAGCTCTGCTGGACAAGGCCGACGGTCACGGTTTTCATGGCGTTAATACTCCTTTGGGGATCTGCATGGTGACGCAATGGAGCGAACCGTGCTGGAGGACGAGGGGGCGGCAGTCGATGCCGATGATCTCGCGCCCCGGATATGCCTGGCCGACGGTCGCCAGTGCCGCTTCGTCGGCCGGGTCGTCGTAGGTCGGTACCAGCACGGCGCCGTTGATGACGAGGAAATTGGCGTAGGTGGCCGGGAGGCGGGTTCCCTCCTCGTCGAAGCAGGCCCGGGGCCAGGGAAGGGGGATGAGGCGGTACGGCTTCCCCTCCCGGGTCCGGAAACTCTTCAGCTCCTTCTCCATCAGGAAGAGGGGGGTGTAATGCTCGTCAGCGGCGTCGTCGCACCGGACGTAGACGATGGTGTCGTCCGGGGCGAGCCGGGCCAGGGTGTCGACGTGGGAATCGGTGTCGTCACCGGCCAGGTAGCCGTTTTCGAGCCAGAGGAGGTGCCCGGCGCCGAGCCGGGAGCGGAGGGCCTCCTCGATCTCGCCGCGGCAGAGGTGGGGGTTGCGGTTGGGGTGCAGGAGGCACTCGGCGGTGGTGAGGACCGTTCCTTCTCCGTCGCTCTCGATGCTCCCCCCTTCGAGGATGAGCCCCACAGTTTCGAGGGGGATCCCCCCGAAGGCGCCGTCGTGGAAGAGGCGCCGGGTGATGAGGTTGTCCCGGTCGGAGGCGAACTTCAACCCCCAGCCGTTGAATCCGTAGTCGAGGAGAACGGGTGCGCCGTCCCGTTTGATGGTGATGGGGCCGAAATCCCGCGCCCACGTGTCGTTGGAGGGGATCTCGAAGAGCCGTACCCGCTCCATCCGTGCGCCGACGGCGGTCAGGATGGCGGCGGTCCGTTCCGCGTCGGCGGCGACCACGAGGGCCGTTTCGAAGCGGGTGATCTCCTTGATGATCTGGGCGAAAACGATCTCCACCATCGGGAGCCAGGGGAGCCAATCGCTCTCTTCGTGGGGCCAGGCGAGGAGGACACCGTCCTGCTCCTCCCACTCGGCCGGTAGCCGTAGCGTCATTGCACATCCTTTGTGTCGGGTCTGTTCCAAACGCCAAATTCTATAAAAACCGGACGGAAAGTGCAATTTTCATTTTATTCACTCGGTGTGAGGAGGGATCTGCCCTCTCTCCCGCCGGAAGGAAGGGGCTAAAGTTTGCCCGCGATGGTCCGATAAGAATACCTGTGCAGATGAGAGTCGCACCGACGCGACGCTCCCTCCACTGCGGCAGTCACGGACGAAAGGAGTCATTCATATGGGGGCATGGAGCAATCTCAGGGTTCGCAGCAAACTACTCATCATGGCCGGCGGGTTCTGCCTGGCGCTCCTTCTGGTCGGCGCCATGGGGCTCCACGGCATGCGGAGCACCAGCAGCGGCATCTCCGAGTCGAATACGAGCATGAAGGATGTCTCGGTCCTGTCCGAGCTCAAGAACAATTTCCTCCAGATGCGGCTGTCGCTGGTCTACATGCTCGCCCTCACCGATCCGGCGAAGCAGGCTGCCAAGGCGCAGGAGTTCCAGAAGCGCTCCGAGATGGTGAAAAGCGACCTCGATACGTATCTGAAATCGAAACACGACGAGCTCGAAAAGGAAAAGATCGCCGCCTTCAAGGCGGGCTTCGAGGAATATGTGCCCCAGGGGAAAAAACTTGCCGAGCTGGCGACGGCGGCCGCCGTTTCCGGCTCCGCTGCGGCGCGGGCCGAGGCGGTGGCCTTTGCCACGGAGAAAGTTGCCCCGCTCTATGAAAAGCCGGCCCAGGCCGCCTCGTTCCTGGTGGACTACAACATCAAGCAGGCCGATGAGATGTACCAGGCCGACATGGCAGCGTATCGTCAGGCCTTCCTCATCACGGCGCTCATCGTGGGGGGGGCGATCATCCTGTCGCTGCTGGCCGGCACCGCCATCGCCGCCTCCATCAGCCGCCCCCTCAACGCGGTGCTCGATGTCCTCAACCGCGTCGCTTCCGGCGATCTGACCGCCCGGGCCGATATCACCACCCGCGACGAGATGGGGTGCCTTGCCCGCGACGTGAACATCACGGCGGACAAGATCAACGAGATCATCTCTCTGGTGGCCCAGAATGCCTCCCATGTCACCGCCGCCGCGACCCAGCTCCACGCCACAGCCATCCAGATGTCGACGGGAGCGGAGGAGGTGGCCCAGCAGGCGGCCACCGTCGCCACCGCCAGCGAGGAGATGGCCGCCACGTCGTCGGAGATCGCCCACAACTGCAGCGTGGCGGCCGAAAGCTCCCGCCATGCCAATGACCGGGCCGAAAGCGGTTCGACCGTGGTCAACGAGACCCTGTCGGTCATGAACCGGATCGCGGAGCGGGTCCGCTCCTCGGCCCAGACGGTGGAGAGCCTCGGCTCCCGCAGCGACCAGATCGGCGAGATCATCGGGACCATCGAGGATATTGCCGACCAGACGAACCTCCTGGCGCTGAACGCCGCCATCGAGGCGGCCCGGGCCGGGGAGCAGGGACGGGGCTTCGCCGTGGTCGCCGACGAGGTCCGTGCCCTTGCCGAGCGGACCACCAAGGCAACCAAGGAAATCGCCCAGATGATCAAGGCGATCCAGGGGGAAACCAAGGGGGCGGTCACCTCCATGGAGGAGGGGGTCAAGGAGGTTGAGACCGGGACGAGCGACGCCGCCCGCTCGGGGGAGGCTCTGGATGCGATCCTCCACCAGATCGGCAGCGTCACCCTCCAGGTGAGCCAGATCGCCACCGCCGCGGAGGAGCAGACCGCCACCACCGCCGAGATCAACAACAACATCCAGCAGATCACCGACGTCGTCCAGCACACGGCCCGGGGGGCCGAGGAGTCGGCCCAGGCCGCGGAGCAACTCGCCCGGCTGGCCGAAGACCTCCAGACGCTCGTCACCCAGTTCAAACTCGCGGCGTAACCTCCCTCCTCCCTTCTTCGCCCGCAACGGCCCGGCATTCGTGTCGGGCCGTTGTGCATCGTGCGGTTCCATATCAAAATAAAATCAAGTTTTTACCGATCACGCCGACAAGAATAAAGGATGCCGCGTGCCGCCGATACGATGCGGCGGAGGGCCCATTGCACCATAACGAACGGTATGGGAGGACTACTTGATGAAGATCGGCATCTCGACGCGGTTATACGGAATCGTGGGGCTCGCGCTGGCGGGGCTCGCCGCGGTCACGGCCATGTCCCTCTACTCACTTACCCACCAGATCGATGCCACCGAGGAGATCGTGAAGACCGACGAGACTCAGCTCGAGCAGGCCTTCATCGCCCGGGTGAACCTCGGAGAGGCGATACATGCATACAAAAACTATCTCCTCCGCAAGGACGACAAGTATGTGACCGGTTTCCGGGAGGCAGTAGGCGGGATGGAAAAGAATATCCGCGAGTACGAGCGGCTCTGCAATGCGGAAGACGAGCGTGCGGCGGTGCGCAAGGCCGCTGCCCTCTTCGAGACCTACCGTGGTTCCATTGATGAGCTGGTGACGGCCCGCCGGTCGAGCGACGATATCGCGGGGGTCGACCGGTCGGTCAAGGGGATTGATCGTCCCCTTGCCGTAGCCCTCGCGGAGATGGAGAAGCAGGCACGCAAGGATTATCTGGATAACCGTCGCGCCCTCGCCGTTGCCTCCGAACGGCTCCTGACGGTGCAGATAGTGGTTTCCCTGATTATCGGCCTGCTGGTGTCCGCCTTCGGCATTACAACCGGTCGCCGGATCGTGAAGCGGCTCGGCGTCGTTTCAGGGGCGATCAACCGGGTGGTGGAGAACGACCTGACGGCCCGCGTCGAAATCGACGGCAGCGATGAGCTGGGAGCCATGGGGAGCGACTTCAACCGGATGATGGAGAACATGGAGCGGATGATCAACTCCATCCAGGATGCGGTGCTGGAGCTTAGCCAGTCGGCCCGGCGGCTGAGCGTCAATGCCGAGCAGATCGCCACCGGCTCCGAGCAGATGGCCTCCCAGGCGGGAACGGTGGCGACGGCCAGCGAGGAGATGGCGGCGACCTCCATGGAGATCGCCCAGAACTGCACCATGGTGGCCCAGGGGGCGACGCTGGCCAGCAGCAGCGCCACCAACGGGGCGTCGGTGGTGCAGGAGACGGTGGGGGCCATGGAGCGGATCGCGGAGCGGGTCCGCAGCGCCGCCCAGACGGTGGAGAGCCTCGGCTCCCGCAGCGACCAGATCGGCGAGATCATCGGCACCATCGAGGATATCGCCGACCAGACGAACCTCCTGGCGCTGAACGCCGCCATCGAGGCGGCCCGGGCCGGCGAGCAGGGGCGCGGCTTCGCGGTGGTTGCCGACGAGGTGCGGGCGCTGGCCGAGCGGACCACCAAGGCGACCAAGGAGATCTCGACCATGATCAAAACGATCCAGACCGAGACCCGGGGAGCGGTCGCCTCCATGGAAGAAGGGGTGGCGGAGGTGGAGCGGGGGAGCGCGGATGCCGGCAGGTCGGGGGAGGCACTCCGGCAGATCCTCGACCAGGTCCGGGAGGTGAGTTCCCAGGTGGCCCAGATCGCCACCGCCGCCGAGCAGCAGACGGCGACCACCTCCGAGATCACCACCAATATCCAGCAGATCACCGAGGTGGTGGGGCACACCGCCCAAGAGGCCGGCGAAAGCGCCCAGGCGGCAACGGCCCTCTCGCGGCTGGCTGACGAACTGCAGACCGACGTGCGGCGCTTCAAGACCACCAACGGCGAACTCTTCATGCTCGATGTGGCCAAATCCGACCATGCCGCCTTTGTGGAGCGGATCGCGGACATCCTCAACGGCCGCGACCGGATGGATGCGGCCAAGGTCAGCACTCACCACACCTGCCGCTTCGGCACCTGGTACGATGCCGAGGGGGGAACGCTCTGCGGCCACCTGCCGAGCTTCCGGGCGATTGCCGGTCCCCACGAGCGGATCCACGCGGTGGCCCGGGAGGTGGTGGCGGCCGTCAACGGCGGCGACATGGCCCGCGCCGCGCAACTCTTCCCGCAGCTGAAGGAGCTTTCGCTGCAGATCGTGAAGCTCCTCTCCGACATCCGGCACGAGTTCGAGACCCACCGGTAGTGATTGAGCAGGGCGCCGCACTGGCTGATTCCTTGAGGGAACAGTGAGCCCGGGACGAGGGCCGGTCGAATCGACCGGCCCGTTCTTTTTCCCCGCCGATGGCGAAACGGCGGCAGCCCCCTTCGGGTAAGGGCATCCCCCGCCGCATCATTTGCCGGTTGCCGAATCCTTCCGATCCCGGTACGATGGCCCGATTGATACCCCACTTACCACCAATTCAAGGAGTTCCCATGCCCACTGCAACCGCCCGTCACATCCTCGTCTCCACCGAAGCCGAATGCCTGCAGCTCAAGGCCGAGATCGAAGCCGGCGCCGATTTCGCCGAAGTCGCCCGGAAACATTCCGCCTGCCCGTCGCGCATGCAGGGGGGCGATCTCGGCGCCTTCGTCCCCGGCCAGATGGTGAAGGAGTTCGATGAGGTCGTCTTCTCCGGCGAGGTCAATAAGGTGCTCGGTCCGGTCCGGACCCAGTTCGGCTATCATCTGATCGAGATCACCAGGCGCTGGTAGGGCGATTGAAAGGATTTACGAATATGACCGAACTCGACAAGGCGCTGGATACCCTGCGCCAGGACATGAGCGACGCCAAGAGCCAGTCGAAGTATTACGATCTCTTCCTCAACGCCACCTTCTTCGTTCCGACCCTCGACGAGAAGGCCCTTGAGGGGGCTGCCGGCGCCGCGCCGGAGGGAGGGGTGCTGCCGCTGGTCATCGAGGCGGAGGGGAACGACTACCTGATGCTCTTCGACACCAGGGAGCGGATGCATGCCTGGGCCGAGGCCGAGGTGCCGTGCGTGGAGGTGCCGGGGCACATCCTGGCCGCCACCAGCATGCCGCCGCTGCACTGGGCGCTGAACGTGGGGACCGACTACTCGAAGCAGTTTCTTCCCGATGAGATCGCCTGGCTCAGGGAGGTGGTGGAGCGCTGCAACGCCGAAGCCGCCAAGGCGGAGGGCGATGCTCCCCCGCCGACTGACGCCGCGTAAGGTGGGGACCCTTATCCTGCCGTGGAGCTCTGCGCGCGGACGTACAGGATCAGGCCGGCCATAGCCAGGGCGACCCCCGCCATGCCGGCCGCGCCGGGCAATGCGCCGTGGAGGAAGATGATTTCCCCCAGGAGCGAGAAGATCACCTCCATTGACTGGGTCGAGTCGACCGCGGCAAGTTCGTAAGAGGTCGTGGCGTGGTGGCGGGCGTGGAGGAAGAGGCTCGTGGCGATGACCCCGGCGAAAACGGCGACAAGGGCGGTTTTGAGCAGTTGCCCCGCCGTGGGTGGCGGCGGGGCCGTCGCCAGCACCAGCACGACCCAGAAGGGGAGCGATCCGAGCACCATCAGCAGCAGGCGCCCGACGCTGTTCTCCATGACGGGATCATGGATGACGGGGATGCGGGGGGATTTCCCGTGCCGCGCTTCCCACACCAGCTGGTTGCCGAAGGGGTAGGCGAACGCGGCCCCGAGGACCGGCAGCGTTCCGAGGAGGATCTTTCCGAGGGGGGCCGCGCCGGCCTGTTCGAGGGTAACCAGTACGATGCCGGCGAAGATGAGGGCGGAAAACAGCATGCCCCGTGCCGGTACCCGTCTGCCGAAGAGACAGAGGACAACCGGCGTGGCGAGGATCGTTGCCTGCCACGTGGTTGCAACCACCCACCCCGGCGCGAAGGATGCGCTGTAGGTGATGAGGGCGTAGAACACCCCGAAACCGATGCTTCCCGCCGTTGTCCAGAAGAGCCAGTGCCTGCGGAATATGCGCAACGCGCCGCTCAGCACGCCTCCCTGCCGTGTCAGGAGCAGCCAGAGGCAGATCATGAGCAGCATGTAGGCGTACCGCAGGCTGGCGGTCCATACCCAGTCCCCTTCCTGCAGGCTCATCGCCCGGTTGAGAATAAACGTACTGCTGAAGAAGAATGCCGACAGTATGCCGATCGAAATAAGGCGGGTCATGACGGTTCCGGCTCGCCCCGTCGTCGTGGGGCAGGGGGATTGCCCGGCACCATGGTGTGGCGGGGGTCCCTGACTGTAGGGGAAATGGAGTTCACCGGCAAGTTATTTGTGCCGCTTCCGTCCGCCGCAGGCGGCATGGTGTCTCTCGCCCGCTCCGGCACCTGACTTTCCGCGGATTTCTGCTACAGTGCAAGGGGGGACGATGGCGCCCGTCGGTCCGTGTGTGCGGCGCCCCGGAAAGGAGGAGTCATGAGGAGGATCGGTTTGCTGGCCATTTCGCTTGCGGCGGCCCTGCTGGGGGGGTGCGCCTTTGTCGACGTCCCGCTGATGAAGGCGCCGCAGCCCCTGGCGGAGCAGGTGCTGGAGGGGAAAGGGTCGAAAAAAGTGCTGATCGTCGACATCAGCGGCACCATCGGCGAGCAGGCGCGGGGGGGAGGGCTCCTCGGCCGGGGGACCCCTTCCACGGTCTCCCTGGTGCGGGAGGCGCTGCAGAAGGCGGAGAACGACCCGAAGGTGGCCGCCCTGATCCTGCGGATCAATTCCCCGGGGGGGACGGTCACGGCCAGCGACATCATCCGCCACGATCTCACGGCGTTCAGGAAGCGCCGGAACCTCCCGGTCTCCGCCTGCATCATGGGGATCGGCGCGTCGGGAGGGTATTACGTCGCCACCGCCGCCGACGAGATCACCGCCCATCCCACGGCCGTCACCGGCAGCATCGGGGTCCTGCTCATGACCTTCAACGTCGAGGGCCTGCTGGGGAAGATCGGCGTGGAGGAGAAGACCATCAAGTCGGGGGAGAAGAAGGACCTCCTCTCGCCGTTCCGCCGGGCCACCCCGGACGAGGAGCGGCTGGTGCAGGGGATCATCGACCAGTTCCATGGCCGCTTCGTCGAGATGATCCAGGAGCGCCCCGGCAACCGGATTCCCCGGGAAGAGTTGCTGAAGCTGGCTGACGGCCGCATCTTTTCCGCCGCCGACGCCCTGAAGTTCGGGCTGATCGACCGGGTCGGCTATCTGGACGACGTCATCGCCTCCCTGCGCCAGCGGATCGGCGATCCCGCCGCCCGGGTGGTGACCTACTTCCGGCCCGGCGGCTATAAGGGGAGCATCTACGCCGGAACGGCCGACGACCCCTCCCTGGCGGAGCGCCTGGGGGGATGGGATGCGGCCGGCGGCGGGGAATTCATGTACCTCTGGAAGCCGTAGCCCGCAGCACGGCCCCGGGGATGCCGCGGTGCCGCCGCTCGGGAGCATCGCCCCGGGGGAATCAAGTTGCCCGGGCGACGCGGTCCCCCTTGTCGACCCGGACGCCTCTCTTCCGCGTGCCCGCCTACTCGGCTCTGAGCGACGCCATATCGATGGAGAAGCGGTACTTCACATCGGATTTGAGCAGTCTCTCGTAGGCTTCGTTGATCCTCTGGATGGGGATGACTTCCACATCGGCGGTGATGGCGTGCTGGCCGCAGAAGTCGAGCATCTCCTGGGTCTCGGCGATGCCGCCGATGATCGAGCCGGAGATGGTGCGGCGTCCGAACAGAAGCGCGAAGGCAGAGACCTCGAGGGGCTTCTCCGGTGCGCCGACCAGGGTGATGGTGCCGTCACGGCCGAGCATGGTGAGGTAGGCGTTGATGTCGTGCTCGGCGGCAATGGTGTCGAGGATGAAATCGAACGTGCCGGCGTGCTGCTGCATCTCCGCCGCATCGGTGGAGATGATGACCTCGTGGGCCCCCAGGCGAAGGGCATCCTCCCTCTTGCCCGGCGAGGTGGTGAAGACCACGACGTGGGCGCCGAAGGCCCGGGCGAACTTTACCCCCATGTGCCCGAGCCCGCCGAGGCCAACCACGCCGACCTTCTTCCCCGTTATGTCGCCCCAGCGGCGGATCGGCGAGTAGGTCGTGATCCCGGCGCAGAGCAGCGGCGCGACTCCGGCCAGGTCGAGGGTGGCGGGGACGTGCAGCACGAAGCGTTCATCGACCACGATGCTCTCGGAGTAGCCGCCGTAGGTGACCCCCCCCAGATGCGTGTCCGGCGAGTTGTAGGTGAAGGTGGCATTCTGGCAGAACTGCTCCAGGTCGGCCTGACAGCTGGGGCAGGTGTGGTCCGAATCGACCATGCAGCCGACGCCGACAAGGTCGCCCGGCTTGAATTTCGTGACCGCGGAACCGACCGCGGTGACCCGCCCGACGATCTCGTGCCCCGGCACGCAGGGGTAGACCGTGGGCATGACGCTGTTCCACTCGTCCCGCACCGTGTGGAGGTCCGAGTGGCAGATGCCGCAGAAGATGATCTCGATCTGCACGTCGCGGTCGGTGGCGTCCCGGCGCGGGATGGTGTCGAGGGCCAGCGGCGCGGTGGCGCTGGCGGCGGAATAGGCTTTGGCTTTATACATGGATTGTTCTCCTGTTTTGGCTTCGTGTTGTCAGCGTCCGGTCAACTGCTCCAGCTTCTCCGGATAGCGGTTGCCGTGCACGGTGATCCGGGCGGCGGCGCGGTCGATCTCACGGAGATCGTCGGCGGTTAGTTTGACGGCCAGCGCGTCAATGTTCTCGTCCAGGCGCTCCAGTCTCGTGGTTCCCGGAATCGGCACGATCCACGGCTTCTGGGCCAGCAGCCACGCGAGGGCGATCTGGGCCGGTGTCGCGTTCTTCTCGGCGGCGATCCTCCCCAGCAACTCAACGAGGGCCTGGTTCGCCTTCAGCGCCTCTGGCGCGAAGCGGGGGAGGGTGCTGCGGAAGTCGGTGTTGTCGAAGGTCGCTTTCTCGCCGATCGTGCCGGTGAGGAACCCCTTCCCCAGCGGGCTGTAGGGAACGAGGCCGATTCCCAGCTCCTCCAGCGTCTGCAGCAGTCCCTCTTCCGGGCGCCGGAACCAGAGCGAGTACTCGTTCTGCACGCAGGCCACCGGCTGTACGGCATGCGCGCGACGGACCGTCTCTATGCCCGCCTCGGAAAGCCCGAAGTGCTTCACCTTCCCTTCCTGGATCAGCTCCTTCACCGCTCCCGCCACCTCCTCGATCGGTACCTCCGGATCGACCCGGTGCTGGTAGAAGAGATCGATGACCTCGGTTCTGAGTCGCCTGAGGGAGGCCTCGGCCACCTCCTTGATGTGCTCCGGCCGGCTGTTGAGAACCGGCATCCCCCCCGTCATCCCTCGCGGGTCCTTGCCGGGACTGGTATCGAACCCGAACTTGGTGGCGATCACCACCCGGTCCCGCAGCGGGGCGAGCGCCTCGCCGACCAGCTCCTCGTTGGTGAACGGGCCGTAGACCTCCGCCGTGTCGAAGAAGGTGATTCCCCGCTCCACTGCAGTGCGCAGCAGCGAGATCATCTCCTGCCTGTCTTTGGGGGGGCCGTAGGAAAAGCTCATCCCCATGCAGCCAAGCCCGAGGGCCGAGACTTCCAGGCCGCTATCTCCCAATGTACGTGTTTGCATTGCTCTCTCCTTTCACCTGTTCATAACTTCCGTACCGGTCTTCCTGATGATGGTAACGTACTCCTGAAGCGTCGGGAATCGGTAGACCAATCCTGTCGAATTGTTGCCCGATCGTACGAATCATTGGCTAAAGATTGTAACGCAGGGTGGGGTGAGTGGTGTCTGTGTTGATGGGATGTGCTTGAAAAAAGGAGGTTGTGCAGGCGATTGACGGCGTCGGGTTTCGATTTGTCTTCGCGGTATCGGATGAGGAAATTGCCCGATGGACCGGACGTGATGGACAGGTTGCAACCGCAGTCACGGGCTGGGCGCTCTTTCGGCGGGACGAACCGACTGGGCCGGCCGGCGGCAGGTACGAAGCGGGTATCTGTCGGGCCCACGGGGAGGGTTGTCAATGTCTGCTGACTTGCTAGTATAGTGATTGTTGCCCGGTACCGAATAACCGCGGTATTGCAAATACGACCGATCAGGACGCGAATCCTGAACCGGCAAGGAGCTACTGAATGCACGAAACATTACCGGCGATCTTCCTCGGACACGGGAATCCCCTGAACGCTCTTGCCGACAACAGCTACACCCGTGCCTGGCGGCGCATCGGAGAGCAGACACCACGGCCGAGGGCCATTCTGGCGATTTCCGCCCACTGGTACGTGCCGGGAACAGGCGTCACCATAAACGCGACGCCGCGGACCATCCACGATTTCGGCGGCTTTCCCCAGGAGCTGTACCAGGTGCAGTACCCCGCCCCCGGCGACCCGGCACTGGCCCGCAGGGTGCAGGACATGCTGGCCCCTCTGCCGGTCGCGCTCGACGATTCGTGGGGGCTCGATCACGGGACCTGGGCCGTGCTCTGCCACGCGTATCCTGACGCCGACATCCCGGTGGTGCAGCTGAGTATCGACAAGACGCGGCCCGCCTCCTTTCATTTCGAGGTGGGGCGACGGCTCGCGCCGCTGCGCGACGAAGGGATCCTGGTCGTGGGGAGCGGCAACCTCGTCCACAATCTTCACGCATATGCATGGGGGCGGCACGCAGCCGATCCCTATGACTGGGCGGTCCGCTTCGAAGCGAAGGCGAAGGAGCTGCTGCTTGCCGGCGAGTACCAGCCGCTCATCGATTACGAGACGCTCGGTGAGGATGCGATGCTTGCCATTCCGACCCCCGACCACTATCTGCCGTTGCTCTACGTCATCGCCATGAGAAGGGAGCGCGATGCGGTGACGTTCCCGGTCGCAGGGGTCGATGGGGGCTCCATATCGATGCTTGCCGTGCAGGTGGGGTAGGGGAGCCTGCGGCGGCCACCGACGAGCGATCCCCGGGAAAACCAGGGGAGGTACCGATGAGAACCGAGAGGATCACCTTTTCCAACGCGCAGGGCCAGCGGCTTGCGGCCCGTCTGGAGCTCCCCGAAGGCGGACCGCCGCTGGCCTACGCCCTCTTTGCCCACTGCTTCACCTGCTCCAAGGAGCTGACTGCCGCGGTACAGATCACCCGCACCCTGGGCAGCCGGCGCATCGCCGTGCTCCGTTTCGACTTTACCGGACTTGGCGAGAGCGAGGGGGAATTCGCCGCAACGACGTTTTCCTCCGAGGTCAGCGACCTTGTGGCGGCAGCCCGGTTCCTGGAGCGGGAATACCAGCCTCCGCGGCTGCTGATCGGCCACTCCCTGGGGGGGATGGCGGTGCTGGCCGCGGCGGCGGAGATCCCCTCGACGCAAGCCATCGTCACCATCGCGGCGCCGGCCCGGCCCGGCCAACTGCGGGGGCTGCTCGGCGAAGACGCGACCCGGATCGAGCAGAAGGGGGAGGCCTCGGTCAACATCGGTGGCCGCGCGTTCATCATCCGCAAGAGCCTGCTGGATGACCTGGAAGCCCAGCACCCCCTTGAGGCGCTGCGCCGGCTCAGGGTCGCGCTCCTGGTGATGCACTCTCCCCGCGACCGGGTCGTGGCGATCGACAACGCCACCGCCATCTACCAGGCCGCGTTCCACCCCAAAAGCTTCATCTCCCTCGACCCGGCGGACCATCTCCTCTCCGACGGCAGGGACTCCCGTTACGCCGGCGAGATGATCGCCGCCTGGGCCGGCCGCTATCTGGCGCCCCCCGAGTCGCCGGTCCCTTCCCCCCACCCCCCGGAGGCAATGGACGGACGGCTGACGGCGCGTACCGGGACCGAAGGATTCCGCACCGACCTGTCCGTCAGCGGCTTCAGTCTCGTGGCTGACGAGCCGGTGGAGGAGGGGGGCGGCAACCAGGGCCCCTCTCCCTACGACTACCTGCTGGCCGCCCTCGGCGCCTGCACGGGGATGACGCTCCAGATGTACGCCCGCCGCAAGGGGTGGCCCCTGGAGGAGGCGGTCGTGCGGCTCTCCCAGGAGAAGATCCACGCCGAGGACTGCCGCGACTGCGACGAAAAGGATCGCCGCATCGACCGGTTCGAACGCGAGCTGGAACTGCGCGGGCAGCTGGATGAGACGCAGCGGCAGCGCCTGCTGGAGATCGCCGGGCACTGTCCGGTTCATCGCACCCTGACGGGGGAGGTGCAGATCGTGACCACCCTGCGGCCGGATTCCCCGTCCTGAAACAGGGCGCGGACTCCGGCCCGGGGCTAGCCGATGCGGGTTTTACGGCGTGAACACCAGGAAAGGATCAATGAATGAATGCCACGTTGTCGTGCAGTGAACTGATGCGGCGCATGGGAGCCGGCGCGGTGGTGGTCGATGTGATGACGCCGGAAGAGTACGCCGCCGGGCATCTGGCCGGTGCCAGGAATGCCTGCATCTACGAGATTGTTTTTCTCGACCGCATCGCCGAACAGGTCCCCGACCGGGATACCGACCTGATCGTCTATGATGCCACCGGCACCACCAGAGCGGCCGACCTGGCACGGGAGCGGCTGCTTCAGGCAGGGTACACCAGAGTTTCCGTGCTTGCCGGTGGCCTTACGGCGTGGCGCGACGCGGGCCTGCCGCTGGAGGGGGGTGAGCCCTTCGTGGCCGGGCCGGAGCTCCGGGACGGCAGCTACCGGATCGACACGGAACAAAGCACGCTGGAGTGGATCGGCCGCAACCTCAGCAAGCGTCACCATGGCCGCATCGCCATCCAGGCAGGAGAGCTGGCCGTTGCCGGAGGGAGAGTGTCGGCAGGGAACATCGTGCTGGATATGGCCACGATTTCCTGTCTCGATCTGCAGGATCCGGTCTGGAATGCCATGCTGATCCGGCATCTGAAATCCGATGACTTTTTCGCGGTCGACCGCTTTCCGACCGCTTCGTTCACGCTGACCCGGTGGGAAGCGCGGATTGGGGCCTCGCCGGAAGCGCCCCAGGGGATTGTTACCGGCGACCTGACCATCAAGGACGTGACCCGGCCGGTCAGCTTCCCGGCCATAGTCGCTCCGCAACAGGATGGCGGCATCAAGGCCCATGGGGCCTTCGACATCGACCGTACCCTCTGGAACGTCTGCTACGGGTCGTGCCGGTTGTACGAACATCTCGGCATGCATCTGGTGCATGACACCATCAGCCTGGAGTTGTTTGTCGTGGCGCTCAGATCGTGATTTCAGCGGAATGGAAGATCAAAATTCGTCGTCGATCGGCAGGTGACGACGGACAATAAAAAAACCCCGCTATTTCTAGCGGGGTTGCGGGTTTAACCAGCCGTGGCTGGATTGTGTCTGGCGGAAGCGCATGGGAATCGAACCCACCGGGGAGTTTTCTCAACCCCCCCACCGGTTTTGAAGACCGGGCGGCCCACCAGCGACCGACGCGCTTCCGTGAAGTGGGATGTTGAACAGGCTTTGCTGAAGAGAGCGTAACGTTCAATACATAGTATATTCATGGCGACAATACAACCCCCTTTTCCCGCAACGCGGCGAACGGGTTAGTTGTTTCTTGATGAAATGTGTGTGAAGTGCTATCAATGCTCCTATTGTCGTGCTGCTGCGTTCGAAGGACGGTGCCAGGCCTGTCCAACCTGTTTTCCGGAGGAGTCATGTCGAGATTGAGAATCAGATGGATCGGTGGGTTTTGCCTGTTTCTCTGCTGTATGACGTCCGCTGCAGTGGCGGCGTCCAAGGATGCGGGGCGGGAGGAGAATCCCGAAGCGGCAATCCGGAAGCTCTTTCCGAGGCTGCCGGTGTCGAGCGTGAAGAAGACCGATATCGACGGGTTCTACGAGGTGGTGGCCGACGGCAATGTGATTTACGTGCACCTCAAGACCGGCCACCTGTTCGTGGGGGATCTCTACGCCAGGGACGGGAAGAACCTGACGGCGGAGGCGCGCAACCGCTTCGCCGCCGAACGTCTGAGCGTTCTGACCGAAGCCGACAAGGAGAAGGCGGTGAAGGTGGGCAACGGCAAGCACGTGGTGATCGAGATTACCGATCCCGACTGCCCCTTCTGCCGCAAGATGCATGAATACTGGGCCAAGCGTCCGGACGTGACCCGGTACGTCTTCTTCCTCCCGTTGAGCATCCATCCCGACGCGGAAAAGAAGGCGCGCTACATCCTGGCCGCCGAGAACAAGGAGCTTGCCCTCTGGGAGGCTTACTCCGGGGAGCTCGACAACAACCGGGAGAAGCTCTCGAAATCATACGACGACAAGGGTCTCCTGGCGGCGCACCGCGCCGTGGTCACCAAGCTTGGGGTGCAGTCCACCCCTGTCTTCTGGGTCGACGGCAAGTATGTGAGCGGCGCCAATATCCCCCTGGTGGAGAGCATCATCGGCAAATGCAAGCTTGCGGAGGGAACCAAGCCGGGAGCTGCGGCCGCCTGCGAGGACGAAGGGCAGAAGAAGTGACGCAGGGGCGGGAGAGCCGGTCGTGATCCCGATCAAGGATTTCAACCCGACGCGGCGCTTTCCCGTCATCAGTGTCGCGTTCATCGCCCTCAATATTGCGGTCTTTTTCTATGACCGGCTGACCGGTCACTTCGAGCCGATGCTGATCGAGACGGCGCGGGGAGTCGTCCGGACGAAGGCGTTCGTCGGGGGGCTCTCCGCGCATTTCTCGTTGGTGCCGGCAACCCTCACCTCGCTCCCTCTCCTCGCCTGGCCGACCATCTTCACCTCCATGTTCCTCCACGGGAACTGGCTGCACATCGGCTCAAACATGCTCTACCTCTGGATCTTCGGCAATAATGTGGAGGATGTGCTGGGGCGGTTCCGCTTCATCCTCTTCTACTTTGCCTGTGGTGCCGCGGCCGCCATTGCCCAGGTGTTGAGCGCGCCGCAGTCGGATATCCCCATGGTCGGTGCCAGTGGCGCGGTGGCCGGCGTGATGGGGGCCTATCTCGTCCTCTTCCCCCGGGCGCGGATCCTAACGCTGGTCCCGATTCTGTTCTTCTTCACGTTCATCGAGGTGCCGGCCTTTGTGATCATCGGCTGGTGGGCGCTGATCCAGTTTCTGAACGCGAGCTGGCTCGGCGGCGGTGAGCTCCAGCGGGGCGGGGTCGCCTATTTCGCCCACCTCGGCGGCTTCGTGACGGGGATGGTGTTGCTCATGCTGACGGGGGCGCAGGGAGGGGGGCGCTCTTACCGGCGCAGGTAGGTCTTTCCGGCAAGGGGCGCCTCGAAGTCCTGGAATCGCGGCGTGCCGAAGGGGCCTTCTTCGGCGAGGCGGTAGCGGTAGAAAAACCGGATTTTTTCAGCGACGCTCCCCGGAGTGATGGGAATCGTCAGGGAAAAGGGGGCGGTTTCGTCGAGGGAAAGCTGGCCCGGGATGATGAAATAGCTCTTTTCCCCGACCTCTCTGCCGCTGGCATCGAGGAGGGTGACGGTCAGCTCCAGGTCGCGGAGATAGTAGTAACTGGTGTTGACGACGGTGCCGTCGATCGCCACCTTCCCCGCGGAGGGGGTGACTTTCCAGGAAACGGTCAGGTCGTAGTATGATACCCGGTTCGGGAAGACCTCTGCGGGGGGCAGGGATGCTGCGCAGCCCGCAAGGAGGGTGAGGAGCGCCATGAGCCGTGCAATGGTTCCGAGCATGGGGAGGTTCCTCCGTAGGTATCCGGGACTCTCATCTTCCGGAAAAGTGTAGCACACGCGATGCGATCCGCCTATTCGGCGATGCACGGAGTTGACAAGGGGCCGGGCAGAGGGGAGAATTTGCAGCGTGAATGATATGGTTTCGAAGGGGACGCCGGCGAAAACCGTCATCCCTGGGGAGGAATGCTTTTGAGCACCATCTGGCTCGATGTCCTGATTATTATCGTTCTTATCATTGCGAACGGCTTTTTTGCCGCGGCGGAGCTGGCGATCATCTCCGCGCGCAAGAGCCGGATCGCGCAGCTCGTCGCATCCGGTAACGATAAGGCGAAGATCGTTGAAAAACTCCAGGACGATCCCCACCGCTTCCTCGCCACCGTGCAGGTGGGAATGACCCTGGTCGGTTCCACCGCCTCGGCCCTCGGTGGAGCGGTGGCGGTCGACTCTCTCCGCCCGCTCCTCCAGGCGGTTCCCATCGAACTGGTTCGCAACGCGGCCGGCCCGCTTTCCCTCGGTATCGCCGTCGTGGTCGTCTCCTATTTCCTCCTGGTCCTCGGGGAGCTGGTTCCCAAGACGCTCGGCCTCCAGTACGCCGATGCCCTTTCGCTGCGGGCGGCCAAGCCGATTACCATCCTTGCCCGGGCCGGCGTGCTGGTGGTGGGGGTGCTCACCATGTCGAGCAAGGCGGTGCTGGCGCTCATGGGGATCAAGGCGGAGGGGAGTCAGGACTTCGTCACCCGCGAGGAGGTCCAGCACATCGTGGCCGAGGGGCACGAGGCCGGCGTCTTCAGCGCCACGGAGCAGGAGTTCATCCGCAACATCTTCGACTTCACCCATACCTGCGTCAGGGAGGTGATGGTCCCCCGCACCCGCATGGTTGCCCTCGATCTGGCCCGCCCCCGGGAGGAACTGGTGACGGCGGTGCTGGATAACATGTACTCCCGCTATCCCGTCTACCGCGGGAGCATCGAGAATGTGGCGGGATTCATCCACGGCAAGGACCTCCTCGGCCGCACGGTCACCGACCCCGGCTTTGACCTCGAAACGATCATCCGGCCGCCGTTCTACGTCCCCGAGGGGAAGAAGGTGAACGAGCTCCTGAAGGAGATGCAGCGCAAGCGGATCCATATGGCGCTGGTGGTGGACGAGTACGGCGGGATCAGCGGCCTCGTCACCACTGAGGACCTTCTGGAGGAGCTGGTGGGTGAGATCGAGGACGAACACGACATCGGCGAGCTCGGGAGCGTTCAACGGCTTCCCGACGGCAGCCTCCTGGTGGATGCCCTCGTCTCCATCAGCGACCTGGCCGAGCAGCTTGAGGTGAAGCTCGACGAGGACCTCCCCTACGACACCCTTGCCGGCCTCATTCTCGACACCCTCGGGCGGTTCCCGGAGAAGGGGGAGGAGGTGGCGTGGGATCACTTCACCCTGATCTGCGAAGAGGTGAAAGCCACCGCCATCGTCAAGGTGAGGATCATCGAGCGGACCCCGGCGGCGGAAGAGGGAGAGCAGCCCGAAGGATAGCGAAGGAAGAGCGGCGACCGTTCCTTGCGGTGGATCAGGCCCGGTGCGATGCCCGGGCCTTTTTGCTGCCGATGGTGATGGAGGTGATGACGGAGATGGCGAGCACCCCCACAATGGTCCCGAGGGAGAAGCCGATGGGGATGGGGTAGATGTCCGCCAGGAGCATCTTCGCCCCGACGTAGACCAGAATCACCGAGACGCCGAGTTTCAGGTAGACGAACATCTCCATGACGTTGGCGAGGAGATAGTAGAGGGAGCGCAGCCCCATGATGGCGAAGACGTTGGACGTGTAGACGATGAACGGGTCCCGGCTCACCGCCAGCACCGCCGGGATCGAATCGACGGCGAAGATCAGGTCGCTCGACTCCACCATGACGAGCGTCAGAAAGAGCGGCGTGGCGGCCGTTATCCCCCCTTTCCGGATGAAGAAGCGGTCGTCGCGGATCCGCTTGGTGATCGGCACGAACCTCCGCACGAGCCGCACCAGGTAGTTCTTCTCCGGCTCGATATGATTCTCCCCCCCGAAGGCCATCTTGAACCCCGTCACCACCAGGATTGCACCGAAGAGATAGACGATCCAGTGGAATCGCTCGATAAGCCCGATGCCGGCCATGATGAAGACCGCCCGCATGGCGAGGGCGCCGAGAATGCCCCACTTGAGAATCTTCGGCTGGTGGATCTTCGTGATGCGGAAGAAGGCGAAGATCATGATGAAGACGAAGAGGTTGTCCACCGACAGGGATTGCTCGATGAGGTAGCCGGTGAAGAACTCCAGCGCCTTGGTCGGCCCCATCTCGAAATAGATCCAGACGTTAAACGCCAGGGCCAGCGACACCCAGACGACGGTCCAGGCGAGGGCCTCGCGGAATCTGATTTCGTGGCTTTTGCGGTTGAAGAGCCCCAGGTCGATGACGAACATCACGAGGATGAGCGCCCCGAACCCGAGCCACATCATGGTTTGCACGGGCATGGATCCCTCCGGGGAAGTTGGGTGGGGGCACGGCGGTGTCCCCCCGGAGCGTATCAGAAGTTCCGGTGGTACGCCATTGCCTCGAGCCGGGCGATCCGCTCTTCCATCGGCGGGTGGGTCGAGAAGAGATTGAGCAGCGATCCGCCGGTGAGCGGGTTGACGATGAAGAGGTGGGCCGAGGCGGGGGAGGCCTCCTGCATCGGGATCATCTGCGAAGCGCTGTGGAGCTTGCGCAGCGCATTGGCCAGCGCCAGGGGGTTGCCGCAGATGCGCGCCCCCGATTCGTCGGCCAGGTACTCGCGGGAGCGGGAGACCGCCATCTGGATCAGCATCGCCGCAATCGGTGCGATGATGGCCATGGCGAGCCCGCCGATCATGCCGCCGGCCCCTTCGTCGTCGTCGCTGCGGCCGCCGCCGAACATGGCGGCCCACTGGAGCATGTGGCCAAGCATGGAGATGGCGCCGGCGAAGGTTGCCGCGATGGTGGAGACCAGGATGTCGCGGTTCTTCACGTGGGAGAGCTCGTGGGCCATGACCCCCTCGAGCTCTTCGAGGGAGAGGATGCGGAGGATTCCCTCGGTGGCCGCCACCGCCGCGTGGCTCGGGTTGCGGCCGGTGGCAAAGGCGTTGGGGCTGTCGGAGGGGATCACGTAGACCTTTGGCATCGGCAGCCCGGCGTTCACGGTGAGACGCCGCACCATGCCGTAGAACTGCGGGTTCTCCGCCTCGGTGATCTCCCGTGCTCCGTACATGGAGAGGACGATCTTGTCCGAGAACCAGTAGGAGAAGAAGTTCATGGCACAGGCCATGAAAAAGGCATAGACCATTCCGGACCTGCCGCCGATGGCGCTCCCCATGGCAACCATGAGGAGGGTGAGAAGGGTGAGGAGAAGGGTGGTTTTGAGTCGGTTCATCATGGGATGGTACCTCCGGTGTGTACCGCCCGCCGGTCCGGTAGCGACGGCGGGGTGAGAGTGATGCGCCGGGGCAAATAAAAAAGACCTTTACCCACGGCGAGACGGCGCCTTGGGTAAAGGTCTTGCATGCTTCGACGGTCGGTCGGAAGCCCCTGGCCCGGGTGTTGCCACCGTGGTGACGGGCGTCGGGTCGGCCTTGTGGGTGGCCGATTGCTACTCCCCTTTAACATGACTTATAGTAATGATCGCCGTCGGCAGTGTCAAGGGGTTCGTTGCGGCGCGGCGCCCCCCTTGCATTTTGGCGGCACTTCCCGTACTATCCCGAGGTTTTCCCGGGAGGATTCATGGATTCGACAGTTTTTTTCACCACCTTCGGACTGATTTTCCTCGCGGAGCTCGGCGACAAGACTCAGCTTACCGCCATGGCCCTCGCCACCCGGTATCCGTGGAAGAGGGTGTTTCTCGGCATTGCCGCGGCTTTCGCCCTCCTCAACCTGGGGGCGGTACTCGTGGGCAAGCTCCTCTTCACCATCCTGCCGCTGTTCTGGATCAAGGCCGTCTCCGGAGGGCTCTTCCTCTATTTCGGCGTCACTACGCTGCGAAGTGCCGGGGATGATGGCGGGGAGGAGGGCCGTGCCACCGCCCGGGGGCCGGTGATGACGTCGTTTCTCATGATCCTGCTGGCGGAACTGGGGGACAAGACCCAGCTCGTCACCACCAGCCTGGCGGCCCAGTATGCCTCCTCATCCGCCGTCTTCACCGGCTCGACCCTGGCCCTCTGGCTGGTCTCGCTCCTCGGTATTTTCCTCGGAAAGCAGCTCGTCCGCTTCGTCCCCCTCTCGGTAATCCACCGGGTTGCGGGGTTCCTCTTCCTCGGCTTCGGCGCCGCGGTCCTCTATCAGGCCTATGCCGGCCAGTGACCGGTTGCGTTTTTCTCCCCGGGGCAATACAATGGTGTTTTGCGGAAGAATTGCCCGGCAGAGAGCCTGATGTCCGATCGCTACGTTGAAAAATCCTTCCTCTATCTCCTTGCGTTCTCGCTGCTGCTCCACGTCGCCCTCTTTGCTGCCTTCATTTTCCTGCCGGAACGGAAGGTGGAGGTCCGGCAGGAACCGGTGATGATCGATCTGGAGGACCTCCCCGACCTGAAAGAGACGCCGGCGCCAACCGAACGTCCGGCCAGGCGCCAGGCCGAACGGCGAGAGCGGGTTCAGCGGGAGATGGCGCCGAAAGGGGAGCGGGAGCAGGATCGTTTCGCCTTCCAGCCGTCACGCCCCGTCCCGGCTCCCCGGCAACCGGCGGCGTCTCCCCAGCGCCTCCCCCCGTCGCAGCGGGGGGGGGAAGCGGGGCCGCCGTCTGCCACGGGAAGGGGGGGGGATATTCCGGTGCGCGAGGCGCCGCAAGGGGGAGGGGTTCTGAAGCCGCGGGGAGCGCAGCTGCCCGAGATGGCGCAACTGATGCCCAACGCCCAGCGGATGGCGAAGCTGGAGGAAGGCTACCGGAAGAAGTACAGCGCCGAGGTGGCGGAGGGGGATACGAAGTTCCTCGATACCGACGACATCCAGTTCGGCTCGTTTCTGCACCGGTTCGAGAACTCGATTTACGGGGTCTGGCGTTATCCGCAGGAGGCGGCGCGCCTCGGCGTCGAAGGGGTGACGCCGGTGAAGATAACCTTCAACAATCGGGGGGAGATCGAAAAATTCGAGATCCTGCAGAGCTCGGGGAGCAGAATCCTCGACGGCGAGGTCGAGCGGACCCTCCGGCTGGTGGGGCCCGTGGGGCCGTTCCCCAAAGGGTACACCAAGGACAAGTTCAATCTCATCGCCTTCTTCCAGTACGGCATCGTCCGCGGCTCGAGCCGCGGCACCCTCCACTGATCCCCCTCGCTTCTACCCCTCGCCGCAGAGCCGTTCCCGCAGATAGCGCTCGAATTCGCCATGAAACTCGTCCCGCTTGAGGGCCAGGTCCACCGTCGCCTTCAGGAAGCCGAGCTTGTCACCGCAGTCGTGGCGGGTCCCTTCGAAGAGGCAGCCGTAGATCGCCTCGTCGCGCGAGAGGGTGAGAAGGGCGTCGGTGAGCTGGATTTCCCCTCCCTTGCCCGGTTGTTGTTTTTCCAGGATCGGAAAGATGTCGGGGGTGAGGACATAGCGGCCGATGATCGCCATGTCGGAGGGAGCCTCCTCGCGCTTCGGCTTTTCCACCAGGTCGGTCACCTCGAAGACCCGTTCGGTGATCCTGCTCGCCCTGACGCAGCCGTAGGAGGAGATGTTTTCCATCGGCACCTTCTCTAGGGCGAGGACCGACCCGCGATACTTGCGGTAGACATCCAGGAGCTGGCCGAGGCACGGCCTGTCGCCGTCGATGATGTCGTCGCCCAGCAAGACGGCGAACGGTTCGTTCCCTACGAACTCGCGGGCGCAGAGGATGGCGTGGCCGAGCCCCATCGCCTGCTTTTGGCGAACGTAGAAGATGTTCACCATCTCGGCGATGTCGCGCACCTCCTGGAGCATGTCGTCCTTCCCCTTTTCCTGGAGGAGGGCCTCCAGCTCGAAGGAGATGTCGAAGTGGTCTTCGATGGCCCGCTTTCCCCGGCCGGTGACGAAGAGGATCTGCTCGATGCCGGACGCCACCGCCTCCTCCACCACGTACTGCACGAGCGGTTTGTCGATGAGGGGGAGCATCTCCTTGGGAGATGCCTTGGTGGCGGGGAGAAACCGCGTGCCAAGACCTGCCACCGGAAAGACCGCTTTTTTTACCTGCATGATCCGACTCCTTTCAGATCGGGTTAATCGCCCCGATGCAGATCCGCCAGGATCTCGGGGATCAGTTCCTCTTTTCCCATCGCCATGATGTGGATGCCGTCGCAGTGGGGACGCAGGGTCGCCACGAGGCGCCGGGCGATCGCCGTCCCCGTCTCCAGGGGGCGGGGGGCATCATCGAGCTCGGCGACGAGTTCCTGCGGGACCGTGAGCCCGGGGATGCGTGCGTTCATGTAACGGGCCATGCCGGCCGACTTGATCAGGATCACCCCGGCGATGACCTTCACCCCCAGGGGGCGTACCGCTTCCCCGAACCGGATGAGCTTTTCCGGGGAGAAGAGCGCCTGGGTCTGGAAGAACCGGGCGCCGGCGGCGGCCTTTTTGCGCAGTTTGGCCAGGGTCAGTTCGAAGGGCTCCGCTTCCGGCGCCGCGGCGGCTCCGGGATAAAAACGGGGAACGCCGTGCAGTGCCGTGCCGGCGAGGTCCCGGCCGGCGTTCAGGGTGGTGATGGCCTGCAGGAGCTGCACGGCGTCCAGGTCGAAGACCGGTTTGGCGGCGGCATGGTCGCCGAAGGTGATGTAGTCGCCGGTGAGGGCCAGGACGTTGGTGACGCCGAAGGCGGCGGCGGCCAGAAGCTCGCTCTGGAGGGCGAGGCGGTTGCGGTCCCGGCAGGTGAGCTGGAGGATCGGCTCGATCCCCTCCCGCACCAGCAGCGCTGCCGGGGCCAGGGGGGAGATCCGCATGTTCGCCCCCTGGTTGTCGGTGACATTGATGGCATCAACCGTTCCCCGGAGGGCACGGGCCTTTTCCAGGAATTCTCCGCAGTCGCTCCCCTTTGGGGGGGATATTTCCGCGGTCACGGCGAACCGGTCGGCCGCGAGCAGCTCATGCAGGGGGGATGTCATCGGGGAGGTCATCTTATCTTTCCAGTGTGAGGCTCCCCGGCTTGACCAGCTTCGAGAAGTCCTTGGGTGGGGTCGTTTCCGGAGAAAGGGGGCGGCCGTCCCGGTCCCTGAGTCGGACGAAGATCTGGTACCAGGCACATTCCGCGTCGGGGGATACTTCACACTTCCCCTCGCTCATGCCGCCGCAGGGACCATTGAGGATACCTTTCGGACAGGCCGTTACCGGACAGATGCCGGCGGTTTCATTGAGGCGGCACTCTCCGCAGAGGGAGCAGCGCTGTTCGAACTGGCCGAACCGGCGGATGTTGCCGAGGAACAGGGTGTCGAGGGCGGCGATGGTCGCGCGGTCCGAGCCGGCCGAAACCGATTGGACCCCGGCACCGCACGAAAGGACGATGAGCGCCTCGGCGGCCGTCACCATCTCCCCCTTGGCCCGCAGGTCCCGCTGCACCCGGAGCATGTGGCATGCCTCGTCGATCACCATCGATCCGGTGACCTCCTTGCCGGCGGCAATGAGATCCTCCTGCATCCGCCAGACCTGTTCCTCTCCACCCGACTTGCAGACCGTCGCACACTTGGCGCAGCCGATCAGGAAGACGCGGGAAATGTTCTCCAGGGAAGCGAGGATCTCGGAAAACGGTTTCTGCTTGCTGACGATCATGGCTCGTCCTGGACAGCGTCGGTGGTGGTGCCTCCGTTGATCGGCGCCAACGGTGAAAACGGTCTCAGGATAATACGGGAACGGGGATGGCGTTGTAAAGGGAGTTTGGGGGGCGACAAACAAAAAAAATCCCCCGGAGGGCGGGGGATTTCGATGTCGAGAGGGGATGGAAAATTTATGCCGCGGCGGAGGGGCAGCCGGCGCAACCGCCGCCCGAACCGCAGGGGGGGGCGTCGGGTTTCTTGCTTCCGCCGCTGCCGTAGCCTTCGGCGTACCAGCCTCCCCCCTTGAGGGCAAACCCGCTCTGGGAGATGAGCTTCTGAACCGCGCCGCCGCAGGAGGGACACTCCGTAGCCGGCTCGTCGGAGAACTTCTGGCGCAGCTCGAAACGGTTATCGCACTGGGTACACTGGTATTCGTAGAGTGGCATCGCTGGGGGGACCTCCTGTGAAACAATTTTCAACCAATATAGTGATTCGCTGAGGGTTTTGTCAACCCACCGGGGTGCTGAAATTTCGCCGCATCAGCGGAGCAGCCCGGTAACCGCCGCGGCGGTTACCCCCATGACCCGGATCGTCTTGTGGCGGGATCGTTCACCCGCAACAATGGTTACCGCCGATTTCGGGACTCTCAGGAGCTTGGCGATGAATTCGACGCAGAGGCGGTTTGCCTCCCCTTCCACCGGAGGGGAGGTGAGCCGGAGCTTGAGGGCGTCTCCCTGGACGCCGCAGAGCTCGTTTTTCGAGGCCCGGGGCTGGACGTGGACGCTGAAGGTGGCGCTGTCGGCGGCCTCGGAGATTTTCAGGCCGCCGGCGGAGGTGTCAGGCTTCATCGAGGGAGAGCATCTTGTAGTGGGTGTCGAGGAGCGACTTGAACGAGCTCTCGAACTGGACCTTCTGCCGGCGGAGCTCCTGGATCTGGTTCCCGAGCTGGGCGAGGCGGCGTTCGGCGTCGACCAGGAGCTTCTCGGCCTTCATCTCCGCCTCTGAGATGACGAGGGAGGCCTCCTTCTGGGCGTTGGCCTTCATCTCTTCGGTGATCTTCTGGGCGGCGAGCATCGCCTCCCGCAGGTCCTTCTCTTGGCGAGCCATCTGCTCCACGTCCGCCGCCGCCTTCCGGCACTGCTCCCGGAGTTCGGTGTTCTCGCGGACAAGTCCCTCCATCTCCTGGGCTACCATCTGGAGGAAGCCGTCCACGTCCTCCGGATCGAGGCCGCCGAGCATCTTACCTTTGAACTGCTGCTGCTGGATGTCGAGGGGGGTTATCTTCACGGCATCACTCCCATACCGACTTTCATTTTATATCCGAGGTCGTAGATGGTGCGGACCACGAAGCTCTGGAGAAAGTAGATGGCCACCAGCACGATGATCGGCGACAGGTCGAGACCCCCCAGGTCGGGGAGGATGCGGCGGATCCGTGTGAGGACCGGTTCGGTGCTCCGGTAGAGGAAACTGACGATGGGGTTGTACGGATCGGGATTCACCCAGGAGACGATGGCCCGGGCAATGATGACGTACATGTAGATGGTGAGGAGGATGTCGGCTATTTTTGCGATAGCCAGGAGAAAATTGGCGAAGACGAACATGGGATTGCCCCTTCGGAGGGATGGCTACCGGTCGATTTATACCGAAACGGCCCTGGCGTGTCAAGGAAACGAGCGCTATTTCGCCGTCTTCTCTCCCGTATAGACCGTGGCGATGCCAAAGGTGAGGTCGCGGTAGGCCGTGTTCCGGAAGCCGACCGACTCCATCAGGGACTGGAACTCCCCCTGGGTGGGGAATTCGAGGACCGAATCGGGAAGATACTTGTAGGCGCTGAACCGCGAGAAGAGGCCGCCGATGACCGGCAGGACCCGCAGGAAGTAGAAGTAATAGATCTTCTTGAACAGCAGGGAGCGGGGGGTGGAGAATTCGAGGATCACGGCGCGCCCCCCCGGCTTGAGGATCCGCAGCATCTCGGAGAGTCCCCGGGCGCGGTCGACGACGTTGCGGATGCCGAAGGCGATGGTGACGGAGTCGAACGTGCCATCGGGAAAGGGAATCGCCTCGCACGGGGCTATTTCCATGGTGATCCGGCCGGCATAGGGGGAGTGGGCCACTTTTTCCCGGCCGAGGGCCACCATCCCTTCGGAAAAGTCGATGCCGACGATGGAGACCGACGGCGGTGTCTGGCGGGCGATCTCCAGGGCTACGTCGCCGGTGCCGGTGGCAACGTCGAGGACCTTTCCCCCGTCACTCCATTTGGCGAGCCGGACCGCCACCCGACGCCACCGGCGGTCGATGCCGAGGCTGAGAAGGCGGTTGAGGAAGTCGTAGCGGGGGGCGATGTCGCTGAACATCTCCCGGATCCGTTCACCCTTTTCCGATAGCTTGTACATGGTATTAATTCTGTCCTTTTGGCGGCAAGAGTGGTATAAATCTTGATTCAATTACCGGGGGCAACCCGACGTTTGTAGCACACAACCCGGTACCCGCGCCAGCAGATTTTGGCTGGCGCCGGTTGCCTGCGGCTCCGCCGATTGCCCCCGGCCGACTCCCCTAAACACAAGGAAAGGTGCGGTTCAGACCGTGGCTCCGTTAATCCGCTGGCAAGACATCGCCGACATCGTCATCATGAGCTTCCTCGCGTATCAGCTCTACAGCTGGTTCAAGCATACGCGGGCGATGCAGGTGCTGATCGGCATGGCCTTCCTCGTGGGGGTCTATTTCGTCACGAAGAACCTCGGGCTCTTCATGACGAGCTGGATCCTCCAGGAACTCGGCACGGTGCTCTTTGTCCTCATCATCGTGATCTTTCAGGCGGAGATCCGGCAGGCGCTCTATCGCTTCAGCCTGCTGCGCAATCTTTTCGGCCGCCAGGAGGGTGGGGGGGAGATCGACCTCGCCGATTTCTCCCGGACCATCTTCGGCCTTGCCCGCGAGCGGACCGGCGCCATCGTCGCCTTTCAGCGCCAGGAGGCGCTCGACGACTATCTTCTGCACGGGGTCCGTCTCGACAGCCTCCCCAGCAGCCAGCTCCTCGGCAGCATTTTCCTCAACGGGACCCCCCTCCACGACGGGGCGGTGGTCATCAAGGAGGGCCGCATCACCGAGGCGTCTTGTCATCTCCCCCTCTCGGGAAAGGCCGAGCTTCCCCGCCACTTCGGCACGCGGCACCGGGCCGGCATCGGGCTCAGCGAGCGTTCCGACGCGGCGGTGGTGATCGTCTCGGAAGAGCGGGGGGAGGTGGGGCTCGCCCTCGGCGGTGAGATCGAACGGATCGGGACGGCGGAAGAGCTTGCCGAGCGGCTGCGGGGGCTCCTCTATCCCCAGCGGCAGGAAAAGGTCCGCCTGCCGCTGCGGCAACTCCTCTTCCGCAACCTCGTCCCGAAGATCGTGACCGTCCTCGCCGTGGTGGCGAGCTGGCTCGTCATCACCACCAAGCAGGGGGGGATCTTTACCGTCACGGTGCCGATCAAGTTCCACAACCTGCCGGCCAACGTGGTGCTCGTCAAGAGCGCACCGGAGGAGGTAGAGGTGCAGCTCAAGGTTTTCTCAAGCCTGATCCCGTCGCCGAAACAACTCGATATCGTGGCCGATCTGGACCTCTCCAATGTTCGCGAAGGGGTGAACAACCTGGCGATCCGCGAAGGGGACATGAAGCTCCCCCTCGGGGTTGTGGTCACCACGGTGAATCCGCCGATGGCGAGGGTGACCGTCGCCCGCAAGGTGCGAAAGCCGCTCCGGGTGAAGGCAAAGACCGTCGGCGAGCTTCCCGGCCGGCTCCGGCTGCAGAAGATCAGGGTGGAGCCGGGAGAGGTGCTGGTGGAGGGGCCTGAGTACCTGATGACCCAGTTCGATACGATCCGCACCGAAGAGATCAATCTCGGGCAGTTCCGGGAAAGTGCGGTGGTGGATGCGAAGCTTGTGCCGCCGTCGCCGCAGCTCAGGGTGCTGCGCGAAGAGCCTGTTCGGGTGCGGATTGTCGCCTCGGGACGATGACGGTGCGGGGCTGGAGCGATAATAGTTTGACAATCGGGTGACGTTTTGTTATAAAAATCCAGTATTTTTTTGAATGTGGTAAAACAAATATCATGAAGGAGGGAGTATGAACATACGATTGCGGCTTGCCGCGCTCACCGTCTTCCTGCTCGTTTTTCCTTCCCTTTCCTTTGCCGCCAAGACCCATAAAGTTCGCAAAAACGAGACCGTTACCTCCATAGCACGCAAGTATCACGTCAGTGCCGGCGAGCTCAAGGCCGCCAACAACCTCGCCAAGAACCGCGTTTCTCCCGGTACCGTCCTCGTCATCCCTCCCCGCACGGCGGCTGATACTTCCTCTGATGCTCCCAAGACTTCGGCAAGCACCTACAAGGTCAAAAAGGGGGATACCCTTGCCAAGGTGGCACGCAAGACCGGTGTTGCCGAGGGGGAACTGCGGCGGCTCAACGCGCTGCGCAAAAACCGCCTGAAGCCTGGACAGTTCCTCGTACTGAAGGAGGCCGATCCGACTCCGGCGGCGGAGCCGGCACCGAAGCTCTCCCTGAAGAAGCCCCTCAGAAATGGTGAGCTCTTCAGCGAGAAGGAATACGAGCAGAGCCTCGCAGAACTGATGGATGGCGATCCGGACCGTCCCGCCGATTTCACCAAGGGGGTAACGCTCCAGGTTGACGGTATCACAGAGCTGAAAAAGAGCGCCTACAGCTTCATCGGCACCCGGTATCGCTTCGGGGGAACGACCCGTCGTGGTCTCGACTGCTCCAGCTTTGTCCAGCACGTGTTCCGGGAGCTGGACGTAACCCTCCCCCGCACCGCCCGCGAGCAGTTCCAGATGGGGAACGCGGTGGCCACGGGCGACCTGCAGAAGGGCGATCTGCTCTTTTTTCACACCTACGCGCGCTTTGCCTCCCACGTCGGCATCTATCTCGGCAACAACAAGATGATCCATGCCTCGTCCCGCGACCGGCGCGTCGTGATTTCCTCCATTGATACCCCTTACTACCGTTCACGGTTCCTGGGGGCCAAGCGGATCGCCAGGGTCAATCCCGACACCCTCAGGCTTGATGACCTGACCGCCGGGGTCGAGGAGGAAGGGGTTGAGGATATCCTGATGAACGACACCCTTGGGGTCAGCCTGCTCAAGTAACCGGCGGACCCTTTTCGCTGACTATCGAAATCCGGCCGTGGGCCGGATTTTTTTTTGAGGTGCACCGCCGATGCTTCCCCTGATCGTCACTGCCGCCATCATCTCCCATGGTGGCCGGATACTGCTCACGCGGCGCAAGCCCGACGCCCCCTATCCCCTGCTCTGGGAGTTTCCCGGCGGCAAGCTCGAACCGGAAGAGCACCCCGAGGCCTGCATCGTCCGCGAGGTGCGGGAGGAGCTCGCCATGGAGGTGGCGGTGGAAGGGATATACGAGGTGGTGTACCACCGCTACCCCGAACGGCCCGTCATGGTCCTTGCGTACCGCTGTTCCTGGACCGGCGGGGAACTCCGGGAGCTCGACGTTGCGGGGCACTGCTGGGTTCTTCCCTCTGAGATTCCCCAGTTCGACCTCCTTCCAGCCGACATCCCCCTTGCGGAGAGGATTGCACGTGAGTTCGCCCCTGCGGATACTCCTTCTCTATAAATCGCACCCCGCCGGAGCGCGGGATCCCTACACCTCGCTGCTCCCCACCGGCCTCGGGTACATTGGCGCCGTGCTGCGGACCCATGGCTTCGACCCTCTGCTGGCCAATCTGTCGGGCTCTTCCTGGGCCGATGCCGAAGCCCTCCTTGTCCGGGAGCGGCCAGACCTTCTCTGTATCTCCCAGTTCACCCACAACCGGTTCGAGTCGCTCAGGCTTGCGGCCCTGGCGAAGCGCCTCCTCCCCTCGTGCACGACCCTGCTCGGGGGGCCCCACGCCACGCACACCGCTGCCGCCATTCTGGACAGTCACCCCGAGGTGGATGCCGTGGTGCTCGGCGAGGGGGAGGAGACCGTCCTCGACGTTGCCCGGATGCTGGCTGGGGGAGGGGGGGATTTCCTTTCGGTGCCGGGGCTCGCGTCCCGGGGGGGGGAGTGGTGCGCTCTTCCCTCCGGCCCCCGCTGTCCGATCTCGACCGGTTGCCGTTTCCCCTCCGGGGGTACGAACGGGCCGAGGGGTGCGACATCCGCCGCCAGTTGGAGTTCATCATCACTTCCCGGGGATGCCCCGCGTCGTGCCGTTTCTGCTCCTCCCCCCTGTTCTGGGGCAAATCGCTCCGGTTCCGCTCTCCCCGTTCCATGGTCGACGAGATTCGCCTGCTCCGCGACCGCTACGGACTCATCTACTTTTCGCTGCGGGACGATACGTTCACGGCGCGGGCCGATCGGGTGATCGAATTCTGCCGCCTGCTGCTGGAAGAGCAGGTGCATATCCTCTGGAGCTGCCAGTCGCGCGTCAACTGCGTCGATGAGGAGATGCTCCTCTGGATGCGTCGGGCCGGCTGCGAGTGCGTCCAGTATGGTGTCGAGTCGGGATCGGAGAGGGTGCTGGCGCTGCTCGGCAAGCGGATCACACCGGAGCAGGTGCGACGTGCTGCCCGGGCCACCCGCCGGGCGGGGATCGCGCTCTCCGTCTACCTTATTGCCGGTGTTCCGGGTGAAACCGAGGAAGACGTGCAGGCCACGGTCACGCTCGTGAACGATATCCTCCCCCACGACGGACAGGTGGCCCCCCTGGCCTATTACCCCGGCACGGCCCTCTTCGCCGATGCCGTGCGGGAGGGAGGGGTCCCCCCCGATCTTTTCGAGCGGCAGCGGGGCGAGGCGTTCTATGTCCGGACCGACCCTGCCGTCACGCGCTCCGTGGAAACGATCCTCCGTGCCGTGGACCGGGCCGGACGGCGCGCCCGCTTCGGTCCGGCGGATTTCGCCCGCCAGCGGCAGCTCCTCGGTTTCTGTCACGCCACGGCGCTGGCGCTTGGGGGGTGGCATGAGGATCGCGGAGATTTCGGCTCCGCCGGCGATGCTTACCGGGAAATCACGGAACGGCAGCCGGAAAACCCGTGGGGATGGCTTGCCCTGGGGGGGCTCTTCGGCGAGGCGGGGGAGATCGACGAGGCTGAGAGGATGTTCCGGCGGGTCGTGAAGCTCGTGCCGTCCCACCTCCCCGCCTATCTGGCGCTCGGCGATCTGCGGCTCATGGCCGGGGATCGGAAGGGGGGGCGACGGCACTACGAACGTGCCGGTGAGCTCGATCCCCACAATGGGGAGGCCCGGGACCGTCTGAAGAAGCTCGGGAAAAGGGAATGAAAAAAGGCGGCACCCTGGAGGATGCCGCCTTTTCTGCTGTTGGGGTCGTGTCTACTTCCCTGCGGTCCGCAGGCCCGGTGCGAAGATGATCTTCTCGAAGGTGCGGTTGAGGGTCTTGCTGTGGAAGTTGACCATCGGCGGCGAGTCGGGGAACTCGACCTGATCGCCTACCTTTACCTTGGTCTGCATGACGGCAACCCACAACTTCTGGCCGTTTTCCTCGACTTCCAGGTAAGTATAACCAGCCGCGTCCATCGTAGAGAGGACTTTCCCCTTGTGGCCCGCACCGGCGGGAATTTCCTGGGGCTTCAGCCCGGCGTGCGGATCACCGCCGCCATGAGCTGCATCCTGGGGCATCTGGCCTTGAGCCGGCATGCCGCTCTGGGGTGCTGCCGGAGTTTCCGGAGCCTTCGGCTTCTCCTTGCACCCGGCGGCGGCAAGGGAAACGACTGCAAGAGCAACCAATACTGTCTTTTTCACCTGTATCCTCCTGTCTGGGGTTTCTACAAAACGGAAACTTATCATAGGTTCCGAATGTTTTACAACATCAAAAACAACGGCCTATTTTCCCAGGATTACCTCGCCGGTGTCGGTGAAAAGCTTGGCGGGGAGCTGGAAAACCCGCTTGAAGATGTCGAATACTCCCCGCGCCATGGACTTGACCGGGATGGCGGTGACGACCGGGTCGTCCCATTTCCCCTTTGCCTCGAAATAGGTCGTGATGAAGTTCTTGTCCTTGCCGGTGAGGATCCAGCCGACGATCGGAATCCGGTTCACCACCTTGTCGACCGTCTGCAGGGGCTGCACGCCGACGGTGGCGTCGATCTCCTCCCGGAACAGGTCGATTTTCCCCACGGCCGAGATGTTCATCGCTTCGCTGTCGATGAAGAGATCGTTGGAGGCGATGACGCCGTCGTGGACCGAGAAGGTGGCATTGATCTCGTTGTACGGCATCCCCCCCGACACCATGTCCGGGAGCCTGAACTTGAAGAGCTGGGAGACGTTGAGGATGGAGAATATCTTCGACAGGACCGAGTATTTGCGCAGTGACCCGTCCTGGAGGTGGAGCTTCACGTTGCCGAGGAGGGTCTTCTTCAGGTCGGCAACGCTCTCCCCCTTGGCGGTCAGCTCTGCCTGAAGGGCGAGGGAGCCGGTGATGATCTCGTTGCGCAGCCGGAGGTTGAGGGCCTGGACCAGTTGCTCCGCCGACACGTCATCCACCGTGAGGCTGGCCTGATAGCGCGACTGGCCGGCGGAGCCGAAATCGGCCCGGACCCGGCCGGAGACCGTGCCGCCGAAGGCGCCGAATTCCAGGGGCTGCAGGTAGAGGATGCCATCCTCGTACATGGCGACAGACTTGAGCTTCTTGAAGGGGAGATTCTCGTATCTTCCCGCATCGGCATTGACGGCGGCCCTGATGGTAAGGGGGGAGCCGTTGCCGGTGCCGGGGCGCCGCACCCCAGCCAGGAGGATGACGTCGCCGACGTCGAGAAACGGCGCCGAAAGGGTGAGGTCGGTGCGCGGATGGCGCAGGTCCTCAACCGTCCCCTTGAGGGAGAAAACGGAGTTGTTGACCTTGCCCGAGAGGGTGCGGATCCTGAGGGTATCCTCGTGAAGGGAGAGGCTTCCCTGGAGCTGCTGAATCCGGGGGGCACCCTTGGGGGATCTGAGCCCCAGATCGGCGAGGTCGAGGGACGGCGATGAAAAATCGACCGCAAACGACGGATTGTCGAACCCGGTGAGGGTTCCCCTCCCGGAGACCGGGGAGCTGCCGAGCATCATCGAGAGGCGCGGCGTTTCGAGCGATTTGCCGCGGAAGCGGATGCTGCCGTTGATGTTCCCCAGCGGTTTCATATCCGCTGCCGGTCGGAACGAAGCCCCTCCCAGGGCAATTTCTCCGCTCCAGTTCATGTCGGCCAGGGACTCCGCTTCCCCCTCGCCCCGGGCGTTCACCTGCATCCGTCCCTGGGGGAGGTATGGGCGCGCCCGCGGCACGAGGGGGGCCACGGCGGCCATGGAGAACTGGTTGCTCCTGATCTCCAGATGATTGGGCGTTCCCTTCCCCGGATGGAACCGGGCGTTGAGCCCCAGGGCGAGGGGCGGGAGGGTGTACTGGCACGAAAGGGTGGTAGGGACCGTCCTGCCGAGCCCCAGCTTGAACGACAGCGTGTTGGGCTGGCCCGCCGGCTTGGCGACGACGTCCACGAAGCTGTAGGCGGCACCCGCCAGGTTCCATTCGCCGTTCAGGGTGTAGCCGGAGGTGAAGCCCGCGCCGGTGAGGCGCAACGTTGATCCCCCCGCCAGATGGAGCCTGGCGCCGTGGGTCGGACCCATGAGCCAGGCAAGCTCCGGCTGCTCGGGGGAGACCACGGCGGAGAACGGGTAGCCGGAAGGGGTGTCCAGGGGGTAGTCGGAGATCATGCCGTTCATGGTGAAGGGAGAGCTTCCGAACTTGCCCGCCATGTTCCGGAGGGTGAAGTTCTTGCCGGCCAGCTCCAGTTCCCCCTTGATGCCGGTGAAGGGGGGGACGCCGTGCCCCATGTCGACGATGGCGCCGCCAAGGGCCCTGGCCCTGACCGTCAGGATGTTGTAGTTCTGCCCCCGCTCCATGTGGAGGATCTGGCTTATCCGGCCGTCGAGCCTCCCGTCGTCGACCCGGAAGGTTCCCCCCTTGATGTGCTGTTCGATGAACCGGGAGGTGTCGTCGGCAATGATGCCAAAGGGGATGTACCAGAAGAACTTTTCCAGCTGGAACGGGGCGATGGTGGTGCGGGCAACGATCCGGGGATCGCGGGTGTTGATATCCTTGATGGCGCAGCTTCCCTTGACGGCGAGGCCATCCATCCGGAGATCCACGGCGGAGATGTCGACCTCGCGGGAGGTGCGCTTCATCTCGTAGGCCAGCTGCAGATCCCGGGGGGTGAGGACGGCGTGGAAGACCTGGGGGTAGTCGAACCGCAGCCCCGCAACCCGCACCGTCCCCTTGGAGGCGAAGTCGCCGGCGGTCCCCTCGAAATGGCTCTCCAGGTTGAAGCGGCCGGCGAGTTGCCGGAACGGGACGAACCGGGCGTAGTAGGGCCAGTAATGGCCGGCATCGAGATTGCGGGCGAGCACCTTCACGTCGACGCGGGAGTCGGCGAGTGGGTGATCTTTGGGGGCCAGTTTCACCGATCCGCGGACCGAAAGGGTGCTTCGGTTCCTCCCCTCGGCGATGGTGGTGGAGAGCTCCAGGGCGGTCCTCTTCCCCCGGGTCAGCCGGTCGAGGCTCAGGTCGGTCTTTTCGAAGACCGTCACCACCCCGTCGGGAGCGGCGGCGCGGTCGGTGAAGGTTACGGTCCCGTCGGCGATCCGGATGCCCCGCAGACGCAGAGCCACCCCCTCTTTTTTCTCCTCCAGCAGGTCGCTGATGTTGAAGGTGCCGTCGGGGGTGCGGACGATGCGGGCCGTGGGGCGCTCCACCTCCAGCGTGCGGATCACCACCCGCTTATCCAGAAGCGGCAGCAGGGCCAGCCGGAAGCTCAACCGGTCGGCCGTGGCGAAGACGGAGCTGCCATCCTTCTCCATGATGGCAACCCGGGTGAAGCTGAAGGCCGGACCGAAGCCGATGGAGACATCCCCCTTCTCGTAGGTGACCTTGCGGTTCAGGGCCTTCTCCACCTCGGCCAGGATCTGCCCCTTGTAGGTGTCGAGTTCGTGGAGCCGGGCGACGAGGATGGTGCCGGCGGCGCCGAGGAGCACCGCCAGCGTCAGCAGCACGGCGATGATGAGGTTCCTGCGTTTCGGGGTCATGGTGGCGGTCCTTGCGTCCGGGGGGAGCCGGGGTAATCAGAAGGGAGTATACTCCCCCCCGTCCCCTGTCGCAACCTCTTGTTTTTCCGGCAGAGCCTGCGTTGACGGGGAGTGGGAGAGGGGTATACTTTTTTCATGATCACGACCACGCTCCGGTGCCTCGTCATTTTCCTTATTGTCTGGTTGGTTGCCTCGTTCGCACCCCATGACGCCGCGGCGGCAACGGTGCGGGTCGTGACGGTACGGGGGGCGGTCAATCCGGTTACCTCGTCCTACCTCGCGCGCAATCTCGCCGACGCCTCCCGCAGCGGCGACAGCCTCTTCCTGATGGAGATGGATACTCCCGGCGGCCTTGACAGCGCCATGCGGGAGATCGTAAAAGGGGTCATGGCAAGTCCGGTTCCCGTGGCGGTCTTCGTTTCGCCCTCCGGCGCCCGGGCCGCCTCGGCCGGAGCGGTCATCGCCCTGGCGGCCGATGTCTGCGCCATGGCGCCGGGGACGAACATCGGCGCGGCCCATCCGGTTTCCCTTGGCGAAAAGCAGGACCGGGTCATGGAGGAGAAGGTCCTGAACGACGCCGAGGCCTACGTGGAGGGGATCGCGACGCGCCGCGGCAGAAACGCCGACGTGGCCCGACGGATGGTGCGGGAGAGCCTCTCGCTGCCGGCAGAGAGGGCCCTTGCCGAAAAGGTGGTCGACCTTGTGGCGGTTGACCGGCGCGAACTCCTCCGAAAGCTCGACGGCTGGCGGGTCGTCCGGGGGGAGCGGACCATGGTGCTCTCCCTTGCCGGCGCCACGGTGCGGGAAGCGGCGATGGGGCCCCGCGAGCGGGTGCTCGACGTCATCGGCAATCCGAACGTCGCCTACATCCTCCTCATGCTCGGCTTCCTCGGGATCTTCTTCGAACTCTCCAATCCCGGAGTGATCCTGCCGGGGGTCATCGGCGGCATCTCGCTGCTCCTGGCGTTCTTCGCCCTCCAGACCCTGCCGGTGAACTACGCCGGAGTGCTCCTCATCCTCCTCGCGCTCATCCTGTTCATCGCCGAGATCAAGATCGTTTCCCACGGAATGCTGACGGTCGGAGGGGTAATCGCCATGGTCCTCGGGTCGCTGCTGCTGTTCGAGTCGCCGGAGCCGTACCTGCGGGTGTCGTGGCAGGTGATCCTGGTGACGGTTGCCGCTGTTTCCGCATTCTCGGTCTTTGCCGTCACCATGGCGGTCCGGGCCCACCGGAAAAAGCCCGCCACCGGCCGCGAGGGGTTGCAGGGAGAAACCGGGAGCGCCCTTACCCCCCTCGCCCCCGAAGGACGGGTCTTCATCCATGGCGAATACTGGAACGCCTGGAGCGACGAGCCGGTTGCCGAAGGGGAACGGGTGACGGTGCTGGCGGTGGAGGGGATGCGGCTGAAGGTGAGAAGGGCCGGAATCGGGGAGTGATAGCCGGAGACCCCGGAACAGCCTGATTTTATTGTCGCCGGGCTCTGACGCGGGTCCCGGCCATTATGGAGGTATTCACATGTTCGACGTCTTCAACTTCGTGCCGGTGGTCTTTCTCGTCATCCTTCTGGTGATGTTCGCGGCCAGCGCCATCCGGATCCTCCCCGAGTACGAGCGGGGGGTCCTCTTCCGTCTCGGTCGTCTCGCCGGGGTGCGGGGACCGGGGCTTTTCTTCATCATCCCCGGTGTCGACCGCCTCGTCCGGGTGTCGCTGCGGACCGTGGCCCTGGATGTTCCTCCCCAGGACGTCATCACCCACGACAACGTGACGGTGAAGGTGTCGGCGGTCATCTACTTTCGGGTGATGGGGCCCGAGAAGGCCATCGTGGAGGTGGAGAATTATCTCTACGCCACCAGCCAGCTCTCCCAGACGACCCTGCGCAGCGTGCTGGGGCAGGTGGAGCTGGACGAACTGCTGGCCAACCGTGAAAAGATCAACAGGGAGCTCCAGGAGATCCTCGACCGGCATACCGGTCCGTGGGGGGTGAAGGTGACGGCGGTGGAGGTCAAGAACATCGACCTCCCCCAGGAGATGCTCCGGGCCATCGCCAAGCAGGCCGAGGCGGAACGGGAGCGGCGGGCCAAGGTGATCCACGCCGACGGCGAGCTCCAGGCCTCCACCAAGCTGGCCGAGGCGGCGGGGGTGCTGGCCAGGCAGCCGAGCTCGCTCCAGCTCCGCTATCTCCAGACCCTGACCGAGATCGCGGCGGAGAAGAACTCCACCACCATCTTCCCGGTCCCCATCGACCTCATCAAGATGTTCCTGGAGCGTCCCGGCGAGAAGAAGGAGTGATGACGGCGGCCGGCGGATAAAAAAAGGCCCGCCGAAACCGGCGGGCCTGGTGGCGCATTCTGTGCGGGGACGCTACTTCGCGAGGATCTCGACCTTCCCCTTCTTCTTGAGCTCTTCCACGTAGTCGCCGATCCCCTTCTGGACCTTCTGGTTCTTGAGGTACTGGGCAAGGCGCTCCTTCACGTCGTCGAACTTGGTGGTTTCGGCGTCGTGCTTTTCCGCCAGCTTGATGATGTGGTAGCCGAACTGGGTCTCCACCACACCGCTCGTCTCACCCGGTTTCAGGGAGAAGGCACTCTTCTCGAACTCGGGGACCATCTGCCCCTTGCCGAAGACGCCGAGATCGCCTCCCTGGGCCGAGCTGGGGCAGGAAGACTCTTTCTTGGCGGTTTCGGCAAAGTCGGCGCCCTCTTTCAGCTTCTTGAGGATCGCCTCGGCCTTCTCCTTCGCCTTCTTCTTCTCCTCCGCGGTCGCCTTGGCGTCGGCTCCCACCAGGATGTGGCTGGCGCGGACCGTCTCCGGCTGCTTGAATTTGTCGAGGTTCTCGTCGTAGAACTTTTTCGCTTCCTCGTCGGAGACGGTGATCTTCGAGGCGATCTCCTTCTCCACCAGGTTGCCGATGACCAGGTCCTCACGGGCAAAGGTCTCGACATCCTTGTCGTTCATGTTCATCTCTTTGAGGGTCTTTTCGTACTCGGCGGGGGAGGGGAAGCGGGCCTTGCTCTGGGCGACCCGATCCTGGACCTGCTTGTCCATATCCTTGATTTCGAGCTTCCGCCCGGCCTGATAGAGGAGCTCCTTGGCGATGAGCTGCTGGAGGGCGGCCTCTTCAACCCGCTTGGTCATCTCGGCGTTCATCGGCTGCATTTCCATCCGGTTCTGGGAGAGGAGGACCTTTTTCGCCCGCTCCAGATCGGCGCGGGTGATGTCGACACCATTGACCGTGGCCACCACGGTGGTCGGTGCGGGCGCCTTGGCGGTCTTCTCCGTCTTCGGTGCGGGTGCCTTCTCCTGTGCCGGCGCGATGCCGGGGAGGGTGAGAGCTACGAGTGACGCGGCAGAAACGAGGTGCGTACAGAGTCTGATTCTGAAGTGCATGCCGTGTGATCTCCTTTTCTGGGGTAAAAACAGAATAAGGTTACCATCTCTCGGGCAGATTGTTAAATAAAAATCTGTCAGGAACGAGAGGATGGGGCCGTGTAGAACGTAAGTTTACTGTTGACAGGGGTGGTGCTATCTGGTTTTATTCGAGAGGCGGTCTTGGCGCCGTAACTATTCATAATAACGAAACAAATTTAGTCACGCTAAAGTTTTAATGTGCTTGTATTTGTTTTATTATTGGTAAAATCGACGATGGGGAGGCAGGGATGGAAAAAAGACAGTTCAGGAAGGTGATGGCGGCAAACCGGGGGGAGATCGCGATCCGGATCTTCCGCGCCTGTACGGAGCTCGGCATCAGTACCGTGGCCATCTACTCGGAAGAGGATAAGCTCTCCCTCCACCGCTACAAGGCCGACGAGGCGTACCAGGTGGGAAAGGGGAAGAGTCCCATCGATGCCTATCTCGGCATCGACGAAATCATCGCGGTCGCCAAGCAGCATGACGTGGACGCCATCCATCCCGGCTACGGCTTCCTCTCGGAGAACGCGGAGTTCGCCGAGAAGTGCGAGGCGTCGGGGATCGTCTTCATCGGCCCCACGGCCGAGATGCAGCGGGCCCTGGGGGACAAGGTGGCGGCCCGCAAGGTGGCCATGGCCGCCGGCGTCACCACCGTCCCCGGCACCGAGGACCCCATCGAGCATGAGGAAGAAGCCCTCATCTTCGCCAAGAACTACGGCTACCCCATCATCATCAAGGCGGCGGCCGGTGGCGGCGGGCGCGGCATGCGGGTGGCCCGCAGCAAGAAGGAGCTTCTGGAGGGGCTCGTGGCGGCCCGCAGCGAGGCCAAGGCGGCCTTCGGCAATCCGGCGGTCTTCCTGGAGCGCTACATCGAGAATCCGAAGCATATCGAGGTCCAGGTCCTGGGCGACACGCATGGCAATCTGGTCCACTTCTTCGAGCGGGACTGCTCCATCCAGCGCCGCCACCAGAAGGTGGTGGAGTTCGCCCCGGCCCTCTGCCTGACCCAGCAGGCCCGCGAGGAGATCTGCACCGCGGCCCTCAAGATCGCCGGGCAGGTGGGGTACCGCAACGCCGGCACCGTCGAGTTCCTTCTGGATCAGGAGGGGAGCTTCTACTTCATCGAGATGAACCCCCGCATCCAGGTGGAGCACACGGTGACCGAGATGATCACCGGCCGCAACCTGGTCCAGGCTCAGATCCTCGTGGCCGAGGGGAAGAAGCTCTCCGACCCCGCCATCAACATCCCGAACCAGGCCGCCATCGACATGCGGGGATACGCCATCCAGTGCCGGATCACCACCGAGGACCCGACCAACAACTTCGCCCCGGACTTCGGCACCATCACCACCTACCGCTCCTCGGCCGGTTTCGGGGTCCGGCTCGATGCCGGCAATGCCTTCACCGGCTCGGTGATCACCCCCCACTACGACTCGCTCCTCGTGAAGGTCACCTCCTGGGGGCTCACCTTCGACGAAGCGGCTCACATCATGAACCGCTCGCTCCAGGAGTTCCGGGTCCGGGGGGTGAAGACCAACATCGGCTTCCTGGAAAACGTCATCACCCACCCGGTCTTTCTCAGCGGCAAGTGTGACACCTCCTTTATCGAAAAGCAGCCGGAGCTCCTCCGGATTGTCGAGAAGAAGGACCGGGCCACCAAGGTCCTCAGCTTCCTCGGCGAGGTCATCGTCAACGGCTCGCCGGGAATCACCAAGCCCCTCAAGTCGGTGGAGCTTTTGGAGGCCCGGGTGCCCGAGGTGGATCTCTCCACGCCCCGTCCCACCGGGAGCCGCGATCTCCTTATGACGCTCGGGGCCGATGGGCTCTCCAAGAGGATTCTGGAGCAGAAGAAACTTCTCATCACCGACACCACCATGCGGGACGCCCACCAGTCGAACCTGGCCACCCGGGTCCGCACCTATGATCTGCTGAAGATCGCCGAGCCGACCTCATACCTGGGGGCAGGACTCTTCTCCCTGGAGTGCTGGGGGGGCGCCACCTTCGACGTCTCCATGCGATTCCTGAAGGAGGACCCGTGGCAGCGGCTCCACAAGCTCTCCGAGGCGATACCCAACATCCTCTTCCAGATGCTCCTGCGGGGCTCCAACGCCGTGGGGTACACCAACTACCCGGACAACGTGGTGCAGCGCTTCGTGGAGGAGGCGTCTTCCTCCGGCATCGACATCTTCCGGGTCTTCGACTCCCTCAACTGGACCAAGGGGATGGCTGTGGCCATGGAGGCGGTCCGCAAGAGCGGCAAGATCTGCGAGGCGGCCATCTGCTACACCGGCGACATCACCGACCCCACCAGGACCAAGTACCCGCTGGAATACTACGTGAACATGGCCAAGGAGTTGGAGCGGATGGGGGCCCACATCCTCGCCATCAAGGACATGGCGGGGCTCCTGAAGCCCTTCGCCGCCTATCAGCTCGTGAAGGCCCTCAAGGAGAACATCGGCATCCCGGTCCACCTCCATACCCACGACACCTCCTCCAACGGCAGCGCCACGCTCCTCATGGCCTGCCAGGCAGGGGTCGACATCGTCGATGCGGCCCTGTCGTCGCTGTCGGGGCTCACGGCCCAGCCGAACCTGAACGCCCTGGTGGCGGCCCTGAAGGGGACCGAGTGGGATACCCAGTTGGACGAAGAAGGTCTCCAGAAACTGGCCAACTACTGGGAGACGGTGCGCGACTACTACGCCCCCTTCGAGTCGGGGCTCAAGAACGGCACCGCCGAGGTCTACCACCACGAGATCCCCGGTGGCCAGTACTCCAACTACAAGCCCCAGGTGGCCGGCCTTGGCCTCCTGGACCGCTGGGAGGAGTGCAAGGAGATGTACCACAAGGTGAACCTCCTCTTCGGCGACATCGTGAAGGTGACGCCGTCGTCCAAGGTGGTGGGGGATATGGCCATGTTCCTCGTGAAGAACAACCTGGATGTGCAGGATGTCTTCACCCAGGGGGGAGAGCTCGCCTTCCCCGAGTCCGTTGTCGGCATGTTCAAGGGGATGCTCGGCCAGCCCTACCAGGGGTGGCCGGAAGAACTCCAGAAGATCATCCTGAAGGGGGAGGAGCCGATCACCTGCCGTCCCGGTGAGCTCCTGGAGCCGGTGGACTTCGACGAGGAGCGGCTCAAGGTGGAGGAGAAGGTGGGGCACCCCGTGGACGACAAGGCGCTCATGAGCTACATCCTCTACCCCCACGTCTACCCGGAGTTCGACCGGCACCGCCTCGACCATTCCGACACCTCGGTCATCCCGACCCCCATCTTCTTCTACGGCCTGGAGCCGGGGCAGGAGACCTCCATCGAGATCGAACCGGGGAAGACCCTCATCATCAAGCTGAACGCCATCGGCAAGGTCCACCCCGACGGCACCCGGCACATCTTCTTCGAGCTGAACGGCAACGCCCGGAGCGTGGTGGTGCGCGACCAGTCGGTCCAGACCGACGAGGCGGTGCGGGAGAAGGCCGACAAGGGGAATGCCAAGCACGTCGGCGCGCCGATGCCGGGCAAGGTGCTGAAGCTCAACGTCAAGGCGGGCGACGAAGTGAAGGCCGGCGACGTCCTCATGGTCACCGAGGCGATGAAGATGGAGACCAACGTCAAGGCCAGGGAGGACGGCACCGTCGCCGAGGTGAAGTTCAAGGAAGGGGACAAGGTGGAGAAGGAAGATCTTCTCATCGTGATGGCGTAACAGGGACGTGTGCAAAACGCTCGATTCCGGGGCGGGAACATGATACAAGGGGGGGGCCGGCACCACGCCGGTCCCCCCTTTGTCATTTCCGCTCCGGCGGCATGAAGATCACCCGTGAAAAGGAGAGAGCACTGTGTCCAACAAGCCTGAAGTAACCTTCAAGTACATCTTCACCTACGATTACAACCCGCTCTACGTGAACGGCGCCCACGGCGGCGTCTCTCCCCGGGGCGAGCTGGTGGTGAACTTCTATCTGGAGCGCCCCCCCCTCCCCAACGAGATTACCCACGAGATCAACCCCAACGGCACCATCGGCGCCGAAACCGGCGTGGAGCCCGAGGATTTTGCCCAGAGTCTCGTCCGCTTCGTCCCGACCGGCGTGGTGCTCAACCACCAGACTGCCCGGGACTTCCATCACTGGCTCGGCGAGAAGCTCAAGGAGATGGAGGCGATAGAGCAGGCCAAGTCCTCCATGCGCAGCCAGCCGGGTGGTGAGGGTGTGGCGCACTGATCCGCCGCATCCGGTGACGTGAAGGTAAAGGGCCTGCCGGGCGATCGGCGGGCCTTTTCATTTTTGGTGGGGATACCCTCTCTAGTGAAGTTCCATCTCCCGCACCACCTGGCCGAGAATCCGCCGGATGTCCCGCTCCTCCACGAAGTTGAAGAGCTCCCCCGTGCCGACGACGATCTCCATCCAGTCCCGCCAGCTCCGGACCGTCACCGGGACTTCGGCGATGCCGTTGCCGAGGAGCCCGTGGATGACGTGCTCGACCCCGCCGGTCCGGCGGCGCGGCTCGTTCTTGCGCAGGTCGAAGTAGACCCCCTGGTCGTGATTGTCAGTAGTAAGGTAGATCATGGCGCACCTCCATCGTTTTTTATCATGAAACCATGGGTGTGCGACATAATAAGTCTCATGTTTTGAGCGGTTCGGAAATAAATTGCGATTGCAGGGTGTTGCGGTGGGGTGAGAGTGCGAAAAAAAGGGTGAGAGTCAATGACTCTCCCCCTTTCGTGCGTCGGGATGATGCGGGCGACAGGTGCGTCTATTCCCCGATCATTGCCTTGCCGTCGCTCACCATGAGCTCGGAAACGAGGCGGGTGAAGCGGAGCGGATCCTTGATGGGGGAGCCTTCGGTGAGGAGCGCCTGGTCGTAGAGGAGGTCGCAGTAGTCGGCCAGGCGCGGATTGGCCTGGTCCTTGGCGTAGATGCCGGCCAGCACCTGCATGAGCGGGTGGCTGGGGTTCAGCTCCAGGACCCGCTTCGACTCGGGGACTTCCTGGTTCATGGCCCGGAGGATCCGCTCCATGTTGGCGTTGAGACCGTATTCGTCGGCCACGAGGCAGCAGGCGCTGTCGGTGAGGCGGCTGGAGAGGCGGACTTCCTTCACGTGGCCGGAGAGTTTCTCCTTGATGAGGTCGAGAAGCCCCTGGTACCGCTTGGTGGCCTCCTCCTTCTGTGCCTCTTTCTCCTTCTTCTCCTCCTCGCTCTCCAGCGAGAGGTCGCCGCGGTCCGCCGCCTTCAGCTTCTTCCCGCCGTACTCGGTGATCCCCTGCACCACCCATTCGTCCACCGGATCGGTCAGGAAGAGGACCTCGTACCCCTTGGCCCGGAAGATCTCCAGGTGGGGAGACTGCTCCAGGGCGCTGCGGTCCGTGCCGGTGATGTAGTAGATCTCCTGCTGCCCCTCGGGCATCCGTTCCGCATACTCCTTGAGGGAGGCGAACTGCCCCGCCTCGGTCTTCGTGCTCTCGAAGAGGACCAGTTCCTGAAGCTTCTCCCGGTTGGCGTAGTCGAAGTGGACCCCTTCCTTGAGGACCGGCCCGAACTCACGGTAGAAGGCGAGGTACTGCTCCGGCTCCTTCTCCTTCATCTCGGCCAGGGTCGAGAGGACCTTGGTCACCAGGTTCTTCTGGATCCGCTTGATCTGCACGTCTTCCTGGAGGATCTCCCGGGAGACGTTGAGGGGCAGGTCGCTGGAGTCCACCACCCCCTTCACGAAACGGAGGTAATCGGGGACGAGCCCTTCGCAGTTGTCGGTGATGAAGACCCGCTTCACGTAGAGCTGGATCCCCTTGCGCCGCTCCGGCGAGAAGAGGTCGAACGGCTTGTGTGAGGGGAGGTAGAGGAGCGCCCGGAACTCGCTCACCCCTTCGGCCGCGTAGTGGATGGTCTTGAGCGGCTTGTCGAAGTCGTGGGAGACGTGCTTGTAGAACTCCTCGTACTCCTCTTCGGTGATCTCACTCTTGGGGCGGGTCCAGATCGCCTTCATGGAGTTGAGGGTCTCCTCGGTAGTCTTCTCGATGGTGCCGGCCCCCTCGATCTCCTCGCCGTTCACCCCCTTGGGGACCTCGGTGCGGGTCACGTCCATGCAGACCGGGTACTGGACGTAGTCGGAGTACTTCTTGACGATGGAGCGGATTTTCCACTCGTCCAGGTACTCCTTCATCTCGTCCTTCAGGTGGAGGGTGATCTCGGTGCCGCGGGTCGCCTTCGTGCACTCCTCCACGGTGTAGGAGCCGTCGCCGGCGGACTCCCAGCGGACGCCGGCGCTCTTCTCGTGCCCCGCCCGGCGGGTGACGAGGGTGACCCGGTCGGCCACCATGAACGAGGCGTAGAAGCCGACCCCGAACTGACCGATCAGCTCCGGGTGCTCGGCCACGTTCTGCTCCTTGAGCCCCTTGATGAACGCCTTGGTTCCCGAGTGGGCGATGGTGCCGATGTTCTTCTCCACCTCTTCCCGGGTCATGCCGACGCCGTTGTCGCGGATAGTGAGGGTGCCGGCCTCCTTGTCGGGGATCAGCTTGATCTTCCACTCCGCATCCCCCTCGATGATGGCGGCGTTGGAGTGGGACTCGAAGCGCGCCTTGTCGATGGCGTCGGAGGCGTTGGAGACCAGCTCCCGCAGGAAGATGTCGCGGTTGGAGTAGAGGGAATGGATGACGAGGTCGAGGAGCTGCTGGACCTCGGTTTCGAACTGCTTCACGGTCTTGCTCATGGGACGGGTGTTCTCCTTTGCGGTGTCAAGGTTGAATGAAACGGAAACAACATAATCATCGGCGATCCGTTTTTCAAGGGAGGCTTTTGCAAAACGTGGTGCGGGGCCGAACTGCGGTTCCGACTCGACCTCGCGGCCCCGCCCGGCGGAGAGGGGTGAGGAAGGGCAAAATTCGATGGATTTCCCTGCTAAGTCGTGTATATTTTGGCACAGTCGTTTCTCATGGAATATCGTTTGCACTCGGTTCGTCGGATAGGCTTTCCCCTCGTTCGCTCCGGTGCACCCCTTCCTGCAATCATGAGGTATTTTATGCGATTGGACGGCCCCTCCCTTTCCCGCTTCGGCAGTTTCTCCCGTGCTGTGACGACCGCCTTTTGCCTTGTGTCTGCTCTTTTCGCGGCAGGGTGCAGCAAAAATGAGCCGCTGCGGATCGGTTACGTCGGCACCCTCACCGGCCGCCATGCGGATCTGGGGACCGCCGGCCGCGACGGCGCCATCTTCGCGGTGGAGGATATCAACCGCCGTGGCGGGATCAAGGGACGGCCGGTGGAGTTGGTCATCCGCGACGACCGCGATGACCCGGAAACGGCGAAAGGAGCGGTGCGGAAGCTGGCGAGGGAAGGGGTTGCCGCCATCGTCGGTCCCATGACGAGCACCATGGCCGTGGCGGCGGTACCGGTGGTGAACGATTCCCACGTGGTGATGGTGGGGCCCACCATCACCAGCAACGACCTTTCGGGGAAGGACGACAATTTTCTCCGGGTCTACCCGACGAGCCATGCCACCGCCCGCCACCTGGCGCACCATGCCCGCCGCCGTGGCATCGGAAAGATCGCGGTGCTCTACGATCTTTCCAACCGCGCCCATACCGAGGGGTGGTACCGGCACTTCCGCGAGGAGTTCGAGCGGGAGGGGGGGAGGGTGGTCGCCGCCCTTCCCTTTGATTCGAGCCGCCCGGTGGGATTTCTCGCCCTGGCCCGCCAGGCGCTGGCGGCTCGGCCGGATGGCGTGTTCCTCCTCTCCGGCGGGCTCGACGCCGCCATGCTCTGCCAGCAACTGCGCAAGCTGGGGGTCGCCCTGCCGGTAATCGCCACCGAGTGGTCGGCCACCGACGAACTGATCCTCCATGGCGGTTCCGCCGTCGAGGGGATAACCTACTACCAGTACTATGATCGCAGCGACGGCTCTCCCCGCTTCGCCGAGTTCCGGGAAGCATTCTCCCGGCGGTTCGGCACCCCCCCCGAGTTCGGGGCCGTCTACGCCTACGACGCTACTCAGGTGGTCCTCCAGGGACTGGCAGCGGCGGCTTCCCCGTCGAAGCTGAAGGAGGCAATCCTCGCCCGGGGCAGATTCAGCGGCATCCAGGGCGAGTTTACCATCGACCGGTTCGGCGACGCCGACCGGAAACCGATTCTGATGACCGTCACGGAAGATGGTTTCAAAAAAATGGAGTGAGTACGTGGTCGGATCGCCGAGCCTGAAACGAGCCCTCGTTGTCGCCTTTATTCTCACCGCCGTGGTGCCGGTGGTTGCCATCGGCTTCATCTGCTTCGAGTTCCTCAAGCGCGATATCGTCTGCTCCGTCACCACCAGCAACCTCGCCCTTGCCCGTTCCGTGGCGGGGGAGGTGGAGTCGCAGCTCCGGGAGCCGATGAACGTCCTGCGGCACGTGGCGGAGATCGCCGAGATGCGCTCCTCCGCCCCGACGGGGACCCTCGATCGGTTCCTCGAGTCGGAACAGAAGATCTCGGGATATTTCGACTCGCTCTTCGTCCTCGACCGTCGCGGGTGCGTCAGCCACGTGGCCCTGGGGCAAAGGGAGGGGGCCCATCCCGAGGATTACCGCGGCCTGGAGATGTCGAATCTCGACGTCTATCGCGATGCCCGGAAGGCGTGCGATCTCCGCTGGTCTCCCACCTTCATCTCCATGTCGAGCGGCGAGCCGACCATGACGATTGCGCTCCCCTTTGACGGCGGTACGGTCCTCGGCAACCTGAGCCTCAAGGGATTGGCGCGGATCGCGGAACGGGCGGGGAACGGCATCGTCGGGACCGTCTTCGTCGTCAACCGGAAGGGGCGGGTGATCGCCCACCCCGACCATCGCCTCGTCGCCGAGCAGTACAATCTGGGCAACATGGAGATCGTCCAGCGGGGGCTGAAGGGAGAGGCCGGCACGTTCCGCTACGCCGTCGGGGGGAGCCCCAAGCTCGGGAGCGTCGTCCGGATCGAGCGGACCGGCTGGGCGGTGGTCGTCGAAAAGGACGAAGCGACGGTGTACGCGCCGGTCCGGCGGCTCCAGGGGATTTTCCTGGGAGGGCTCCTGGCGACGATCCTCGTCGGGATCGTGGGGGCGTTCCTGAGTCTCGGCAGGATCCTCCGCCCCGTCTCATGTCTCATCGAGAGCGTCCAGCGCATTGCCGGCGGCTGGTACGATTTCACCCCTCCTCCCGCCAGTTACCGGGAGGTTGACGATCTGGCGGCGAGCTTTTCCCTCATGGCCGCCGCCGTCCGGGAGCGGGAGGAGCTGTTGCGGGAGCGCAACGAGGAGCTCGTCATGACGGAAGAGGAGCTCCGGCAGCAGATCGACGAGTACCAGAAGAGCCAGGACGAGCTGAGCGTCACCAACCAGACCCTCCAGACCACGTTCGGCGCCTCCCCCCTGGCGATGGTGACCGTGGACCGCGACGGCGTCGTGACCATGTGGAACGGTGCGGCCAGCCGCATCTTCGGCTGGAACCCCGAGGAGGTGATGGGGGCTTTCCTCCCGATCCTCCTCGACGGCGGGGAAGGGGCGCTGGCTGACCGGGTCCTGGCGACGGACCGGTCGGTTGCCGGAATGGAGCTCACCTGTCTGCGCCGGGACGGGTCGCCGGTGAGCGTCAGCCTCTCGGCGGCGCCGTTGTGCAATGTCCGGGAAGAGCCGTCGGGGGTGATCACCATCAGCGCCGACGTCACCGACCGCAAGCGGGCCGAGGCGGATATCCGGCGCCTCAACGCCGAGCTGGAGCTGCGGGTGGCGGAGCGGACCACTCAGCTGGAGACCGCCAACCGCGAGCTTGAGTCGTTCAGCTATTCGGTCTCCCACGACCTGCGGGCGCCGCTGCGGCATATCGACGGTTTCAGCCTGGCGCTCCTGGAGGATTGCGGCGATTCACTCACCGCTCAGGGGGGCGAGTACCTGAAGCGGATCCGGAGTGCCGCCGGCCGGATGGGGCAGCTCATCGATGACCTCCTGGAGCTGTCGCGGGTGAGCCGTGGCGCGGTCTTCTACGAGCCGGTGGATCTCTCCCGCACCGTTCGCTCCCTGGCCGCCGAACTCGCCGAGGCGGAACCGACCCGGCAGGTCTCCTTCGAGATCGAGGATCATGTCGTCGTCAACGGCGACACGCGGCTTCTGCGGATCGTCCTGGCGAACCTCATCGGCAACGCCTGGAAGTATACGGGACGGAACGAGCAGGCCCTGATCCGGTTCGGCGCCACGGAGATCGACGGCGTCCGGGCCATGTTCGTGAGCGACAACGGCGCCGGCTTCGACATGTCGTATTACGACAAGCTCTTCGGGCCGTTCCAGCGGCTCCACGCCGCCACCGATTTCGAGGGGACCGGCATCGGTCTCGCCACCGTCCAGCGGATCATCCACCGCCACGGCGGGCGCGTCTGGGCTGAAGCCGCGGTGGGGCGCGGTGCGACGTTCTATTTCTCGTTGCCGTAACCCTCTTCCGCATTGCTCACGAAGGGGGGCGTCCTCCCCCCTCCCTTGACACCCCGCCGGCCGCTGTGTTACCTTAAACCACTTTAAAACAGCATCTTCGCGCACTTCCGCCCAATCCCCGTTCGGAGCCAGCCGTGTACTTCCCCGATTTCGAAACGTTCCGTGCCCTTACTGCCCGGGGAAACCTGATCCCCGTCTGCCGCGAGATCATGGCCGATCTCGATACGCCGGTCAGCGCCTTCCGCAAGATCGACGACGGCCGCAACGCCTTTCTCCTCGAGAGCATCGAGGGGGGGGAAAAGTGGGCCCGCTACACCTTTCTCGGCTCCAATCCCACCACCGTCATCCGCTCCCGTGGCGCCACGGTGGAACTCCTCTCGGCGGGGGAAGCTCCCCGCACCGTCACCACCGACGACCCCCTCGGCTTCGTCCGGGATTACCTCGCCCGCTTCACCCCGGTGGAGATCCCCGGCATCCCCCGCTTCTTCGGCGGCGCCGTCGGCTACCTCGGCTACGACATGGTCCGCCACTTCGAGCGGCTCCCGACGGAGCGGCTGGCCGTCATTGGCGCCTGGGACTCATACTTTGTCATCACCGACACGATCCTGATCTTCGACAACGTCCGGCAGAAGATCACCGTCGTTTCCAACGCCCATCTGGACCACGGGGTGACGCCGGAAGAGGCCTATGCCGCGGCGACCACCACCATCGACGCCATTATCGCCAAGCTCCGGAAGCCGCTCCCCCCTGCGGTGCCGAAGCGGGCCGACCGGTCGGTCTCCTTCGCCTCCAACGTCACGCGGGAAGCGTTCGAAGGGGCGGTGGAGCAGTGCAAGGAGTACATCCGCGCCGGCGACATCTTCCAGGTGGTCCTCTCCCAGCGGTTCAGCGGCGAGCTGACGGTGGACCCCTTCGACATCTACCGGGTGCTCCGGACCCTCAACCCTTCGCCCTACATGTTCTTCCTCCGGATGGACGACACCCTCGTGGTCGGCGCCTCCCCCGAGGTCATGGTCCGCAAGGAAGGGGAGCGGGTGGAGCTGCGTCCCATCGCCGGCACGCGCCCCCGGGGAGCCACCCCCGAGGAGGACGAGCGGCTCGCCCTCGAACTTCTCGACGACCCGAAGGAGCGGGCCGAGCACGTGATGCTGATCGACCTGGGGAGAAACGACTTGGGGCGCGTCTGCCGCACCGGCACGGTGAAGGTGTCGGAGCTGATGGTGATCGAGCGCTACTCCCACGTGATGCACATCGTCTCCAATGTCCAGGGGGAACTGGCGGGGGGGAGGGATGCCTTCGACGTGGTGCGGGCCACCTTCCCGGCCGGCACCCTCTCCGGCGCCCCGAAGGTGCGGGCCATGGAGATCATCGACGAACTGGAGCCGGTCCGGCGCGAGGTCTACGGCGGTGCGGTTGGCTACTTCTCCTTCTCCGGCAACATGGATCTCGCCATCGCCATCCGCACCGTCGTCATCCGCGACGGCAGGGTGCACCTCCAGGCCGGGGCGGGGATCGTGGCCGATTCCGATCCCGCCGCGGAGTACCAGGAGACCGTCAACAAGGCGATGGCGGTGGTGAAGGCGATAGAGGCGGTGGAGAGAGGGCTCGACTGATGCTGTTGATGATCGACAATTACGATTCGTTTACCTATAACCTGGTCCAGTATTTCGGCCAGTTGGGGGAGGATGTCCGGGTCTTTCGCAACGACCGGATCACCCTGGATGAGATCGAGCGCCTCCGCCCGGCGCGGCTCGTAATCTCTCCCGGCCCCTGCTCCCCCAGCGAGGCGGGGATATCGCTCCCCGCCATCACGCGCTTCGCCGGGGAGATTCCGATCCTCGGGGTCTGCCTCGGCCACCAGTCCATCGGCGCCGCCTTCGGCGGTATGGTGGTCCGGAGCGACTACCTGATGCACGGCAAGACCTCCGCCATCCACCACGACGGCGCGGGGCTCTTCGCCGGGCTCCCTAACCCCTTCCAGGCGACCCGCTACCACTCGCTGGTGGTGGAGCGCGCCTCGCTCCCCGACTGCCTGGCGGTCACCGCCTGGGTGGAGGAGGGGGAGATCATGGGGCTCGCCCACCGGGAGCTCCCGGTCTGGGGGGTCCAGTTCCACCCCGAGTCGATCCTGACCGAGGGGGGGATGGATATTCTCCGCAATTTCCTGGAGATGAGCAAAGGAAGTTAGCGTTACGCTGTCAGTAAAAGGTTTTCTCCGAGTCTCTGCGGCTCTGTGGCGAAAATAGAAGGGGTTATCATGATCAAAAAAGCCATTGCAAAGGTTGTCGAGCGCCAGGATCTGACCGAAGCCGAGATGATCGAGGTCATGGACCAGATCATGTCCGGCGGGGCGACCCCCGCCCAGATCGCCTCCTTCATCACCGCCCTGCGGATGAAGGGGGAGACGGTGGAGGAGATCACCGGCGCGGCCCGGGTGATGCGCGACCGGGCGACCCCCATCCGGGTCGGGAAAAACGTGCTCGACATCGACCGGGACGACATCAACATCGACCGGGAGACGATCCTTGACGTCGTCGGTACCGGCGGGGACGGCACGAACACCTTCAATATCTCCACCACCGTTTCCTTCGTGATCTCCGCCTGCGGGGTGAAGGTCGCCAAACACGGCAACCGCGCTGTCTCGTCGGCCTGCGGCAGCGCCGACGTCCTGGAGTCCCTCGGGGTCAACCTGGACGTGACGCCGGAGACCGTGGAGCACTGCATCAGGGAGATCGGCATCGGGTTCCTCTTCGCCCCCGCCCTGCACGGCGCCATGAAGCACGCCATCGGCCCTCGGAAGGAGATCGGCATCCGGACCATCTTCAATATCCTCGGACCCCTCACCAACCCGGCCGCCGCCGACTGCCAGGTGCTCGGCGTCTACCGCGAGGATCTGGTGGAGAAGCTGGCCCACGTCCTGCGCAAGCTCGGCTGCCGGCGCGGTTTCGTGGTCCACGGCCTCGACGGGATGGACGAGATCACCCTCACCGGCGGGACGCGGGTGGCGGAGATTGCGCCGGAGGGGGTGACGGTCCGGCTTGCCACCCCCGAAGAGTTCGGGTTCGTCCGCTGCCAGCCGGCGGAACTCCTCGGCGGTGATGCGGCGGGGAACGCCGTGGTCGTGCGGAATATCCTCTCCGGTGACCGCGGCCCGAAGCGGGACGTGGTGCTCCTCAACGCGGCCTTCGGCCTGGTGGCCGCCGGGCGGGCGCCGGACGTCGCCGCCGGGCTCGGGATGGCCGCCGAGGCCATCGATTCCGGCCGGGCCCTAGCGCAGCTGGAGAAGCTGATCGCCCTTACCAACGAGTGACCCCATGACCGACACCCCCGATATCCTGAAGACGATCGTCGCGCACAAGCGGGACGAGGTGACGGCTGCCCGGGCGGCTTTCTCCGTTGCCGACCTCAAGGGACGCATCGCCGACCTGGAGGACCACCCCCGGGGCTTCGATCGGGCGCTGCGCGACTGCCATGCCTCCGGCTGGACCGCCGTCATCGCCGAGGTGAAGAAGGGGTCGCCGAGCAGGGGAGTGATTCGTCCCGACTTCGATCCGCTGGCGATTGCCGAAATCTACCAGGCAAGCGGCGCCGCCTGCCTCTCCGTCCTGACAGAAGAGCGCTTCTTCCTCGGGAACCTCCGCTCCCTCGCCCTGATCCGCGAGCAGATCGGGCTGCCGCTGCTGCGCAAGGATTTCCTCTTCGACCCCTACCAGATCTACGAGGCCCGCGCCGCCGGCGCCGACGCCATCCTCCTCATCGCCGCCATGCTGGAGCTCTCCCAGATCGAAGACCTCGCCGGCCTGGCAGCGGAACTCTCCCTCGACGTCCTCCTGGAGGTCCACGACGAGCAGGAGCTGGAGACGGCGCTTCGCAGCGGCTGCTCCCTCATCGGGATCAACAACCGCAACCTCCGGACCTTCGTCACCGATCTCGGCACCACCGAACGGCTCATGCCGCAGATTCCCGCCGACCGCTTCGCTGTTGCCGAAAGCGGCATCAACACCCGCGCCGACATCCTGCGGCTCCAGGCCGCCGGCGCCAAGGGATTCCTGATCGGCGAATCGCTCATGCGCGAGGACGACATCGGGGCGAAGCTCCGGGAGCTGCTCGACTGACCGCCCGCCATCAACCGTGTGAGGAGACATGATGCAGAACAAGATCCTGCTCGACGAAAGCCGCATCCCGACCCACTGGTACAACATCATCCCCGACATGCCGGGTCCCCTGGCACCGGTCATCAACCCCCGCACCCTGCAGCCGGTGACCCCCGACAACCTGCTGCCGATCTTCCCCATGGCGATCATCGAGCAGGAGGTCTCCCCCGAACGGTGGATCCCGATTCCCGACGCGGTGCGGGAGATCTACCGCCTCTGGCGCCCCTCGCCCCTTTACCGGGCCCGCCGGCTGGAGCAGGCCCTCGGCACCCCGGCGCGGATCTACTACAAATATGAGGGGGTCTCCCCCGCCGGCTCCCACAAGCCGAATTCGGCGATCCCCCAGGCGTACTACAACAAGCTGGCCGGCATCCGCCGTCTTGCCACCGAGACCGGTGCCGGGCAGTGGGGGAGCTCCCTGGCCCTGGCCTGCTCCATGTTCGGGCTTGAGTGCACCGTCTATATGGTCAAGGTCTCCTGCACCCAGAAGCCGTACCGCAAGAGCATGATGCAGCTCTGGGGGGCGAACGTGATCCCGTCCCCCTCCATCACCACCGCCGCGGGGCGCGCCATCCTCGAACTGGACCCCGACAGCCCGGGGAGCCTCGGCATCGCCATCTCGGAGGCGGTGGAGGACGCCGCCACCCACGAGGATACCAACTACGCCCTCGGAAGCGTGCTGAACCACGTCTGCCTCCATCAGACCGTCATCGGCCTGGAGGCGAAGGAGCAGATGGCCATCGCCGGCGACTACCCTGACGTGGTCATTGCCTGCTGCGGCGGCGGTTCCAACTTCGCGGGGCTCACCTTCCCGTTCATCGCCGACCGGGCCGCCGGGAAGGAGGTCCGCTGCGTGGCGGTGGAGCCGTCGTCCTGCCCGACCCTCACCAAGGGGGTCTACGCCTTCGACTACGGCGACACGGCCAAGATGGCCCCCATCGCCATGATGTACACCCTGGGGCACGACTTCGTCCCCCCCGGCATCCACGCCGGCGGCTTGCGCTACCACGGCGAATCCCCCCTCGTCTCCCAGCTCTACCATGCCGGGGCCATCGAGGCGAAGGCCTATCCCCAGACCGCCTGTTTCGAAGGGGCGCTCCTGTTTGCCCGCAACGAGGGGATCGTCCCGGCGCCCGAGTCGTCCCACGCCCTGAAGGCGGCCATCGACGAGGCGCTTCTCGCCAAGGAGGAGGGGAAGGAAAAGACGATCCTCTTCGGGCTTTCCGGCCACGGTCAGCTCGACATGGGGGCCTACGACTCATTCCTTTCCGGTTCCCTGGAGGATTACGCCTACCCCGAGGAACTGATCCGGGAGTCGCTGACGCGGCTGCCGAAGGTGGGAGGGTAGCGGCGCCGTGGTGGATCTGGTACGGGTCAAGATCTGCGGCATAACGAGCCTGGCCGACGCCCTCATCGCCGTCGAGGCGGGGGCCGACGCCCTCGGGTTCGTCTTCCATGACCAATCCCCGCGCCACGTGGCCCCCGACCAGGCTGCGGGGATCATCGCGGCGCTCCCCCCCTTCGTCCAGACGGTGGGGCTCTTCGTGAACCGCGCCCTCGACTTCGTGAACGAAACCGCCGCCCGCTGCCGGATCGACCTGGTCCAGCTCCACGGCGACGAGCCGCCGGAATACTGCGACGCCGTGGCGCGCCGCGTCATCAAGGCGTTTCGCGTGCGGGACGGGGCGAGCATCGAGCCGATCCGCCACTACCGCGTCACTGCCCACCTCCTCGACGCCTGGTCCCCCGCCGTCTACGGCGGCACCGGCCACACCTTCAACTGGGAGATCGCAAGGCGGGTGAAGAGCTTCGGCCCCCTGGTGCTTGCCGGCGGCCTCACCCCCGAGAACGTCGCCGAGGCGGTGGCTACGGTGGAACCCTACGCCGTGGACGTCTCCAGCGGCGTGGAGAGCGCCCCGGGGCAAAAGGACCCGGCGAAGGTGCGGGAGTTCATTCGGCGGGCCAAGGGGTTGTAACGAGATTTTTCCGGAGGATATATGAAACTACCCGACAGACACGGCCACTTCGGCCAGTTCGGCGGCCGCTACGTCCCCGAGACCCTCATGCCGGCGCTCCTGGAGCTGGAGAAGGCCTACGACCACTACCGCCATGACCGCGAGTTCAAGGAGGAGTTCGACTACTACCTCCGCCAGTACGTGGGGCGTCCCAATCCGCTTTACTTCGCCGAGAAGCTGACGAAGAAGCTCGGTGGCGCCAGGATCTACCTCAAGCGTGAGGACCTGAACCATACTGGCGCCCACAAGGTGAACAACACCATCGGCCAGGGGCTCCTCGCCAAGCGGATGGGGAAGGGACGGGTGATTGCCGAGACCGGGGCAGGGCAGCACGGCGTGGCGACCGCCACCATCGCGGCCCTCTTCGGGATGGAGTGCGAGGTCTTCATGGGAGCGGAGGATATCCGGCGCCAGTCTCTCAACGTCTTCCGGATGAAGCTTCTCGGTGCCACGGTGACGGCGGTGACCGCCGGCACCGCCACCCTCAAGGACGCCATGAACGAGGCGCTGCGCAACTGGGTCACCAACGTGCACAATACCTTCTACGTCATCGGTACTGTGGCGGGGCCCCATCCGTATCCGATGATGGTGCGGGACTTCCAGGCGGTGATCGGCCGGGAGGCGAAGGCCCAGCACAAAAAGGTCGAAGGGCGGCTCCCCGACTACCTCGTCGCCTGCGTCGGCGGGGGGAGCAATGCCCTCGGGCTCTTTTACCCCTTCGTCAATGACCGGGAGGTGCGGATGGTGGGGGTGGAGGCGGCCGGCCACGGCATCCCCTCGGGGGCCCATGCCGCGCCGCTTTGCGCGGGGCGCGTCGGCGTCCTCCACGGCAACAAGACCTATCTCCTGCAGGACGAATTCGGCCAGATCGCCAACGCCCACTCCATTTCGGCGGGGCTCGACTACCCGGGGGTCGGTCCCGAGCATGCCTGGCTCAAGGATTCGGGGCGGGCCGAGTACGTTTCGGTAACCGACGCCGAAGCCCTGGAGGCATTTTCGCTCCTGACCCGGGAGGAGGGAATCCTGCCGGCTCTGGAGTCGTCCCATGCCATCGCCTACGTGGCAAAGCTCGCGCCGACCCTGCCGAAGGAGCAGACCATCGTCGCCTGCCTCTCGGGGCGGGGGGACAAGGATATCCATACGGTGGCCGATGCCATGGGGGTCGAATTCTAGTCGGCATGACTCGTTTTGGATGTAACTTATTGAAAGTAGGTGTAAAATAAAAAAAGTTGCTTGACAGCAGCACTGTTCTACGGTATAAAATAATCCGTCTGTTAAATAGAACGGACACAAGCGAAAGGACCCGACGAGGGTCCTTTCGGCGTTTTTGCAAAGAAAGTGCTTCATTAAACATAGAGGTTCTTTTTCATTGGAATGGATGGCGGCGACGCCATCCCCTGCGGGAGGGCGCTGTGTCGCTCTCTACATCAAAGAAAGGAGGTTCCGGCCGGAGCCGGTCCCCACTCCGCGTATACTTCGGACCGTCCGGCAAAGCCGCGAACACTGACAAAAAAACAGCCTATGAGAAAAAAGATTTTTGTACTGGCAGCCATGATGCTCTTCTGCGTCTCCTGCAATCAAAGTGGAATCCGCAGGGAGACCAGCCCGACGGTCCGTCTCGATCCTATCTCCGATCAGGAGGTCCGCCGGCTCATGGAACAGGGTGTCGATCTGGACGAACGTCAGAGCCAGGTCCGGGCCATCGCCACCGTCTTTTCCCGGAGGACGGATTCCGAGCGTGCCCACAAACTCGCTTCCCTCTGCTACCTGAAGACCCTCGGCACCGACCTGATGCCCCTCGACCTGGCGGAGATCGCCCTGGCCGAAACCGGCACCATCGGGTTCGAGTCGGCCGCCGTCTCCTCCAAGGGAGCCCTCGGCGTCTGGCAACTGATGCCCTACCGTGCGGCGAGCCACGGTTTCCGTCCGGAGGAGATGCTGGACGATGCCAAATGCGCCGAGGCCGCCGTCCGCGAGCTTTACAGCAAGCTCGAAATGGCCAACGGCAATCTGGTGAGGGCCAAGAAGCTTTACTGCGGCGTCGGCCCCGAGGCTGACGCCTACGAAGTGAAGCGCCGCAAGTACCGGCGCGAGATTCTCAGCGAACTGGAGTGGGCTCCGCCAACGCGGGCCGAGAGCCCACTGGCCATTCTCGTGGGGGCCTCGTAGCCTCAACCGAAACGATCCTGAATAACAGAAGTTGGCATCAACTTCCCCTCTCCCGGCCTTCGGCCACCCTCTCCCTCGGGGAGAGGGGACGGGGGTGAGGGTAACGAACCACGCACAACGACGTGCGGACGAGGCGGGCTTCCCGGGAGGCCCGCCTCGTTTTTTTTTGTGCCGCGACAGGGACGCCATGCGGGTTTCCCGGCCGGCGCGATTGTGGTATGGTAACCCGATTGCCGTTTCTGTCCGGAGGAACCATGAAAAAATTGCTGTTGCTGCTCCCCGCGCTCTTCCTTGGCGCCTGCTCCCTCTTCGTTGCCGAGCCGAAAGTGGCGGTGAAGGATCTCGCCGTCGTCGGCCTCGGTACCGAAGGGGCCGACCTGGAGTTTCTCCTCGCCGTCACCAATCCCAACTCCTTTTCCCTGACCCTCAGGGGATACACCTACGATGTCCGCATCATGGCGCTCCCCCTCACCAAGGGGGGGCTGCGGGAGCGGGTCGAGTTCCCCGCCGGGGAGACCACCGACGTGCGTCTTCCGTTCCGGGTCGCCTACCGCGACCTGTGGGAAATCCTGAAGCGCAACCCCAATCCCGACGCCATTCCATACCGGCTCGACGGGGGGCTCGAGGTGGAGACCCCCGTCGGAACCTCCACGGTACCGGTGACGACAAGCGGCAATTTTACCGTCCCCCAACGGTTTCGCCCGTCAGGGATCGTACGGGGGGTGGGCGATATCGTGAAGGGGCTCGTCCGATGAACGTGATCGACGTCATCGGCCTCATGAAGAGCTTCGGTCCCCGGCAGATCCTCGACGGGGCCACCTTCGCCATCGGCGAGGAGGAGAAGGCGGGGCTCATCGGGGTGAACGGCAGCGGCAAGTCGACCCTCATGGAGATCCTGGCGGGGATCGAGGAGCGGGAGGGGGGGACGGTTGCGCTGAAGCGGGGAGCCACGGTCGGCTATCTCCCCCAGGAGCCGCTCCTCGACGACCGGCGGACGGTGGGGGAGGAGCTGGAGGCGGGGCTGGTGGCGATCCGCAGGACCCTCTCCGAATACGAGGCGATCGGCGTCCGGCTGGCTGAGGGGGAGGGGGATCACGACCGGCTCCTGGAGCGCCAGGGGGAACTCTCCACCTGGATCGAACACCACGGCGGCTGGAATACCGACCACCGGGTGGCCGAGGTAATGACCCGGCTCCGGATCCCCGACCGGCACCAGCGGATCGGCGAGCTTTCAGGGGGGACGCGGCGGCGGGTGGCGCTCGGCAGGCTCCTGCTCCAGGCGCCGGATCTCCTGCTGCTGGACGAGCCGACCAACCATCTGGATGCCGATACGGTCCAGTGGCTTCAGGATCACCTCTGCAACTATCCCGGCGCGGTGCTCCTCGTCACCCACGACCGTTATTTCCTCGACCGGGTGGCGACCCGGATGCTGGAGCTGGAACGGGGGGAGATCACCCCCTATTCCGGCGGCTATTCCCGCTACCTCGAACAGAAGGAGGAGAAGCTCGCCCAGGAGGCCCGCGGGCACGAGCGGCTCCTGAACCTCCTGCGGGTCGAGACCGCCTGGATCCGCCGCGGGGCCAAAGCCCGGACCACCAAGCAGAAGGCGCGCATCGACCGCTACCACGACCTGGAGGAACGGAGCCAGGTAGAGGGGGTGCGGGAGACGCGGCTCGCCTTCACCGCCGGCGATACCCTCGGCGGCACGATCATGGAGCTTCTGGGGCTCCACAAGGCCCTCGGCGGCAGGCGCCTCGTCGATGGGCTCACCTTCCGGATGAAGCGGGGAGACCGCGTGGGGATCATTGGCCCCAACGGCTGCGGCAAGACGACTCTCATCCGGACCATCATGGGGGAGGAGGCCCCCGATGCCGGCTCCGTCGCCATCGGGAAAAAGACCCGCATCGCCTACTTCGACCAGAACCGGACGATTCTCGACCCCGACCAGACCATCTACGATTTCTTCGGCGAGGGGGACTACGTGACGGTGGGAGGCGAGAAGCGCCACAAGATCGGTTATCTGGAAGATTTCCTCTTTGCCCCCTCGGACCGGATGCGGCGGATCTCCACCCTCTCGGGGGGGGAGCGGAGCCGCCTCGTTCTCGCCCGGCTCATGCTGGAGGACTCCAACCTCCTGATCCTCGACGAGCCGACCAACGACCTCGACATCCCAACGCTCCAGCTCCTGGACGACGCCCTCGTCCGCTTCCCCGGCTGCGTGCTCATGGTTACCCACGACCGCTTTTTCCTCGACAAGGTCGCCACCGGCATCCTCGCCTTCGAAGGGGAGGGGCAGGTCACGTTCCACGAGGGTAATTACACCCTCTACCGGGAGCGGATGGCACAGGCCGCCAACGCCGGGAAGCAGGAGGCGAAGGATGCCGGAAAGGCTGCCAGGGCCGATGCAGCCCGCGACAAGCCGCGGAAAAGGGGGCTCACCTATGGGGAGCGCCTGGAACTGGAGCGGGTGGAGGCCGATATCGAGCGGCTCGAACTCCGCAAGGGGGAGGTGGAAGCGCTGTTGGCCGATCCCGCCGCCTACGGGAGCGTGGAGGGGGGGATCGGCGCCCTCTCCGCCGAGTTTACCCGGCTGGAGGAGGAGCTCGGCGCGCTTCTCGTGCGGTGGGAAGAGCTCGAAACGAAACGGGCCGAAGGATAGGGGCGTTTCCCGGCAGCAAACGGCGGCAAAGCGGCGCGGAACGGCTCTTTTCGCTTGATAAATAAGGCCTTGGCTGGTATATCAGACGGGTTCGGCACTCGTTTACTTCTTGCCATCAGGGGGCGGCATGCTCAAGGATATGAAACTCGGCTTCAGGCTCATCGGTTCCTTCGTCATCATGGCGGTCATCGTCGCCGTGACCGGTTTCATCGGCATCCGGAGCATCGGCATGGTGTCGAGCCGCGTGTCGACCATGCTCCAGAGCCGCTATGACCAGCAGAAGGTGGCGCTGCAGCTCCAGGCGGCCGAACGGACCTGCCGGGCGGAACTCCTCGAGGGGATCATGGCCCATGCGGACGAGAAGGGGCTCAAGGAGCACGTCGATGCCTACCGGAAAAACCGCGACATCATAAGGCGCTACAGTGCGGCGCTCCTCAAGGGGGACAAGGAGCTGGGACTCCAGCCGGCCCCCAAGGACAGCGTCATGGAGTCCCACGCCGAGACCCTCACGGAGACCTGGACCGAATACGAGAAGGTTGCCGAGCGGATCATCGCCTACAAGAGCGCCGTTATCGCCGGCCGGCAGACTGCGTCGGCCGAGGGCGAAACCCGCCTCATGTCGGAGTTGAGCGGCGCCAGCGAGTTCGTCGCCCGCGACATTGACGATCTCATCGAGACCGTCCGGGAGATGATGAAGGAGGTCGGCCAGGAGGCGGGGCGGATCAAGATGTCGATCACCGTCACCTTCATTATCGTCATCATCGGCGCCGCGATCGTGGCCCTCTCCTTCGGCATCGTCGCAACCCGCAACATCATCCGGCGCGTCAACCGGATGGTGGAGGCGATGAACCACGGGGCTGAAGGTGATCTGACGGCCCGGGTGGAGACCGACTCCCAGGACGAGCTCGGCCGCCTCGGCCACGACTTCAATATCATGCTGGAGACGCTCGGCGAGCTAATCAAGAAGGTGAACCGGTCGTTCGTGGAGGTCGGGCAGGTCTCCGCCAACCTCTTCGAGGCCTCCCGGCGGGTCATGGCGGCGGCGGAGGTCCAGTCGGAGGGGGTGAGCTCCACCTCGTCGGCGGTGAACCAGATCAACGTTTCGGTGAAGGAGGTCTCCCACGGAGTCGACAGCCTCTCCCTCTCTGCCTCGGAGACCTCGTCGTCCATCCTCGAGATGGCCGCCAGCATCGAGGAGGTGGCCCTCAACGTCGATTCCCTCGCCCAGTCGGTGGAGGAGGTGAGCTCCTCCGTCGTGGAGATGGCCGCCTCCATCAAGCAGATCGCCAACAGCGTCGTCAGCCTCCAGGAGGTTTCCACCACCACCGCCTCCTCCGTGGCCGAGATGGACAGCTCCATCAAGCAGGTGGAGAAAAACGCCCTGGAGACCGCCGCCATCTCCGAAGAGGTCCGTCGCGATGCCGAGACGGGGAAGGTGTCGGTGGAGGCGACCATCGCCGGTATCCACGAGATCAAGCGTTCGTCCCACATCACCTCCGAGGTGATCGAGACCCTGTCGCTGCGTGCCGGCGACATCGGCGCCATTCTCTCCGTCATCGACGAGGTGGCGGAGCAGACCAACCTCCTGGCCCTCAACGCCGCCATCATCGCCGCCCAGGCCGGCGAGCACGGCAAAGGGTTCGCCGTGGTGGCCGACGAGATCAAGGAGCTGGCCGAGCGGACCTCCAGCTCTACCCGTGAGATCGCCCAGCTCATCAAGGGGGTCCAGGACGAGACCGCCCGGGCGGTGGGGGCCATCGAGCAGGCCGAAAAGAGCATCGCCGAAGGGGAGAGCCTCTCCCAGAGATCGGGCGACGCCCTTGAGAAGATCGTCGCCGGCGTGCAGCAGGCCACCGAGCAGGTGGAGAGCATTGCCCGGGCCACCACCGAGCAGGCCAAGGGAAGCCAGATGATCCGCGACGCCATGGAGCGGGTATCCGACATGATCGGCCAGATCGCCAGCGCCACCCGGGAGCAGGGGAAGGGGAGCGAAATGATCATGGGGGCCGCCGAACGGATGAAAGGGCTCACGTCCCAGGTACGCACCTCTACCCGGGAGCAGAGCAATGTGGGGAACTTCATCGCCCGCTCCACCGAGAACATCACCACCATGATCCAGCAGATCAAGCGGGCCTGCGACGAGCAGACCCGGGGGAGCGATCAGATCATCCACGCGGTGGAGAACATCCAGGAATCGACCGCCACCAACCTCGGCGCCGCCCGGATGATGGACGATGCCGTCTCCCGCCTCTCCCGCCAGTTGGAGGATCTCCAGCGCGGCATGAGCAGCTTCAGGATCGACAAGCAGTGACCGGCTGCCGGAGCGCGAGGGCGCTTCCGTCGCTCCGACACCGGAACCCGTCTCCCGAAAGGTTGCAACATGAGCAGAATTGCCGGTAAATTTGCCGATTTGAAGAAGAGGAGCGAAAAGGCCCTCGTCACCTTCATTACCGCAGGGGACCCCGACCTCGCCGCCACCGAGGAGCTGATTCCGCTCCTGGCCGGGAGCGGCGCCGACATCATCGAGCTCGGCGTTCCTTTCTCCGATCCGATGGCCGACGGGCCCACCATCCAGCTCTCGTCGGAGCGCGCGCTGGCCGCCGGGACCACCCTCCCGAAGATCCTCGCCACGGTGAAGAAGGTCCGGAGCCGGAGCGAGGTGCCGCTCATCCTCATGGGGTACTACAACCCGATCCTCAGTTACGGCCTGGAGGCGTTCGCCGCCGATGCCGCCGCTGCCGGAGTGGACGGGGTGCTCCTCGTCGACCTCCCCCCCGAGGAGGCCGGCGAGTTCAAGGCGGCCGCCGACCGTCACGGCCTCGACCTCATCTTCCTCCTCACCCCCACGTCGGACGAGGCGCGGATCCGCACCGTCGCCCGGCGCGCCCGGGGATTCGTCTATTACGTCTCGGTCACGGGGGTGACCGGGGTCCGCAGCAGCGTGGAAGGGTCGGTGGCCACTCGGGTGGCCGCGGTCAAGGAGAAGGTTCCGGTGCCGGTGGCGGTCGGTTTTGGCATCTCGACCCCGGAGCAGGCTGCCGCCATCGCGGAGACCGCCGACGGAGTGGTGGTGGGAAGCGCCTTGGTGAAGCTCTTCGAGACCAAACAGGGAGCGGAGCTCCGGCAGGAGCTCGCCCGGTTCGTTTCGGCACTGAAGAGGGGCGTGACGGGCGCCCCGTAACCGGCGGCAGCACGCGGATCCGGTCAGGGTTCCATTGACAGGGCCCCCTTTTTCTGCTATCAAAAATCTTTATTTTTACTAAAATTTTCGGGATGATGACCGTCCCAACGGAGTGACGACATGGCGTGGTTCAAACGCGACAAGGCGCCGGGAGCGGCAGACAAGAGGGTGAAGGTTCCCGAGGGGCTCTGGACGAAGTGCGTGAGCTGCAAGGAGAACCTCATCACGAAGGATCTGGAGAAGAATCTCAACGTCTGCCCCAAGTGCGGCCACCATTACCGGATCGCCGCCCGGCAGCGGATCGACCTTCTCCTCGACCCGGGGAGCTTCACCGAGTTCGATGCCACCATGACCTCGGTGGACGTCCTCAGCTTCAAGGACTCCAAGAGCTACCAGGAGCGGATCACCGCCGCCGTGGCCAAGGGAGGGTCCCGGGACGCCGTCATCTGCGGCGAGGGGAAGATCGAGGGACTCCCCCTGCAGCTGGCGGTCTTCGATTTCTCGTTCATGGGGGGAAGCATGGGGAGCGTGGTGGGGGAGAAGATCACCCGCGCCATTGAACGGGGGGTCGAGAAGCGGACGCCGGTCATCGTCATCTCCGCCTCCGGCGGCGCCCGGATGCAGGAGAGCATCCTGTCGCTCATGCAGATGGCCAAGACGTCGGCGGCGCTGGCGAAGCTCAAGAGCGAGGGGCTGCCGTTCATCTCGATCCTCACCGATCCCACCACCGGCGGCGTCACCGCCAGTTTTGCCATGCTCGGCGACGTCAATGTGGCGGAGCCCAAGGCGCTCATCGGTTTCGCCGGTCCGCGGGTCATCGAGCAGACGATCCGCCAGAAGCTTCCCGAAGGGTTCCAGCGGGCGGAGTACCTCCTCGACCACGGCATGGTGGACGTCATCGTGGAGCGCAAGGATATGCGTCCCACGCTCTCGCGGCTCCTCTCCATGTTCTATCGCCCCTGAGGCGATTCCTCCGCAGTTCATCGGCAGGGGCGGGTTTCGACCCGCCCCTCTCCGTTTGTCACGGGTCAAACCGGTGGACTTTTTCGGCACTCTTCCCTATAATCCCGCCCTGTCATGACCTACGAGGAGACCCTGGCACATATCTACGGCCTGCGGCGCTTCGGCATCCGTCCGGGGCTTGAGCGCGTCTCCTCGCTCCTCGGCCGGCTCGGCAATCCCCACGACTCCCTGCGGGTGGTCCATGTGGCGGGGACCAACGGCAAGGGGTCGACGGCCGCCTTTCTCTCCTCGATTCTCGCCGCAGGGGGGTGTCGCACCGGCCTCTTCACCTCCCCCCACCTCATCAGCTTCACCGAGCGTTTCAGGATCAACGGCACGGAGATCGACCGGGGGGACGTTCACCGTCTGGCACAGCGGGTCATGGCCGCGGCGCCGGAGGGGACGACCTTCTTCGAGCTGGTGACCGCCCTGGCTCTCCTCCATTTTGCCGATGCGGGGGTCGATTGCGCCATCCTCGAAGCGGGGATGGGGGGGGGGAGCGACGCCACCAACGTCGCCTCGGGGATGCTGACGGTCATTACTCCCGTGGCCCTGGACCACAGCGAGTGGCTCGGCGAGACGATCGCCGCCATCGCCCGGGAAAAGGGGGGGATCATCAAGGCGGGACGGCCGGTGGTGCTCTCCGAGCAGCCGGATGAGGCCGGCGCGGTGCTCGTCGAACGGGGGCGGGAGCTCGGCTGCCGGCTCTGCCGCTTCGATACGGATTTCACCGCCCAGTGGGGCGACGCCGGCCTCGCGTACCGGGGGGAACGCTCCCTGGAGGGGCTGACCCCGGGAATCGGGGGACGCTACCAGCGGGTGAACGCCGCCACGGCCCTTGCCGCCGCCGAAATCCTCGCCGACCACGGCTTCACCCTTGGCGACGGAGCGCTTCGCCGCGGCATAGCCGAGGCACGCTGGCCCGGGCGGATGGAACTCTTTCCGGGGGCTCCCCCCATCCTTCTCGACGGCGCCCACAACCCGGCCGGGGCCCGGGCGCTGGCCGGATCGCTGGCCGATTTCCCCCGCCGCCGCCTCATCCTCGTCACCGGGATCATGGGGGACAAGGATGCGGATGGGATCCTCGCTCCTCTTCTCCCCCTCGTCGACGAGGTGGTGGCGGTCACCCCGGCGGTGGAGCGGGGGCTTGCGTCGGACCGCCTCGCCTCGTTCTGCCGGGAGCGGGGTGTCGCCGCCACCGATGGCGGTGCGGTTTCCCACGGGCTCGGACTCGCCCGCCAGCGGGGCGGTTCCGACGATCTCATCCTGGTCGCCGGCTCTCTCTACACCGTCGGCGAGGCACGGGCGGCACTGCTTTCAGCCTCTTACGAACCGTTTCGCGGATAGACGACTTCATATGGCACGTGACCTTTTCACATACCGCCGGCTTTTCTTCGCCCTGCTCCTTCTCGCCACCCCTGCGGCGGCCCGGGGGGAGGTGCCGGCGACGGGGGGCCCCGTCTACATCGAGGCGGACACCCTGACCCACGAGGCGGCGGGGGGACGGATCGAGGCGAGCGGCAACGTGCAGATCCGGGGGGAGGGGATGACCCTCCTCTCCGACAAGGCGCTGTTCCTCGGGGACAAGGACGAGGCCCAGGCCGAGGGGAACGTGATCATCCTGAGGGATGACGACACCCTCCGGGGCGACCGGATGACGATCAACCTCCAGGACCAGACAGGGGTCATGGAGAACGGCTCGCTCTTCATCAGGAAAGGGAACGTCCGCCTGAAGGCCCGGCGGATGTACAAACTGGGCGACGAGAGCTATCGCCTGGAACGGGGAAACTTCACCACCTGCGACGCCGACTCCCCCAGCTGGAAGTTCACCGCCACCGACGTCGACGTGACGGTGGGCGAATATGCCACGGGGAAAAACGCCCTCTTCTACGTCGGAGAGGTGCCGGTCTTCTACTTCCCCTACCTGATCTTCCCGGTGAAGCGCGAACGCCAGTCGGGGTTCCTCACCCCCCGGGCCGGCAATTCGAGCAAGAAGGGATTCACCTTCAACCTCGGCTACTACTGGGCCATCAGCCCGAGCCAGGACGCCACCGTCACCCTCGACGTGCAGTCCAAGCGGGGGGAGGGGCTCGGCCTCGACTACCGCTATATCAGGAAGAAGGGGAGCGAGGGGACCTTCCGGGGGTACGCCATCTACGACTCCCAGCAGCAGCGGTTCCGGGGCGACATGTCCCAGAAGCACCTGGAAACCGTCTCCGACACCTTCGACATCAAGTCCGACATCAACCTCGTCACCGACCGCACCTTCTACCGGGATTTCGCCGAGCAGAACGGCGTCTACAACCAGAACAGCCTCGAATCGTCCCTCTCCGCCACCAAGCGCTACCGCCGCTTCGTCCTGGCCGGGGAGGTCCGCTACGTGGAGGATCTGCGGGTGGATGTGGTCGACAACCAGAAGACCCTCCAGAAACTACCGACGGTGAGCTTCACCGGCGTGCGTCAGCGACTCGGCGAGACCCCTCTCTTTTTCTCCCTCGAATCGAGCTTCACCAACTTCTACCGTCCCGACGGCATCAAAGGGGAGCGCCTCGATCTCCACCCCCACCTGATTGCCTACGCGAAGCCCCTCGGGGCGCTGGAGCTCTCCGCCTGGGGGGGGTACCGGTTCCGATTCTACGATGTCCGCGGGACCGACACGGGTGAGGGGTACCACGGCAACGGGATCATCACCGGTGGCGGGGCGCTCTCCTCAACACTGTCCCGGGTGTACGAGACCGATAATGCCGCCATGTCGCGGGTGCGGCACCTGCTGATCCCCGAGGTGCGCTACAGCTACGTCCAGGAGAAGAGTCAGGAGAGCCTGCCGTTCTTCGACTACAACGACCGGATCGTGAGTGAGAACCGGATCGTCTACTCCCTGACCAACTCGTTCACCGGCAAGTTCGCGGGGCAGGACGGTTCCAGCGAGTACCGGGAGATCCTCTTTCTCCGCCTGGCCCAGGGGTACGATTTCAGTGGCACCCGCCGCGACCTCCTGACCCTTGTCGACGAGGGGCGTCCCTTCACCGACGTGATGGTGGAGGCGAAGGCCCGTCCCCTCAAGGAGCTCTCCGTCGGTGCCGAAACCCGTTACAATCCGTACCAGATGCGTCTTTCGACCGTTGCCGTGTCGGCCGACGCCGAAGACGGGAAGGGGAACTCCGCCGGCCTCTCCTACCGTCATGCACGGGAGGAGGTGGAGTACCTGGAGGGACGGACCTCCCTCGCCCTCGTCAAGCCGTTCATCTTTACGTTCACCGGCCGTTACTCCTTCGACCGGAAGGATTTTCTCGAGTCGCACTACGCCCTTGAATACCGGCACCAGTGCTGGAGCGTGACCCTCTCCTACCGTGACCGGATCGACAGCCGCGAATTCTTCGTCAACTTCGCCCTGGCCGGGATCGGCTCCCTCGGGTCGATCCGGGCGTTCTGAGCCGGGGCACATCACTTTTCATCATGAACCTGGAGGATCCCATGCCCGCAACGTTCTCCCCCCGCGCCGTCCTGGTTACCGGCGGCGCCGGCTTCATCGGCTCCAACTTCATCAGTCACTTCATGGCTGCCAATCCCGGCTGCCGGGTGGTGAACCTCGACCTCCTCACCTACGCCGGCAACCTGAAGAACCTGGTGGGGGTGGAGCATGACCCCGCCTACCGGTTCGTCCGGGGGGACATCGGCGACGCGGAGCTGGTGGCCCGGCTCCTGGCCGAAGAGCGGATCGAGGCGGTGGTCCACTTTGCCGCCGAGTCCCACGTGGACCGCTCCATCACCGGCCCCGAGATCTTCGTCAAGACCAACGTCCTCGGCACCCAGGTCCTCCTGGAGGAGAGCCGGAAACACTGGGCGGCGGGGGCCGTCGAACAGTTCCGCTACCTCCAGGTCTCCACCGACGAGGTCTACGGCACCCTCGGCGAGACGGGGTACTTCACCGAAGAGACCCCCCTCACCCCCAACTCTCCCTATTCGGCCAGCAAGGCGGGGGCCGACCTCCTGGTCCGGGCCTACCGCGAGACCTACGGCTTTCCGGCCCTCACCACCCGCTGCTCCAACAACTACGGTCCCTTCCAGTTCCCCGAGAAGCTGATCCCGCTCATGATCCACAACATCGTGGCGAAGAAGCCCCTGCCGGTTTACGGCGACGGGAAGAACGTGCGGGACTGGCTCCACGTGAAGGACCACTCCACCGCCATCGAGACGGTGCTGAAGAACGGCCGCCTTGGCGAGGTCTACAACGTCGGCGGCAATAACGAGTGGCAGAACATCGCCATCGTCAACCTCGTCTGCGACCTCCTCGACGCCAGGCTGGGGCGCGGTGAGGGGGAGAACCGGCAGCTCATCACCTTCGTGAAGGACCGGCTGGGGCATGACCGCCGCTACGCCATCGACGCCGCGAAGATGAAGCGGGAGCTGGGGTGGGAGCCGTCCTACACCTTCGAGCGGGGGATCGCCGAGACCATCGACTGGTACCTGGCCAACGGGGCGTGGGTCGACGAGGTGACCTCCGGCTCCTACCGCGATTACTACCAGCAGCAGTACGGAGGTGAGTCATGATACTCGTTGTCGGCGCCAAGGGGATGCTCGGCCAGGACCTGATGCGGGTGCTGCCGGGGGACGTGCGGGGGGTGGACATCGGCGAGATCGACATCACCTCCGCCGAGTCGGTCCGGCGGGTGCTTCTCACCCTGAAGCCGCGGGTGGTGGTGAACGCCGCCGCCTACACCGACGTGGACGGCTGCGAGACGAATGTCGAGCTCGCCATGGCGGTGAACGGCGAGGGGGTGGGGCACCTCGCCGCGGTGACGAAGGAGCTCGGTGCGCTCCTGGTGCAGGTGAGCACCGATTATGTCTTCGACGGCGGGAAGGGGAGCGCCTGCGGTGAGGATGATCCGGTGAACCCCCTGAGCGTCTACGGCCGCTCCAAGCTCCTCGGCGAGGAGAACGCCCGCACGAACCCGGACCACCTCATCGTCCGGACCCAGTGGCTCTACGGCCTCGGCGGCAAGAACTTCGTCGAGACGATGCTCCGCCTGGCGAAGGAGCGGAAGGAACTCGCCGTGGTGGACGACCAGATCGGCTCCCCCACCTGGACGGTGGACCTGGCCCTCGCCATCAATGAGCTGATCGACAACAACTGCCGCGGCACCTACCACGCCGCCAACAGCGGCTTCTGCTCATGGTTCGACTTCGCCGAGGCGATCTTTGCCGAGGCCGGGATCCCCATGACGGTCCGTCCCCAGACCACCGAAGAGCTCGGCCGTCCCGCCCCGCGCCCCCTCTACTCGGTACTCGACTGCGGGAAACTGACCCGCGACACCGGGCTGGTGCTGGAGCAGTGGCGCGAGGCCCTGAAGAGCTACCTGGCGAAGCGCCGGGAAGCCGGAATGAACTGAACGGAGGGAGATCCCGATGGAACGCGGCGAACGCCCCTGGGGGACCTACACGGTCCTCGAGGAAAACAACAGCTACAAGATCAAGCGGATCGAGGTCCATCCCGGTCAGCGGCTCTCGCTCCAGATGCACCACCACCGGAGCGAGCACTGGATCGTCGTCTCCGGCACCGCCCGGGTCACCTGCGGCGACGAGGAGTTCATCGTCAACGTGAACGAATCGACCTTCATCCCCATCGGCAGGAACCACCGGCTCGAAAACCCCGGCAAGATCCCCCTGGTGATCATCGAGGTCCAGAGCGGCGAGTACCTGGGGGAGGACGACATCGTCCGCTTCGACGACGATTACCACCGCTGCGATGCGGCGGAAGAGCCGGCGGCCGGTGAGCAGCAGTGAGAAAACGGATTGACCTCCTCCGGGAGTTCTCGATCCCTCTCATCGCCGGGGTGGTGGTGGCGCTCCTCTGGGCAAACCTCTCCCCGGAGAGCTACCACCGCTTCAACCACTCCCCCTTTCTGGGGGATCTCAGCTTCCATTTTGCCACCAACGACCTCTTCATGGTCTTCTTCTTCGGGATCGCGGCGGTGGAGATCACCCAGAGCTGCCTCCCGGGCGGAGACCTGAACCCGCCCAGGAAGGCGGTTAACCCGCTTCTGGCGACTCTTGGCGGGGTTGTGGGGCCGGTGGTGGTCTACCTGACGCTCAACGGGGCCTTCGGCACACCGCTGCTCGCCCGGGGGTGGGGGATCCCCACCGCCACCGACATCGCCCTCGCCTGGCTGGCGGCACGGCTGATCTTCGGCGCCGGCCACCCCGCCATCTCCTTTCTCCTTCTTCTCGCCATTGCCGACGATGCGGTGGGACTCATCATCATCGCCCTCTTCTATCCCGACCCGAACGTTCCGGTGGCGCCGGCCTGGCTCTTCCTCGTCGCCTGCGGCATGGTGGCGGCGTGGCTGCTGAGAGGGGCGCGGGTCCGCAGCTACTGGCCCTCCGTCATCATCGGCGGCGGACTCTCCTGGGGCGGCCTCTTCCTGGCCCATCTCCACCCGGCCCTGGCCCTGGTTCCCGTCGTTCCGTTCCTTCCCCACCCGCCGCGGGAGGAGAAGCACCTCTTCGAGGAAGACCCCGCCGACCGCTCACCCCTCGCCCGTTTCGAGCACGAGTGGAAGATCATCGTCGATTTCGGCCTCTTCATGTTCGGGCTGGCCAATGCCGGGGTCGAGTTCGCCGGCATCGGCACCGCCACCTGGCTGGTGCTGGCGTCGCTTCTCATCGGCAAGACCGGCGGCATTTTCCTCTGCGGCCTCGTGGGAGAGCGCCTGGGGTTTCCCCTGCCGCGCGGGATGGGGTGGCGTGAACTGCTGGTGGCCGGCGCCGTTGCCGGCATCGGCTTCACGGTGGCCCTCTTCGTGGCCGGCGAGGCGTTTCCCGATCCGCTTCTCCAGGGAGCTGCCAAGATGGGGGCCATGGGGAGCATCATTGCCGCTCCGTGCGCCTGCCTTCTCGCGCGAGGGATGCGCCTGCGGCGGCACGGAACGTAGGGGCCGGCGGGAAGCTGTTTTGTGGAGAGGGGGGTCAGGACGTGAGGGCCCGCCCCATGACCGCCCGTTCATAGGTTCCCGTTATGTCGCGGCGCGACAGGATCCCGATTACCGTGGTCCCCCCCCGCCGGTCGACGACCGGAAGCTGCTCGAAGTCGCAATAGTCGATCATGCGCAGTGCCTCGGCGAGGCTCTCGTCTCCCGTGACGGTCACGACCTCTTCCGTTGCCAGCTCCTTGAGGGGGAGCTGGTCGCGCATCCCCTCCTCGAACGCCACCCCGAGAAGGTCCTGGAGCGATACGATGCCCGTGAGCTTCCCGTGAAGGTCCACCAGGGGGAAGCTGCTCTGCCGCGATTTTGTCACATGGTCGCTGAACTGGCGGATTGTCATGCTCTCGGACAGAAGCTCCGGCGCGGTGGACATGGCATCGCGCACCGTGAGGGTTTCCAGCAGGCTTTGCTCCTTGCCGACGCGCAGGGTTATCCCCTCCGCCGCCAGGTCGACGGTATCGATCCCGTCCTTTTTGAAGTGGCGGGCGATGGCCGTGCCGATGACGCAGGCAATCATGATCGGAACGATGATCTGGTACGAGCCGGTCATCTCGAAGAGGAGGAATATGCCGGTCATGGGGGCATGGGCGACGGCGGCGAGAAATGCCCCCATGCCGACCAGGGCGTACGCCCCCGGCGTGGAGCAGGAGGCGGGAAAGAGCTGGTTGAGGAGATAACCGAAACTGGAGCCGGTCACGGCGCCGATGAAGAGTGAGGGGGCGAACGTGCCGCCGGGGAGTCCCGAGCCTATGGTCACCGCCGTGGCGACGAGCTTGCCGGCAATGAGGGCGGTGACGAGGAGCCACGCGGCGTCGTTGCCCACGACCTGCTCGATGAAGTGGTATCCGTTTCCCTGGACCTGGGGGAGCGCCACGCCGATGCAGCCGGCCAGAATGGCTCCCAGGCACGGTTTGAGAAGGGGAGGGATGGCGAGGGCCGTGAACAGGGTGCGGACCTTCCGGTAGCAGCCGATGAAGAGCACGGCGATGCCGCCGCAGGCGATGCCGAGGGAGGCGTAGAAGAGAAGTTCTACGGGGTGGAGCAGCTGGTAGGCGGGAACGTCGAAGGCCGGCATGTTGCCGAAGAGGGCTCGGGAGACGATGGTGGCCATTCCCGAAGAGATCACGATGCTCGTGAACGATGAGAGCTCAAAGGAGGAAAGGAGCACGATCTCGTGGGCGAAGAAAACCCCGGCGAGCGGCGCGTTGAACGTGGCCGCCACCCCGCCGGAAACGCCGCAGCCGATCAGGACTTTGAGCCGCTCCCCTGACGTGCCGAGGAACTGGCCGATGAATGAGCCGGCGGTCCCTCCGATCTGGGCGATGGGGCCCTCCTGACCTGCGGAGCCCCCGGAACCGATGGTGAGGGCGGAGGAGATTCCCCGGGTGAGGATGAGCCGCCAGCGAAGCTTGCCCCCTCTGAGGTTCACCGCTTCGAGAAAACAGGGGAAGCCGAAGGAGAGATCGTCGCGGAAAAAGTGAAAGAGGGGGAGCATCAGCAGCGCTCCGGCCAGGGGGAAGACGACGGCCCACAGCCGCTGCCATCCCCAGTCGGTGGGGGCGTAACCCGTGAGGGGGGTGGTCGATTCGACGATCAGCCAGTGGAAGAAGCTGATGCAGGTGCGGAACGCATAGTTGCTCAACCCTGCCAGAACCCCGATCACGACGGCGATGATCGCCATGAAGCCGTTTTCGCTGATCCTGAAGAGCGAGAGGAGCCTGAGGATATGTCGGCGGGTCTTGGCGAGCCGCTTGAATGCCCTGATGTCGGGGCGCCATTTCGACGGATGATCCATGGCGGGATGCTTCCTTTTTAGTGTTGAAATGATTTGTATGCAAATTATATACTGACATGCCTCGCCGAAAGCAACCGCTCTTTTCCGCCGGAGCGACACCTTCGGTGGCATCGGTCGAATTGACGGGTGGCGGATGAAAACGAAAATTTGCAGTTGTTTTCTCGTTAAACCGTTTGTACACTAATCATTCGCCGCATGATTTCTTCTCTGGGCAAAGGGCTGCAGTGGTGGATACGACCGAGCTGATCGCGACGATTACCGATGACCTGCGCCGGGTGTTTCAGGTGGTGAACGAGCACTCCAAGCGGGCAATGCGGGAGACCGGTCTGACGGGGCCGCAGCTCTGGGCCATCAAGGTGGTTGCGGAACACGAACCGATCAGGATTTCGGACCTGGCGAGCCGGCTCTATCTGCACAACGCGACGGTCGTCGGGATCGTCGATCGTCTCGAAATCCAGGAGATGGTGGCCCGGACCCGTTCCTCGGAAGACCGGCGGGTGGTGACGGTGGCGCTCACCCCCAAGGGGCGTGAGCTGGTGACCAACGCTCCCGAGGCCTTCCAGGGGGTGCTCGTCGGCGGGCTGGAGCGGATTCCGGCCGAGAAGCTGCAGACCATCTCCGATGGCCTGCGGCTCATGGTGCAGATCCTGGGCGCCCAGAATCTTCCCCCGCAGCTCATCCTCTCTCCCGAGGTGAACAAGGAGAGAGAGGACGAAAAAGAATGATCGGGGATCAGGGAGGAGCCGGTGCTGCTGGCAGCGAGCCCCCCTTTTTAATCACGGTATGAACGTCATGAAAGCGACCAGAACTTTCCTGCGGCATCGACGGCTGATGGCATTGTTCGTCTCGGCCATCGCCGCGCTTGTCATCGTGCAGGGGGCAAAGGCGCCGGCCCTGTCGACGGTTTCCAAGCCGATGCCCCGACCGCGGGCCGTCATCGAGGCCCAGGCGAAGTCGAGCGAAGAGGGCGGATCCCCCATCGATGGGATGGTTGGCGGCGTCTGCCGCGCCGTTCCGGAGGACGACGGCCCCACCGGCACCATCTCCCTCCGTGAAAGGAGCACGGGATGGCAGGCCATCCTCTGCCGCTTTTCTCCCTCCCGGGCACCCCCTTCTCCCCTCTGCTGAACCGAACGGTACTCACGCGCGACGGCCGGTTGCCGGCAGGTCGATGCCATTTCATCATTACAAGACGAGGGAGATACGAATATGTCGAAGCACGTTTCACGGTTTGTTGCGGTAGCGTTGTGCGGTGCGGCGCTCATGGCCGGCTGCGCCAAGCAGGAGATGGTGAAGAAGGACGAGCCCATTGCCCCGACCCAGACAAAGGCCGCCCCGCAGCAGCCGGTCGCGAAGCAGGAGCCGCAGAACGCGGCAGTCAAGGAGCAGCCGATCCGCCAGGATTCGGTGAAGGAGGCCGCCTCCCAGAAAGCGGCCGCTGAGGATTCGGCCCTTGCCGCCCTCAAGGCCGCTCTGCAGACCATCTATTTCGATTTCGACGCCTCTACGTTGAGCGATGCCGCCAAGGGCAACCTGTCGAAGAACGCCGAGGTGCTGAAGAAGAACCCGACGGCGAAGGTCCAGATCGCGGGGAGCTGCGACGAGCGGGGTTCCGACGAGTACAACCTCGCCCTTGGCGAGAAGCGGGCACAGGCGGCCAAGAAATACCTTGTGACCATGGGCGTTGCGGCGGACCGTCTCGCCACCATCAGCTACGGCAAGGAAAAGCCGGCCGAGCCCGGCCACAGCGAGGCTGCCTGGGCCAAGAACCGGCGCGACGATTTCGACGTGCTGTCGCTCAAGTAACGGCTAGATCCGTCCTGTCCGACAAGGAAAGAGGAGCCTCCGGGCTCCTTTTTCTGTTTTTGGCGGGCAGGCGCACGATACCTTCCGCCTCAGTCAGATGTCATGAACCTGCCGGCAGTGCTCAACCGTCGAATGTCGGATGAAACGCTGGACAGGGACGGGGAGCGGAGGGTAACATCACCAGATGCCGGCTCTGGTGCCGGCCAGATATTTACGTACAAGGAGAACGATTCCCGTGAAGAAGACCCTGCTTTGCCTGGCGGGTGTGGCCGTGATGCTCCCGGCATCCGTTCCGGCCGTTGCCGCCGACGCCGTTGCACCCTCCGCGGCCGTTGTTCCCGCCCTTTCCTGCGAAGATGCCATGAAACGCCAGGAGGAGGCGCTCGATGCGCTTCGCCGTGAGAAGGCGCTGCTCGAAGAGAAGCTCAAGGCCCTGGAGTGTACCCCCACCGTCTCCGGCGACGAGCTGATGCAGAAAAATATCCGCCAGTTGCGGGAGCTCGCCCAGAACACCCGGGCGCAGCGCCAGTCCATGGCCGATTTCGAGGGGTTCGTCCGGTGGATGAGCGGCAGCCTTGCCGGCTATGAGAAGTACATCCAGGCCGGCACCGTGGTGGCTGGTTTCGCGCGGGTGCTCCCGATCCCCTATGCGGGACAGGCGTCGCTCCTGACCAAGTTCGCCTCCCAGGGGATTCTCTCCCTCAACGCCACCTCCGCGTCGATCACCAAGTATCTGGAGACCTCCCAGAAGTTCCTCGCCAGGGTGGACGCCATCGATCCGGCCAAGGGGCCCGCCGCGGCGCAGCTCTCCGACGCCGCCCGTTTTGCCGACGGCGAGCTGCTGCGGGACATGAGCGACGTCCAGACGAAGCTCCGGAGCGCGGCGGATATCTCCTCCTCCACCCTCTCGTTCCTGGAATCGGTCAACCACTACGTCGGGAGCACCGACGAATACTGGTCAAAGACCAAGGCGTTCCTCGCCCGCAAGGATGCCGACAAGAACGACAAAAGCTTCCTCGCGTCGAGCATCGAGGGGCTCAGAAACCGCGCCGGCGGGTTCAACGGCAAGCTGAAGCTCTTCGAGGAGACGGCCCAGAAGGATCTGCCGCTCATCAAGAACGTGGCGGTGTACGATGGGCTGGTTCGAGAGCTGGCAGGAAAGGGCTCCCGGGTCAGTCAGGCGGCCCGGTAGGGTGCGGAACCGGAAAGGGCGGGGTGATCCCCGCCCTTTCTCTTTTGGTGCGCCATCCGTCGTGCCGATGGGGAGGGAAGTCCCGGCGCGGGCGATGGAGCGCGCCGCGCCGGGGGAAAGGGACGGGGTTACCAGTTTTCGCCGAGGAGCTCGAAGTGGGCCTTCGGGTGGACGCAGGCGGGACAGAGCTCCGGGGCACCGTTCGCCTCGTGGAGGTACCCGCAGTTGCGGCACCGCCAGACGGTCGCCTCTTCCCGCGCAAAGACCCGGTTCGCCTCGATGTTGGCGAGGAGGTCGCGGTACCGCTTTTCGTGCTGGCGCTCGGCCACGGAGATCGCCCTGAAGACCGCGGCGATTTCGGCAAAGCCTTCTTCCTTGGCCGTGGCGGCAAAGGAGGGGTAGAGCTCCGTATGCTCGTGGTGCTCTCCCATGGCGGCTGCGGCAAGATTTGCCGCGGTGGTGCCGACGACCCCGGCGGGGAAGGCGGCCACCACCTCCACGTCGCCTCCTTCGAGAAACTTGAAGAACCGCTTGGCGTGCTCTTTCTCCTGGTTGGCGGTCTCCTCGAAGATGTCGGCGATCTGGATGAATCCGTCCTTGCGGGCCTGGGCGGCGAAGTAGGTGTAGCGGTTGCGCGCCTGGCTCTCGCCGGCGAAGGCGGCGAGCAGGTTTTTCTCGGTCAGTGTTCCCTTCAAAGCCATTGGTTTCTCCTCTCTGCGGGATTGGGCAGCATGCCGCTGCCGGTATCGGTTCAATGTGCGGGTCGTGACCTCCGGCCCGTTTCGTTCCGGGGGCGTGGGGCAATAGTAAAGAAGAGTTTGGATAGTGTCAATAGCACAAAATAGCGTATTCAAGGCTTTGATGCGAAATTGTTGCAATCATTCCTTCGGCATTGACATCCCCCGGCACCTCTTCTAGAGTGCTGACATATCCCCGTGAAAACAGCAGTATGGGCGACGGAAGGAGGATGGACCATGATGGACCAGGAGTTGATCGATCAGTTGAAGCGGGTGCTCACCTCGATGGAGATGATCCTGCCGAAGCCGGTGGCGAAGGTCGACTGGGAGACGGTGCACGCCGCCAACTGGCGCCGTCATTCATTCGCGGGCTCTCTCGAACCGGTGCCGGAGATCGAGAGCATCCATCTGGACGACCTGCTCGGGATCGACAAGCAGAAGCGGGTCGTCGAGGAGAACACCCGGGCGTTCCTGGCGGGATACCCGGCCAACAACATCCTTCTCTGGGGAACCCGGGGCACCGGCAAGTCGTCGCTGGTCCGGGCGCTCCTCTACACCCACGCCTCCCGGGGGCTGCGGGTGATCCAGGTCGACAAGGACGATCTGATCCATCTCCCCGACATCGTGGACGAGGTGAAGAGCCAGCCGTACAAATTCATCGTCTTCTCCGATGACGTCTCCTTCGAAGTGGGGGAGTCGAGCTACAAGATGCTCAAGAGCGCCCTGGACGGCTCGGTCTACGCGCCGCCGGAGAACGTCCTGATCTACGTTACCTCCAACCGCCGGCATCTCCTTCCCGAATACGAGAGCGACAACCGGGGCGCCATGATGGTGGAGGGGGAGATCCATCACGGCGAGGCGGTGGAGGAGAAGATCTCCCTCTCGGGGCGGTTCGGCCTCTGGGTCGCCTTCCACCCCTTCAGCCAGGACCAGTACCTGGAGGTGGCCCGTCAGTGGGTGGAGAAGCTCTGCACCAAAAAGGGGGTCGCCCTGGAATGGACCACGGAGGCACGCAGCGAGGCCATCGGCTGGGCCCAGAGGAAGGGGGACCGCAGCGGCCGGATCGCACTCCAGTTCGCAAGCCACTGGGTGGGTCAGCAGTTGCTGTCCCGGGGGGGAGCGGCATGAGCGGCGCCCGTCTCTACCTCGCATCCCCCCTTGGCTTTTCCCCCGAGAACCGCCCCTACCTTGACCGGGTGAAGGAGAAGCTCATCTCCCTCGGCTTCACCCTCTTCGATCCGTGGGAGCAGAGCGGTTTCGCTCCGGCCATCGACGACGCCCTGCGGATCGAGGAGTTCGCCCCGCGGGTCGCCGCCTTCCGCCGGATCGCCGCCGGCATCGGCCGGGTCAACGAGGAGGGGATCCGCGCCTCCGCGCTTCTCCTCGCCATCCTCGATGGCGCCGAGGTCGACTCCGGCACCGCCAGCGAGGTCGGTTTCGCCGCTGCCCTCGGCAAGCGTTGCTACGGGCTGCGGACCGATCTGCGCGACTGCGGCGACTTCACCGGCGTCCCGATCAACCTCCAGGTGCTGCATTTCATCGAGGGGAGCGGCGGGAAACTCTTTCGCACCATCGATGCCATCGATCTTTCTCCCTGACACCAAATTGTTACGAATCTTGCAGGGATGCCGGCACAGTACGCCTTCGGGCGGTTCGCTGTCAAAACGTGGCGAAAAAGGAGATGCCGGTGTCAAAAATGTCCCTCGATATGCTGACGGTGCTGGAGAGATGCGCCGAGATAGAGTTGAAGAATATGGAGCTGTACGACCTCTTTGCCGACTGCTTCGCCGATGATATCGAGACGGCCCGGCTGTGGCGCAAGGTGGCGCGGGACGAGGAAGGCCACGCGAACCAGTTCCGGCTCGTGGCGAAGATGAGGAGCGGCGGCATCGAGTCGGTTAATGTCGACCCCTGGAAGGCCGAGAATGCCATCAAGGTGGTGCAGTCGATCATCAATGCCGTGAAACGCTCGCCACCGTCGCCGGAGGATGCGCTTCGCTCGGCGATCAAGCTGGAGGAGCACCTGTCGGCGTTCCACGTCGAATGCATTGCCACGTTCGAGGACGAGCAGTTGAAGAAGCTCTTCCACGCCATGATGACGGTTGACGATACCCACGTGAAGAGCTTGAAGGAGGCGTACGAGCGGTGCATTACTAGAGACCGTTCCCTCCTCTAGCAGTGCCGCCGGGGCGGGCGGAAGGGCGACGGATGGTGATGGGGCGCGGGACGAGATATCGTTTCGCGCCTTTCGTTTTGGTGATGCTCGTGTCCCGGTGTCACGCGCAAAGACGAACGGCGGGAATCGGGTATACTTTCTCCCATATTCTGTTCATAGAAGAGCGCCGGGGGGATGCTGTCAGTCACCCGTTGCGCCTGAAGCGAAGGAGGGCGAGGGATGGTAATCGGCGTGCCGCGGGAGGTGAAGGTCCACGAATACCGGGTCGGCATGACACCGGCCGGCGTGGGGGAGCTGGTCCGGGGAGGACACCGGGTGCTGGTGGAGCGCGGTGCAGGCGAGGGGAGCGGCTTTGCCGACGACGACTACCGGCAGGCAGGGGGAGAGTGCTGCGGCAGGGACGAGCTTTTCGCCCGGTCGGAGCTGGTGGTCAAGGTGAAGGAACCGCTGCCGGCGGAGTATGAACTGCTTCGGGAAGGACAGGCGCTCTTCACGTACCTCCACCTCGCCCCGAACCGCCCCCTCGCCGAGTTGCTTTTGCGTAAAAACGTGACGGGGCTCGCCTACGAGACCATCGAGCGGGGAGGGGCCCTGCCGCTCCTCGCCCCCATGAGCGAGGTGGCGGGGCGGATGGCGCCGCTTGTGGGGGCGTTCCATCTCCAGCGGATCCACGGCGGCACCGGTGTGCTGCCGTGCGGGGTTCCGGGGGTGGCGCCGGCACGGGCGCTCATCCTCGGTGCCGGCGTGGTGGGGAGTGGTGCCGCGCGGCTCTGTGCCGGGCTCGGGATGGAAACGGTCGTCATGAACCGCGGGGTGGAGCGGCTCCAGCGGCTCGACGAGCTCTTTTCCGGGCGGGTGCGGACGGCAGTCCTCAACCGCGATGCGCTCCGGGAAGAGCTCCGGCAGACCGACCTCGTCGTCGGTGCACTCCTCGTCCCCGGCGGGCGCACGCCGCTCCTCATCGATCGGGAGCTCCTCGGCACCATGAAGCGGGGAGCGGTCCTCGTGGACGTCTCCGTAGACCAGGGGGGGTGCGCCGTCACGAGCCGCCCCACCACCCACGACGATCCGGTCTACGAGGTGGATGGCGTCATCCACTACACCGTGGCCAATATGCCGGGGGCCTTTCCCCGCACTTCGACCCAGGCGCTCACCAACGCCACGCTCTCCTACGTGAAGGCGCTGGCCGGCCAGGGGATCGAGGGGGCGCTCCGGTCCGATCCGGTCCTGGCAGGCGCCCTCAATACCTGGCGCGGCGGCGTTGCCCACCGTGCCCTGGCGCAGGCGCTGGAACTGCCGTTTTCCCCCTTTTCCTGAGGGGGGGCTTGCAGAAGGAGGTTCACCATGGCGAGCGGTCGAATCGAGGTGGTCGCCTATGCAGGGTACCGGGAGGATGAGTGCCCGCGGGCCTTCGTGGTGGGCGAGGTGCAGGTCGATATCGTGAAGCTCCTCGACCTCTGGACCGAGGAGAATGCCTTTACCGGCAGGCGCCGGCGCTGCTTTCGGGTCAAGGGGAGCGACTGGCGCACCTACGTGCTCTGCCACGACGAGACCGGCGACGAGTGGGCGCTGGCGTAGCGCTTCCGGTCACTCGTCGCGCAGCGGCTGGATCACGAGCCGCCGCTCCGGCTCCCGCCCGACGCTCTCGGCCACGAGCCCCTGGCCGGCGATCATCCGGTGCTGCATCTTGCGCAGCGCCGGACGCTGGGGGGCAAGCTCCACCGCCACCCCTTCCTCCAGGGCACGCCGGATCCCTTCTTCCGTCTCTCGAATCACCCCCGCCAGCAGATCGTCCTCCTCACCCCCCATCAGATGGAAGATCCGCTCCAGGAGCCGGCGCATCTCGTTGGCGGTGTTGCGCTTGATGAAGTGGAGCGAGGCTTCGCCGGCGTCGACGATCCGCTTGAGGCGCAGGTCGTCGGCACGGGAGCGGAGCGCAATGATCAGGGTCGCCTGGTCGGGGCCGCCGACGGTTCGGGCGTCGAGGCCGAGTCCCCGGATCACCCGCTCCAGGAGGTCACGGGAGAGGGCGTAGGGGTAGATGCGGACCGGCCCGCGGCGTTCCGCGAGCTCCGCCATGGGCGGGGGAGGAGTGTCGGCGAGGAGCGGCTCCTCATCCCGGACGTGGACCTGTCCGTCGGCCCCCTGCTCGCGCCGCTCGCCGCGGGGGGCGAAGCCGCGCAGGATGGCGTCCACTGCGGCGGCGGTATCCCGGTGGACGATCACCTCGTCCCGGTCCACCATCTCCACCACGATCTCGAAGGTCGGGGGGGCGCGGCGCTCGCTCACCGTCTTGGCGGTGCGGCGCCGGCGGGCCTCCTCGTCGGAGAGGGTCACCACCTGTACCCCACCGACGAGATCGGAGAGGGTCGGGTTCTTGATCAGGTTCTCAAGGGTCGTGCCGTGGGCGGTGCCGATCAGTTGCACCCCCCGCTCGGCGATGGTGCGGGCCGCGGCGGCCTCGGCCTCGGTGCCGATCTCGTCGACGATGATCACCTCGGGCATGTGGTTTTCCACCGCCTCGATCATCACGGCGTGCTGGCGGTCGACCCGCGGCACCTGCATCCGGCGGGCGTCGCCGATCCCCGGGTGAGGGATGTCGCCGTCGCCGGCGATCTCGTTGGAGGTGTCGATGACGATCACCCGTCTGCCGACGTCGTCGGCCAGGACCCGCGCCATCTCCCGGAGCTTGGTCGTCTTGCCGACGCCGGGGCGGCCGAGGATGAGGATGCTCTGGCCGCTCTCCACCAGATCGCGCAGGATCTCGATCACCCCGTGCACCGCCCGCCCCACGCGAAGCGTGAGCCCCACGATCTGTCCCTTGCGGTTGCGGATGGCGGAGATCCGGTGCAGCGTCCGCTCGATGCCGGCCCGGTTGTCGTCGCCGAATTCCCCCGTGAGCGCCGTCACGTGGGCCAGTTCCTCGTGGGTGACGGGGCGCTCCGCGAGCCGCACGACCCGCTCCGGGAATCGGGCCTCGGGCGGGCGCCCGAGATCCATCACCACCTCCAGCAGTTCGTCCAGCGGCAGCCGGTGCAGCGCGGTCTGGAGCTCTGCCGGCAGGATGGCGACGAGGAGGAGGGTGTCGTCGTGGTCGACGGTCTCTTTCCGGCGGCTGTTTTTCATGGTCGGTTCTCCGTCCCGGGGATGCTCTTCTATCATCTCAGTATAGCGCGCAAACTGCGCCGGCGGCAACGACGGCCAGCCGGTGCTTGGACAAAGCCCGAGCCGGCGGGCCAGGTCAACGTACTTTTCGAGCCCCGCCCGCACCCGGTCGCATTCCCGCCACCATTTGGTAGAATTAAACCAGCCATGTGGCAAAGAGCAAGGCTGGCGCCGGGTGTGGTCCGGATGCACTCGTCTTTTCTGCCGGAGGGGACGATATGGCGATTGCCGGGAGAAGAGCTACATAAGCTTGACTAAACGAGGGTTTTCGACTAGCTTTAACGTTTGCGACTTTTACCGAGTCGGAATCAACCGCGGGAGACAATTTGATGACCATTGACGACAAGGATTTCAACGAAACGACCGAAGAGGAGAGCTTTGCCGAGCTCTTCGAAAAAAGCAGCCGCGAGACCACCCGTCTCAAGCCGGGGAGCAAGGTGGAGGCCACGGTTCTCAAGATCGGCGCCGACTGGGTCTTTCTCGATATCGGCAAAAAGGGTGAAGGTGTTCTGGACCGCAAGGAGCTGCTGGACAACGAGGGGAACCTGACCGCCGCCGAGGGGGACACCATCACCGCCTGGTTCACGGGAAGCGTCCGCAACGAGCTCCGCTTCACCACCAAGCTCGCCGCCGGCGCTGCGGCCCAATCCCAGCTGGAGGACGCCTGGCGCGCCGGCATTCCGGTGGAAGGGTACGTGGCCAAGGAGATCAAGGGGGGCTTCGAGGTGAAGGTCGGCGGCAACCTCCGCGCCTTCTGCCCCTTCTCGCAGATTTCGCTCCGTCGGGCCGAAAACCCGGCCGAGTTCGTCGGGAAGCAGCTCCTCTTCAAGATCGCCGAGTATGGCGAGCGGGGACGCAACATCATCGTCTCCCACCGCCAGGTGCTGGAGGAGGAGCAGAAGGTCAAGCGCGAGGCCCTCAAGGAGACCCTGCTGGAAGGGATGACCGTCTCCGGCACCGTAACGCGGCTGGCCGACTTCGGCGCCTTCGTCGACCTCGACGGCATCGACGGGCTGATCCCGGTCTCCGAGGCGGCCTGGACCCGCGTGAAGCACGTCCGCGACGTCCTTTCCGTCGGCGACCAGGTGAGCGTCGTCATCAAGCGGATCGACTGGGAGTCGGGGAAGATCTCCCTCAGCCTCAAAGACACCCAGGCCGATCCCTGGGAGGCGGTGGCCGAGCAGTTCCCCGAGGGATCCTACCACACCGGTACCGTGGCGCGACTGGCGGCGTTCGGCGCCTTCGTCTCCCTTGCCCCGGGCATCGACGGCCTGATCCACATCTCCAAGCTCGGCAAGGGGAAGCGGATCAGCCATCCGCGTGAAGCGCTGAACGAGGGGGAGACCGTCGAGGTCAAGGTCGACGGCGTCGACCGCGAAAACCGCAAGCTCTCCCTCTCCCTTGCCGAGGTGAGCCGGGCTGCCGAAGAAGAGCAGAAGAGCGTCGCTTCCTTCCGTCAGCAGACAACCACGTCGTCCAAGGAGTCCATGGGCTCTTTTGGCGACCTCCTCAAGGCGAAGCTCGACGAGAAGCAGTAGGTGTCGAAACAGTCGAACTACATCACCCCCGACGGTGCCAGGAAGCTCAGGGACGAGCTGACGTGGCTCTGGAAGGAAGAGCGTCCCCGCGTCACCCAGGGGGTGTCGGACGCCGCCGCCGAGGGTGACCGTTCGGAGAATGCCGAGTATATCTACGGGAAGAAGCGGCTGCGGGAAATCGACCGCCGCATCCGCTTCCTTACCCAGCGGCTCGACCTCCTCACCGTGGTCGATGCCCCCCCGCCTGCCACCGACAAGGTCTTTTTCGGCGCCTGGGTCCGGCTCGAGAACGAGGAGGGGGACGAGGCGATCTACCGCGTCGTCGGCCCCGACGAGACCGATGCCGCCCGGGGGTACATCAGTCTCGACTCCCCCATGGGAAAGGCGCTTCTCGGCCGCCGCGAGGGAGACGAGGTCCTCGTCCGTCGCCCGGCGGGGGAGGCGCTCTTTACGCTCGTTGAAGTTGGATACCGACCCCTCACGTAGTCCTTTTTACTGCTGAGGCACGGAACCGGGGTGAGTTGCCGGAGGAAACGGTCAGGATCGGAGGATTCCCTGCTGAACGCGTGGCAACCGGTACGTTTCCCCGGACGTTGCCACCCGCAGCGAACTCCCCTGCAACGCTTTTCCCCGGGCCTCCGTGTCTCTGTGGCAGACTTTCCATAGATTCAGGAGGCTTCCCCCATGTACGTCGTCATCCTCGCCGGCGGTTCCGGCACCCGCTTCTGGCCCCTTTCCCGCAAGGCCCATCCCAAACAGCTCATGTCGGTCTTCGGCGGCAAGTCGATGCTGCAGCGGACCGTCGAGCGGGTCGTCCCCCTCAACCCCAAGCGGATCCTCGTGGTCACCAACCGGCTCCAGGCCGATGAGACCCGGCGTCAGCTCAGCCATCTGCGCGGCGTGCGCGTCGAGGTCATCGAGGAGCCCATGGGGCGAAACACCGCCCCTGCCATCTGCCTCGCCGCCACCCTCATCGCCCGGCACGACCCCGAGGCGGTCATGGCGGTCCTCCCCGCCGACCATTACATCCGCGATGAAGAGGAATTCTGCACCACGATCCTGCGGGCGCGGGAAGCAGCGAAAAACGGCTATCTCGTCACCCTCGGCATCGCCCCCGACCGCCCCGAGACCGGCTACGGCTACATCGAGGCCGACACCGACCTGCGGGGGGAGGGCCCCTATCCGGTGAAGCGCTTCGTGGAGAAGCCCGACCGGGCGCGGGCGCTGGAATTCCTCGCCGCCGGCACGTTCTACTGGAACAGCGGCATGTTCCTCTGGCGGGCCGATGTGATCCTCGACCAGATTGCCCGGCAGATGCTGCCGCTCACCCAGGCCTTCGCCGGTATCACCTTCTCTCCCGACATCTGGGAACCGGCCGATCTGGCTCCGCAGATCGAGGCGGTGTACGCCATGGTGGCGGGAGAGTCCATCGACTACGGCGTCATGGAGAAGGCGGAAAACGTCGTCGTCCTCCCCGCCGCCTTCGGATGGAGCGACGTCGGGAGCTGGAGTGCGCTTCCCGAGGTGCTCGATGCCGACGCCGCCGGCAACGTGGTGATCGATACCGCTACCGTTGCCCTCGACGCCGAAGGGTGTGTCGTCCGCGGCGGAGGGAAACTGGTGGCCCTGGTGGGGGTGCGTGACCTCGTGGTGGTCGACACCCCCGATGCCCTGCTGGTCTGCCCGAAGGAGCGGGCCCAGGAGGTGAAGAAGGTGGTGGAGGAGCTGGAGCGGCGGGGAGAGAAGCGGTACCTGTAGGGGAGGCGCCAGAACCGTGGAACACTCCTTTCTCACCGATCTGGAGATCCTGCTCGGACTGGCGGTGGCGACGGTCGTCATCCTCCGCCGGCTCCGGTTCCCCTCCATCATCGGCTTTCTCGCCACCGGCATCATGGCTGGCCCCTATGGCCTCGGCCTCATCGGCAACGCCCGCCAGGTGGAGCAGATGGCCGAGATCGGGGTGGTGCTTCTCCTCTTCACCATCGGCATCGAGTTCTCCCTCAAGGAGCTGATGCGGATCCGGCATCTCGTCCTCTGGGGCGGGGGGCTCCAGGTCGCCCTGACCATCGGCATCGTGACGCTGCTCGGCGTCGCCGTCGGTTTTTCCCCGGCACAGTCGGCCTTCTTCGGCTTTCTCGTCGCCCTCTCCAGCACCGCCATCCTGATGAAGCTCCTGATGGATGCCGGCGAGCTCGACGCCCCCCACGGCAAGGCCACCCTCGGCATCCTCATCTTTCAGGACCTCTGCGTTGTCCCCCTCATGCTTTTCACCCCCTTTCTCGCCGGAGCGGGGGACGGGGTGCGGGGGATCGTCGCCGTCTCGCTCAAGGCGACGGCGGTGGTGCTCGTGGCCCACTTCGGCGCCCGGTTCGCCGTGCCGTGGCTCTTTACCCAGGTGGTCCGGAGCCGCAGCCGCGAGCTCTTCATCTTGGCCATCATCTTCGTCGGCTTCGGCACGGCGTGGGTCACGGCCCAGGTGGGGCTGTCGCTGGCGCTGGGCGCCTTCATCGCCGGCCTTGCCATCTCGGAATCGGAATACAGCCACCAGGCCCTGGGGGACATCATTCCGTTCCGCGACGCCTTCATGAGCCTCTTCTTCATCTCCGTCGGGATGCTGCTGGACCCGGCAACGCTCATCGAGCGGCCGCTGCTGGTGGGCTCCCTCGTTCTGGTGATCCTGCTGGTGAAGGGGGTGGTGACCGCCGGCACCGGCATCGCCGTCGGCCTCCCCATCCGCACCGCCGTCGTCACCTCCCTGGCCCTGGCCCAGATCGGCGAGTTTTCCTTCGTCCTTTGCCAGACCGGCCTGCAGCACGGACTCCTGACCCCGGCGCTCTACCAGGTCTTTCTCGCCGCCTCGGTGGTTACCATGGCACTCACCCCGGTCTGCCTCGCGGCGGCGCCGTCCGTCGCCGGAGGGATCGCGGCGCTGCTCCCCGCAGCCATCGCCCGGGGGCGCGGCGACCTGCTCGGGAAGGAGGAGCAGGTGGCGCTCGCGGGGCACGTCGTCATCGTCGGCTTCGGGGTGAACGGCCGGAACCTGTCGCGGGTGCTGACGCATCAGGGGATCCCCCATGTGGTGATCGAAACCAACGCCCTCACCGTCAACGCCGAACGGAAGAAGGGGGTGCCGATCATGTTCGGCGACGCCTCCCGCCCCGAGGTCCTCGGCCACGCCGGCATCGAGCGGGCGCGGATCGCCGTCATCGCCATTTCCGACGCCGCCGCCACCCGCCGGATCGTGGCCCAGGCGCGGCAGATGGCCCCCACGCTCCACATCATTGTCCGGACCCGCTATGTGGCCGAGATGGAGCCCCTCTACAAGCTGGGGGCCAACGAGGTAATCCCGGAGGAGTTCGAGACCTCCGTCGAGATTTTCACCCGGGTGCTCCGCACCTTCCTCGTCCCCTACGACCGGATCGATCAGTGCACGGCCGAGGTCCGGCGCGGTTCCTACGAGATCTTCCGCGCCATGAGCCGTCGCCACAGCCACGCCGTCGGCATCGCCGGCTTCCTCTCGGGGGCCGAGATCGGCACCTTCCGGGTGAAGCGCGGCGCCCCCCTTGAGGGGGAAAGTCTCAGCCAGGGGACCCTCCGGAGCCGCTCCGGCGCCACCCTCCTCGTCATCAAGCGGGGGGAGGAGGTGGCCCCCAACCCCGACCCGGTCTGGGAACTGCGGGAAGGCGACGTCGCCCTTCTCCTCGGCACCCCGGACCAGCTTGCCGCCGCCGCGTCGCTCTTCGAGGCGCGCCGGCGCGATGCGCACCATTCCAAAGGAGTTAGTTCATGAAGAAAGTGCTGGTTGCATACTATTCCCGCAGCGGCAACACCGATAAAATGGCGCGGATGATCGCCGACGGCCTCGCCACGAAGGACGTGGCCGTTGACCTCAAGAAAGTGGACGAGGTTGAGATCGACGCGCTCCCCTCCTACGACGGCTTCATCGTCGGCTCTCCCAACTACTTCGGCACCATGGCCTGGCCGGTGAAGAAATTCATCGACGAGAGCGTCAAGCACTTCAAGAAGCTCGACGGCAAGGCGGCCGCCGCCTTCACCTCCGAGGGGATGATCGGCGGCGGGGGGGACACGGTGGTTCTCGACATCCTCAAGGCGTTCCTGATCCACGGCTGCGTCGTCCAGGGACTCACCGCCGCCGGCCACTATGGCCCGGTGGCGGTCGGCGCCCCTGACGAACGGATCGCCCGGGAGGTGGGGGTGCTGGTGGAGAAATTCGCCGCCCTCGTGAACCGTCCGTAGCGGATGCCGTCCACCGCCACCACCGCCCGCCGCTGTCGGGAGCTGATCGAGAGCTGGCTTGCCGACGGGAGTTTCGATGCGATGCTCCCCGAGGTGACACGTCTGCGCGGGGTGCCCCAGCCCGAACAGTACCACGCCGAGGGGGACGCCTACACCCATACCCTTCTCGCCGCCGACGCGGTCCCTGGCGGCGCCGATGCGCGCGTCTTCTGGGGGGTGCTCCTCCATGACATCGGCAAGGCGGAGACCACCGCCTTCATCAAGGGGAGGTGGCGCTCCTGGGGACATGCCGAGGCGGGGGCCCAACTCGTCCCGGCGGCAATGGAGCGCCTCGGCCTCGGGGATCTCGCTGCTGACGTTGCCTGGCTCGTGAAGCACCACACCTTTCACTTCTCGTGGAACCTGGCCCCCGGCGTCCGGCTTTCGCGGCACCAGCGGCGGTTCATGGAGCATCCGCTCTTTCCGCTGCTGCTGCAGGTCTGCGACGCCGACGCCGTCGGCTCCCGCGGCGGGAGCGACAAGGGGATGAAGATCGGCCTCCTCGTCGACATGCTTCTGGACGAGGCGAAAGGGTGAGATACACTGTGCGGGGGGAGGAGAGAGCCATGGGCAAGATGATCGCCATCGCGGGCGCATGTCTGCTGGCGCTGGCGCCGTGGGGCGCCGGCGCGTCCGAAACCGGCACCATGATCTGCAGGGGAGGGATCGTCTCCATCGGTGACGCCATCCCTGCGGTGCTCCACAAGTGCGGCCCGCCGGTCTACGCCACCCAGCGCGAACAGTCGGAAGTCACCGGAAGCTCCCGGCACGGCGGTACGAAGACCATCACCCGGATCACCATCGACGACTGGACCTATAACTTCGGTCCGAACGAGTTCATGTACCAGCTGATTTTCGAGAACGGCCGGGTGGCGCGTATCGAGAGTCTCGACTGGGGATACTAGTCCCCGACGGTCCCCTCGACAGGAGCAGATATGCCATGGATGGTGTGTGTCGTGTTTATTCTCGCTGCCATCCCGGCATGGGGAGGTGAATTCTCCGGCTACGGAGGGATGGTCCAGAATAACGGCATGCACGACACCTCATACGCGTGGCAGCTGGAATACCTGAACGGCGTGGGAGAGAATTTTGCCGTAAGCCTTTCCTACCTGAACGAGGGGCACGTTCCGAACCACCACCGCGATGGCAATGCCGTCACCCTCTGGGCCCGCACCGCGCTGCTGGAGCGGCGCCTCACCCTCGCTGCCGGGGGAGGACCGTACCTGTATTACGACACCACCGCTCCGCCGGCCGGCGGCCAATCGTTTGTCGATCATGGCGTGGGTGGGATGCTCAGCCTCGCGGTGACCTGGTATTCGGAGAGCCGCTGGCTGCTCGGGTTGCGCACCAACTGGGTCAAGAGCGGCACCAGCGTCGACACCATTTCCACCCTCCTCGGGATCGGCTACCAGCTCGATTCACCCCCGTCATTTGGCGTGCCTGCCACCGCCATTTCCCGGCCGGAAACGGGAATGGACAACGAGATAACGCTCTTTCTCGGCGAGTCGATCCTCAACCGGTTCGATTCCGAGCACAGCACCGCCCTGAGCATCGAGTACCGCCGCGACCTCCTGCGCCATCTGGAGTGGAGCGCGGGGTGGCTCTATGAGGGGGAGCGCTCGCTGTACCGGCGCAACAGTCTCCTGAGCCAGTTCTGGCTGACCGACTCCTTCTTCGCCGATCGCCTGGTCATCGGTTTCGGCGCCGGTCCGTGCGTCACCGTCGACCACAACGAGGTTCCGCCGAAGAACGGCGGTGGCAACGCCCTGTCGGCCATCGTGACGATGACGGGGAGCTACCGGCTCGATCCCCGCTGGAATCTGCGCGCCTCCTGGAGCCGCCTCGCCACGGGGTACAACCAGGATGCCGACGTCATCCTCGGCGGGGTCGGCTACCGGTTCTGAGGCGCTAACCGTTGCGCGGATCGAACAGGGCGTCCAGCCGGTCGAAGTCGAGGCGCTTCTCGGCCAGGGAGCGGATGAGGTCCAGTTTCTCGGTATCCTCGGCGGTGATCTTGGAGACATCCTCGGTGATGAGGTGATAGAGCTCGGCGGTGGTGTGGGTGCGGTTGCGCAGGTAGGGGATGTTGCTCTGTTCGAGGATCTGCTGGGTGATGGTGCTGATCGGGATGATCCCCGGGATGACCAGGCCGACGATCTTGGAGCGGTAGTCGGGCATGTGGTAGAGGTTGGCAAGGGTGACGAGGAGCTCGTCGCGGCTGCTGGTGACGATGAGGAGCGTCGACTCCTGGAGCAGTTCCGCCACCCGCTGGGTGGAGGCGGCCCCGATCTGGACGTTGTGGATGATCCGCTTCATGTCCCGCCGGTTGCCGTGGAGCGGGAGATTCAGGAGCCGCGAGACGCGGCGCAGGGTCGGGTTGGCGAGGACCGGCTGGTAGTCGAACCCCCCCATCACGGAGAAGGGTTCGTCGGCAAAGGCCCGCTGCAGGTAGGAGAGGATCCGGTCGCGCTTGTCGGGGATCAGCTTGTTGGCCAGGAGCGTCCGGACGTCGACCCCTTCCTTCTCGAAAAGTGCCAGGTTCACCGAGACCGCGTCGACCACGTTGCCGACCCCGCCGCCAGTCACCATCAGCACCGGGGCGTCGAGGAGGCGGGCGATGCGGGCGTTGGAGAGCTTCATGACGGAGCCGACCCCCGGGTGGCCGGAGCCCTCGATGATGATGAAGTCGCACGTTTTTTCCAGTTCGGCATAGGCCGTCAGGATCTGTTCTTCGAGATGGCGCGGTGAGAGTTCCCCGTCGATGACCCGGCGGGTGCTGTCGGGATAGACCACCACCGGCGACATGGCGCGGAGGTTCTTGCGCAGGCCGAAGACCTGCGCCATGAGGGCGGCGTCCTTGTCCATCGGGATGCCGCGCAGGGTGGTGGGCTTGGGGCCGAGGGGCTTGATGAAGCCGACGTTCTTATATTTCTTCCGGGCGAGGTGAAACAGCGAGATGCTGGTGGTGGTCTTGCCGCAGTTCTGGCCGGTGGCGGCAATGAATATCTTTCGTGCCATCTGCTCCTCCCGAGGGGATGACGGCCACTCCTAGACCTTGTCGAGGAACCCCCGCACCAGCGGCGCGAAGGTCTCGTGCTCCAGAAGGAACGCATCGTGGCCGTAAGCGGATTCGATGAGGTGGTACTCCACCGGTTTGCCGAGTTTCCTCAGGACATTCGCCATCTCCTCGGTCTGGTAGGGGGGGTAGAGCCAGTCGGAGGTGAAGGCGAAGAACTGCAGCGGTGCCCGGACCGGGGCAAAGGCCTCCTCCAGTGATTCGTATCCCCAGGAGACGTCGTAGAGGTCGAGGGCCTTGGCGAGGTAGAGGAACGAGTTGGTGTCGAAGCGGTCGACGAAGTTGTAGCCGTTGTAGTTCAGGTAGCGCTCCACCTCGAACTGGCCGAAGAAATCGAAAAGGCCGTCCCGGGCCGAATAGCGGCGTCCGAACTTCTGCCACATCGATTCGTCGGAGAGGAAGGTGATGTGGCCGATGCCACGGGCCAGCGCCAGGCCGTCCTTGGGATTCTTCTTGTACTCCCCCTTTTTCCAGGTCGGATCGTTGAAGATGGACCAGCGGGCCACGGCGTTGAGGGAGATCGCCTGGGGAGAGGGGCGGCTGGTGGTGGCAAGGGCGATGGCGGAGCGGATCCGGTCAGGGAACTGGGTCGCCCACTCCAGGGCCTGCATCCCCCCCATGCTTCCGCCGAGAACGGTGAGGAGACGGTCGATGCCGAGGTGGTCGATGAGCAGCGCCTGGGCCCGCACCATGTCGCGGATGGTGATGACCGGGAATGTCAGGTTGTAGCGCTTGCCGGTGCGGGGGTTGATGGAGGCGGGGCCGGTGGAGCCGTAGCAGGAGCCGATGACGTTGGAGCAGATGACGAAGTAGCGGTCGGTGTCGAGAAGGCGCCCCGGTCCGACGATGGCGTCCCACCACCCCGGTTTTGACTCCTCCTCCCGGTACTTCCCCGCCAGATGGGCGTTTCCGGTCCAGGCATGGGCCACCAGGACGGCATTGGAGCGGTCGTCGTTGAGGGTGCCGTAGGTCTCGTAGGCGAGGGTGATCGGACCGAGAATTCGGCCGCTCTCCAGGCGGAGCTCCGTGTCGAAGGTTACGGATTGTTCTTCAACGATGCCGACGGACATTGCGCTTCACTCTCTCCACGAACGAAACAGCCCCTTCCCGCGGTGGCGAGAAGGGGCTTTGTGGACGGTGGGGCTATCGCTCAAGCACCTCCTCATCTTTGCCTCTCCGGCAGGATTTAGCACCTGGCGCCTTCCGCTTCGCCTTCGGGCTGATACCAGCGTTGCCATCGTCGTTGGCTCCTCAGCGTACGCTCGGTACGCCTCCGGGGCCGTCTCCTCGGCGCCTTGGTCTAAGCTCGAATGCGAACCGGAAAAGACCGGTTGCTGTGGTTTCGCAGGGCCTTTCCCTCCACCACTCTTGATAAGAAAGCGTTTCTATTCAGTTTTCATGAGAGAATACGGAACCGCCGGGGGTTTGTCAATTGAAAATTTCCCCCGTCCCGAGGGGCGGAAGACCGCGCCAATGCTGAGCATTTCGTTTGCAAATGCGCGCCGGGATGGGGTATAGTCGCCCTGCAATATTGCAATGTCATTCGTCTGCTTTATAATTTCACTACTTTCGCGCCCGGGAGGATTCGACTGCATGACTGTTACTGCTGTTGCCGTTGTGGTATTGGCGCTGGCACTGGTGGTGCTGGTGGCCTTCATGATCCCGACGCTGCTGGAGATCCGCAGGGCCGCCGCCGACCTCCGGGGGTTCGTGAACAAGGCCGGGGTGGAACTGAAGCCGGTGCTGCTTGAGCTGGAGAAGACCCTGACCGAGCTGCGGACGGTGACCGAAGGGATTGCCGCGAAGCGCGAGGAGGTCCAGACTTTCATGGAGGCCGTCGGCGATACGGGGCGCAACATCCGGACGATCAACGCGGTAATCGGCACCGTCGCCCACGCGGCAGCCACTTCGTCGGTATGGGCGAGCGGTGCCCGGGCCGCGGGCAAGCTTCTCATTGAGCGAATCATCAAGAAAAGGGGGTAATGTCATGGCTGACGATGAAAAAGGAATAAGCGCGGGAACCGTGTTTCTCTCGTTTCTGGCCGGCGCCGCGGTGGGAGCGGGGCTCGGGCTTCTTCTGGCACCCAAGACCGGACGGGAGATGCGCGAGAACATCGCGGATCTGACCGAGGAGGCGATCGACAAGATCAAGGGGTTCACCAAGGAGGCCCAGTCCAAGATCAAGGATACTTACGAAGAGACGAAAGACGTCTTCTCCGAGAAGAAGGCGATCATCACCTCGGCCCTCGAGGCTGGCAAAGAGGCGATGGAGCGGGAGAAGGAAAAGTACCGCGAAATGTAATCGATCCCGACGCCGCACGAAAGCCCACCTCCGCGTGGGCTTTTTCGTGTGCGGAGGGCGGGTTCGGCATGGTGGGGCGATGGTGAACGGTATCGGTATCGTGGAGCGGATTACCCGGTTTGTGGCCACCCTTTCCGAGGGAGAGGTGCCGGAATCCTTCGGCCCGGTCAGGAGGCGTCTCTTCACCTCCCTTCAGTTCGCCATGATAGTCTGCCGCGGTTTTTTCGCCGACCAGTGCCTGCTCCGGGCCTCGGCGCTCACCTTCTCGACCCTCCTCTCCATCGTGCCGCTCTTTGCCTTGGCGTTTGCGGTGCTGAAGGGGTTCGGGGTGCAGAACACCCTGGAGCCGTTCATCCTGAGCCAGGTGGCGGCCGGCTCCCACGAGATCGTCGAGAGGATCGTCACCTACATCAACAACACCAAAGTCGGCTCCCTCGGCGCCGTCGGTCTCGCGGCGCTCCTGGTCACCGCCGTCACCCTCCTCGGGAACATCGAGGAGGCGTTCAACGCCATCTGGGGGGTGCGGGAGACCCGTCCCCTCCACCGCAAGTTCAGCGATTACCTGAGTGTCCTGATCAGCGGTCCCCTCCTCCTCTTTGCAGCCCTGAGCGTCACCACCACCCTCCAGAGCCAGCGGTTCGTCCAGTGGCTGATCCGGACGAGCTACCTGGGGGACCTCCTCGTGCCGCTCTTTCACCTCGTTCCCTACCTGAGCATCTGGCTGGCACTGGTCTTTCTCTACATGTTCATCCCCAACACGAAGGTCCGCTTCCCGTCGGCCGTCGTGGGAGGGATGATCGCCGGGACCCTCTGGCAGGGGGCCCAGTGGGGTTACATCCATTTCCAGGTGGGGGTGGGGCGGTACAACGCCATCTACGGCACCCTGGCGGTGCTGCCGGTCTTCATGATCTGGCTCTATGCCAGCTGGCTCATCGTCCTTTTCGGCGTCGAGGTGGTCTACGCGCACCAGCACCTGCGGACCCTGCGGCGCGAGGTGCGGGTGCCGTCGGTGAGCAGTGCGGTCCGGGAGCGGCTTGCCCTGGCCCTGATGCTGGAGATCGCCCGTGCCTTCTTCCAGGATATTCCTCCCCGGAGCGCCGCAGGGCTCGCCGAGTTCCTCGACGTTCCCGAACGGATCGTGCGGGAGATCCTCGACGGCCTCGTCGCGGGGGGTGGGTAGCGGCCAATGGCGCCGACCCACCCCGCTATCTGCCGGCCCGGGAACTGGATCATATCCGGGTGGACGAACTCCTCGGCTCGATCCGGAGTGCGGGTGGGGAGGCGGAGCTGGGAGTGGGGACGGGCGCCGACCCGGTGCTGGAGGAACTCTGGCAACGGATCGAAGGGGGTGTTGCGGGGGCCGTCGCCGGGGTCAGTTTCCGCGAACTGGCGGCGCGGGAGAACGCCTCCCGCGATACCGGGGAGCGCGGCTGAGCCACGACTGCATGAGGCATGTTTAACCGGTGCCGGCGTTGACAAAGAAGGGGGGTTTGACATATAGTGGCCGCAACGTAACCACACTAAATTTCAGCATCCGCGCCCTGTCCGGTCCCCCTTGGCGAGGATGCCGGGCGAAGCGATAGCATGCAAGATCTCAAGCATCTCACCAGAAAGAAACGATTCTCCCTCGCGGACGCCTTTGCTCCGCGGAAAAACTCTTCCCAAAATACCTACAAACGGCTCATCGAACCGAAACCGGAGAAGAAGCGGCTTCGCCTCATCCTCCCGGCCCTCGCCGTCCTCATTGCGGCATATCCGGTCTTTTCGCTGATTTCCGGGAAACCGGCAGCCTCCAGCGTCCGCAAGGAACAGAAGCCGGAGGTGAAGCAGGACCGCCCCCTGGACGTCTTCAGTTCGTTCCAGCTGGCTGCCGACGCCTATCCGTCCGCCCATTTCGAGGGAGGGAGGCTCTCCGCCCAGCTCCCCGGCGGCGGGACGGTGGTCTACGCCATCAACGAGGAGGTGCAGCGACGGGTCACGGAGGTGATGACGCAGTTCCAGGTCCCCTTCGGCGTCTTCGTTGCCATCGAGCCGAAGACCGGTCGGGTCCTCGCCATGGCCTCCCATTCGGCGATCGAGCCCGAGTGGGCCGGGCACGCCTACTACAGCATCTATCCCATGGCGTCCCTCTTCAAGATCGTCACCGCCACCGCCGCCCTGGAGCAGAAGAAGGTGACCCCCGAGACGGTGATTCCGTTCCGCGGGGGGCTCTATTCCGAGAGCTCCCGCTACTGGAGCAACCTCCCGAAGCGCGGCGCCCAGCAGATGGACCTCACCACCGCCATGGGCAAATCGGTGAACCCGGTCTTCGGCCGGCTCGCCTGCGACATCGCCGGCCGCGAGTCGGTGCTGCGCTGCGCCGAGCGGTACGGCTTCAACCATCCGCTGCTTCCCGGTACGCCGGTTCTGCCGAGCAAGGCGGAACATCCCACCACCGACGACCAACTGCGCCTCATGGGAGCAGGGCTTGGCCGCGAGGTGAAGATCTCGCCGCTCCATGCGGCGGTGCTGATGGCCTCCATCGCCAATGGCGGCACCATGTACGCTCCGTCCCTCGTGGACGAGGTGAAGAGCGCCACGGGGGAGGTGGCCTACGTCCATCGGCCGAAGCCGCTGCGGACCGTCGTTACCCCCGAGGTGGCGGCCCAGCTCACCAAAATGCTCTCCTCCACCGTGAACAGCGGCACCTCGCGGCGTGCGTTCCATGACCGCCGGGGACGGCCGAAGTTCACCGATATCCACATCGCCGCCAAGACCGGCTCCATCAACGGCACCGACCCCGAGGGGCACTATAACTGGTTTGCCGCCTATGCCCCGGTGGAGGACCCGCAGATCGCCCTGGCCGCCCTCGTCATCAACCGGGACAAATGGAAGATCAAGGCGTCATATCTGGGAGAACAGGCGCTGGAGGCGTTTTTCAGGTAGGTGCCGGAGGAAGGGATGGAGTGTCTGAAGTGCGCCACCTGCTGCACCGCCCCCGATATTGCCGCCCTCGGCAAGGGGCTCGGGGAGCGATGCCGGCACCTCGACGACGGGGGGCTCTGCGGAATCTACGCGGAGCGGCCGGCGGTCTGCCGGGGGTACCGGCCCGACGAGCTCTGCTGGCTCGTGGCGGCGCCGACCCTGGAGGAGCGGGTGCGAAACTATCTGCGGATATTCGGGATGGAGGATGGGGTGGGGGCTACGCCCCGGAGTCCTGGTAGCTCTTGAGGGAAAAGGCCCCGTCCCTCCACTCCCCGTAGGTGAAGTGGGTGAGCCAGTCGCCGAGGGAGAGGAGAGTTTTGTCCTCGGTGGTTTCCAGAAGCGGTAGGTGGAAGTGGCCGGAGATCACCACGTCGGCCCCCTCGCGAAACCGCTCGGCGGCAAAGGCGCGGAGCAGGGCGGTGTAGTCCCACTTCTGCCGCCGTTCGCCGTGCTGTTTCCTGCTTTTGTGCGCCATCCGCTCCGCGATCCAGGAGGCGACGGCGGGGGGACCAGCGGCACCGCCGCTTTGATGAGGCGGTTGTGGAGAATGAAGCGGAGGAGGCGGTAGGAGTGGTCCCGACGGTTCACCTCGTCGCCGTGGCAGAGGTAGACCCGCTTCCCCCCCAACTCAACCTCGACCGGGCCGGGATGGACCGAGACCCCCAGGGTTTCGGTGAAAAACGGCCCCAGGTGGAAGTCGTGGTTCCCCTCCAGATAGACGAGCCTGACGCCGCTCGCCGTCAGCTCCCGGAGCAGGTCGAGCAGCGGCAGGTAGTGGGTGAAGGGGACCTGCCGGTAGCCGATCCAGAATTCGAAGAGATCGCCGAGGATGTAGAGGGTGTCCGCCGTCCCCCGCAGGCCTGCCAGGAATTCCATGAGGAGCCGGTAGTTCCGGTCGTCCTCGTGTCGCAGGTGGGCGTCGGCGATGAAGATTGTGCGCATGGCGGCACTATAAATCAAAAGACGGGCAAAGGTAAAGGCAATGAAGTGACGGTCCCCGGCGCGGGACCGGCCGCCGCTCTGCCTGGGGATCATTATGGGAATCATGCGGGACGTGGAGATAGTCTGGGACGATCTCCTGGAGGCGTTCGACAACCCGGACAGCGACATCGCCTACTTTCTCGACCGGGAGACGGGGGAGATCTTTGCGGTCCCCACCGACTACGACGACGAGGAGTTCTGGGCGGAGATCAACGGGAACGAGGAGCGTTTTCTCCGGATTCCGGGCTTTGACTACGACGACGAGCGGCTGTTGCTCTACGATTTCATCCGCGGTCTCGAAAACGAGGGGCTCAAGGGGATGCTGGAACGGGCCTTCGAGGGGAAGAAGCCCTACGGCCGCCTCGACGAGATCCTCTCGTTCTATCCCGAGGAGTTCGAGCAGTTCATGCTGATCAAGGAAGGACTCATCGCCGACCGCGCCCGGCGCTGGCTCGAAGAGCACGATCTGTTCGGGGCCGAGGCGGAAGACGATTTCTGATGCCGCTCGCGCGGGGTTCGGCAACCGTCGGCCCGCGGGCAATTTCCGGTAAAAGGGGGGATGGATGGAAGAACGGGAGCCGGTGATCAACAGGGTGGTCGGCGTACTGCTTGTGGCGGTGGCCGTCATCGCCGCGGGGTATGCCCTACGCCACACGGTCTCGTGCTTTCTCCTCTCGTTCGTCATCGCCTACCTCCTCGATCCGCTGGTGGTGATGCTGGAGCGCCGGGGAGTGCGCCGCCTCTGGGGGATCCTCCTCCTCTACGTCGGGCTCACGATCTTTTCGGTCTTCTTCTTCACCTTCCTGGTGCCGTTCCTGAGCATCCGCTGGGAGGGGTTCGTGACCGGGCTCCCCGCGTATGTCCAGAAGGCGAAGAACCTTGCCCTCGCCTGGAAGATGCGGATCGTCCCCCCCTATGCCGCCGAAGAATGGGGATGGCTCTTCGAATCGGCCACGGGGCAGCTCGACAAGCTGTTCGCCAAGCTCGGCACCGGCGTCTACGAGACCGCCGCCGGCCTCGCCTTCAACCTCTTCACCCTGGTCCTCGCCCCGATCCTCGTATTCTTCATGCTCTGGTACAAGAACGAGGCAAAGGCAGGGGTCACCGCCTGGCTCCCCGCCGCGCGCCGCGAGGCGATCATCGCCCTCGGCCGGGAGGTGAACCGGAGCATCGGGGGGTACCTGCGGGGGCAGCTCATCGTCTCCGCCATCGTGGCGCTCCTCTCCACCGCCGCCCTCTTCATCCTCGGCATCGACTACCCGATCTTCAACGGCATCTTCGCCGGCCTCGCCTCGGTCCTCCCCTTCATCGGCGTGATCCTGGCGACCCTGCCGCCGCTCTTCTTCGCCTATGTCCAGTTCCAGAGCGGCGCGGCGATCCTCAAGGTGATCGGGGTCTTCGCCGTCATCTACTTCCTGGAGGGATACCTGGTCAAGCCGATCGTCTTCAAGGAGTCCATGGACCTCAACCCCCTCGTCACGATCATCGTGGTGATGGCCTTCGGCGAGCTGATGGGGTTCTGGGGAATCCTCCTCGCCATCCCCATCGCCGCCGCCGCCCGCATCGTCCTCGACCACGCCCGGCGGGGCGACTTCTCCCGGAGGTAGGGGGATGCGCCCCCGGGAAGCGGCCCATGTCGCCTGGTTCCTTGCCGGGATCTTCGGGATGGTCCTTCTCGCGGGGCATTTCGCCCGCCACAGCCTCTCGGCCGTCCTGACCGCCCTCGTCATCGCCTATCTCCTCAATCCGCCCCTGAAGTACCTGGAGCGCAAGGGGCTCGGCCGGCTGCCGGCCATCGCCGTCCTCTACCTCTGCTTTGCGGTCCTCATCGTCATCGCTCTTTTCGCCGTGGTTCCCTATCTGAACCACCAGATCGAGGCCTTTCCCCGCGCGATCCCCCGCTACCTGCAGAATCTGGAGCGGATGCTCGACGACTGGCGGGGACGCCTTGCCCTGTACTCCGGCGGCGAGGAGGGGAGCTGGCTCCTCGCCCGCACCGAGGAGTCCCTCAAGAAACTTGCCCTGGAGGCCTCCGGCCAGGGATACCAGCAGCTGAAGCGGGCCCTGTTCGGCATCCTCAACCTGATACTGGCGCCGATCCTGATCTTTTTCATGCTGTACTACAAGGAGTTCGTCAAGGACCTGATCCTCCGCTTCGTTCCCCACCGGGAGCGCCCCTCCTTCCGCCGGGTGGGGGGGAGGATCAAGGGGGCGCTGGAGCGGTTCGTGGTGGCCCAGTTCATCGACTGCCTCCTGGCCGGCATCCTCTCCGCCGTGGCGCTCTCCCTCCTCGGCGTGGAGTTTCCCCTGCTGAACGGCCTCGTGGCAGGCTTCGCCTCCATAGTTCCCTTCGTGGGGGTCGTGGTGGCGGTCATTCCCCCGACCCTCATCGGCTATGCCGAAACCGGCGATCTCGCCATCATCCCCAAGGTCTGCGCCGCCTACTTCGTCATCTACGTCATCATCGAGGGGAACCTGATCAAGCCGCTCCTGATGCGGGGGACCCTGCGGCTCAATCCGCTGGCGGTGATCTTCGCCCTGATGGCCATGGGGGAGCTCCTCGGGTTCTGGGGGGTGGTGCTGGCGGTGCCGGTGGCGGCGGTGGTGAAGATCTGCGCCGGCGAACTGCGGGGACATCTGGATGAAAGGAATATGCCCAATGGTTAGATCGATATTTGCCGTGACCGGGATGCACTGCGCCGGCTGCGCGACCCGGATCGAGAAGGAGATCGGCCGGATGGCCGGGGTGGCGACGGCGGCGGTGAACTTCGCCACCGAAGAGCTGGCGGTGGAGTACGACGAGGGGACGCTGGCCGACGAGGCCATCGTGGCGCGGGTGAAGGAGCTCGGCTACGGGGCGCGGCGGCTCACGGCGGCCGGCGAACTCCGCTTCGGGGTCCGGGGGCTCCACTGCGCCTCCTGCGTGGCGAACCTGGAGAAGAAGCTCCTGGCCGACCCCGCCGTGAGCGCCGCCGTGGTGAACCTGGCCCAGGAGGAGGCGCTGGTCCGCTTCGACCCGGCGCGCCTCAGCCAGGCCGACATCTTCGCCCTGGTATCCGCGGCGGGATACACGCCGGTGGAGCCGGAGCAGGGGGGGGCGGAGGCCGCGGCGGAGCTCGTCGCCCAGCGGAACTGGTTCGTCCTGAGCGCCCTCCTCTCCGTGCCCATCATGCTCACCATGACCCTCCACGACAACCGGGCCGTGGGGTGGATGAACCTGGCGCTGGCCACCGCGGTCCAGTTCTCGGCGGGGCTCACCTTCTACAAGGGGAGCTGGTTCGCCCTGAAAAACAAGAGCGCCAACATGGACGTGCTGGTGGCCCTCGGCACCTCCGCCGCCTACTTTTACTCCCTCTTCGCCTTCTTCGGCGCCTTCGGCTCCCACGGCGGCCACGTCTTCTTCGAGACCTCGGCCATGCTCATCGCCTTCATCCGCCTCGGCAAGTATCTGGAGGCCCGGGCCCGGGGGAAGGCGGGGGAGGCCCTGAAAAAGCTCCTGCGGCTCCAGGCCGACAAGGCGCGGCTCGTGACCCCGGAAGGGGAGCGGGAGGTGGCGGCCTCCGCCGTCCGGGTGGGGGACCTGGTGCGGGTCTTCCCCGGCGAGGCCCTTCCCGTGGATGGTGAAGTGGTGGAGGGGAGCTCCACCGTGGACGAATCCATGGTCACGGGCGAGTCGCTCCCGGTGGCAAAGAAGCCGGGTGACCCGGTCACCGGTGCCACGGTGAACCGCGGCGGCGTCCTCACGGTCCGGGCGACGCGGATCGGCGAGGAGACCCTCCTGGCCCAGATCGTCCGGATGGTGCGGGAGGCCCAGGCGGACAAGGCCCCCATCCAGCGCTTCGCCGACCGGGTCTCCGGCGTCTTCGTTCCGGTGGTCATCGCCCTCGCCCTGTTCACCTTCGCCCTCTGGTTTTGGGGACTCCACCAGGAGTTCCTCTTCGCCTTCAAGCTCGCCATCGCCGTGGTGGTCATCGCCTGCCCCTGCGCCATGGGGCTTGCCACCCCCACCGCCATCATGGTGGGGAGCGGGGTGGGGCTCGCCCGCGGCATCCTCGTGAAGCGGGGATCGGTGCTGGAAAACATCTCCCGGGTCCAGGCGATCCTCCTCGACAAGACCGGCACCCTCACGCGGGGAGAGCCGGCGCTGACCGACCTCGTCCCGGCGCCGGGGGAGGGGGAGGCGCGGCTGCTGACCCTCCTGGCTGCCGCCGAGTCCCGCTCCACCCACCCCCTGGCCCAGGCCGCCGTGGCCGGTGCCGCGGAGCGCGGGGTGGCCCCGGCGGAGGTTGCCGACTGCCGGGAGGTGGAAGGGGGGGGCGTTGCCTGCACCCTGGCCGGCGAACCGCTCCTGGCGGGCAATGCCCGCTTCCTGGAAGAGGGGGGGGTGGCGACGGCCCCCCTGGCCGATGCGGCGGCGCGGCTGGCGGCGGAGGGGAAATCCCTGGTCTTCGTGGCGGCGGGGGGGCACCTCGTGGGGGTCGCGGCCCTGGCCGACCGGCTGAAGGAAGGGTCGGCCGCCGCCGTGGCGGCCATGAAGGGGATGGGGATCGCCACCTTCATGATCACCGGCGACCACCGCGCCGTGGCCGCCGCCGTCGCCCGGGAGGCGGGGGTGGACGGTTTCGAGGCCGAAGTCCTCCCCGGCCGCAAGCAGGAGGTGGTGCGGGAGTACCAGGCAAAGGGATACTTCACCGCCATGGTGGGGGACGGCATCAACGACGCCCCGGCCCTGGCCCGGGCCGACGTCGGCATTGCCATCGGCGGCGGCACCGACGTGGCCAAGGAGACCGGCGACGTGATCCTCGTCCGCGACGACCTGACGGACGTGGTGCGGGCCATCCGTCTCGGGCGGGCCACCCTCGCCAAGGTGAAGCAGAACCTCTTCTGGGCCCTCTTCTACAACATCCTCGGCATCCCCGTGGCGGCGGGGGCCCTCTTCTATCCCCTCGGCATCACCCTGAAGCCCGAGTACGCCGGCCTCGCCATGGCCTTCTCCTCGGTGTCGGTGGTGACCAACTCGATCCTGCTGCGGCGGGTCGGTGGAAAGCTCGGCTAACGTCCCGTCCCCTCCCGTCGAAGGGTGAGTTTTACCTGAAAGGAGCAACGGTCCGGTGGAGAAAGACGGTTCCGCAAGCATCGCCCGCACGCTGTCGCAGCGGCTTTTTCCGGTGGCCTTCGGCATCGGCTTTCTGGTCAGCGTCGGGTTCCCGGCACTCTATGCCGGCCTCGAATACCGCTCCCTCAGGGAACAGGCCACCATCCATGCCCACGAGCTCGCGGGGCGGATCAGCCGGCTGGCGCTCGATACCGGTCCGCTCTGGAAATATCAGGTCCATCGCTACGATCAGCTCATCCGGGATTTCCTGCTCTTCCGGAAGGTTGTCGTCGTCCGGGTGCAGGACGGGGGGGGGAAGGCCATTTCCGGCTATGACCGGTTCCGGGACGACGGAGACACCGTTCTGGACGACTACGTCGTCTTCGGCGAAGCCCCCGTTATCTTCAACCGCACACGGATTGCGACGGTGGTGATCGGTATCTCGGCCGGCGACGCAATCCAGGTCACGTTCCTCTTCTTTGCCGTATCGTCACTGCTCGCCGCGCTCTTTACCGTCATCAGCTACCGTTATCCGATCAGGGTCGTGTCGGCACTGGAGCACGACGTCCGGGCGCTGAACGAGACGCTGGAACAGCGGGTGACGGAGCGGACCGCCCAGTACCAGGCCGCCAACGATGAACTGGAGGCGTTCAGCTATTCGGTTTCCCACGACCTGCAGGCGCCGCTGCGGCACATAACGGGGTACATCGACGCCTTCCGCGAGGACTACGGCGACCGCTTCGATGCCGATGGGCTCCACTACCTGAACCGGATCGGGGCGGCGAGCACACGGATGGACCGGCTCATCGAGGCGATGCTGGCCCTGTCGCGGGTCAACCGCAACGAGATCCGCCGGGAGCGGATCAACCTCACCGGCCTTGCCGCCGAGATCGCGGCGGAACTCTCCGCGGGGACTCCGGAGAGACGGGTCTCGTTCCGGATCGAGGAGGGGATGGCGGTGTCGGGCGACCCCTCCCTGCTGCGGGATGTCATGGAGAACCTCCTCGGCAACGCCTGGAAGTTCACCCGCAAGCGGGACGACGCCGAGATCGCGGTGGAGACGGTGGAGGTGGAGGGGGAGGGGGAGCGTGCCATCTGCGTGCGGGACAACGGCGCCGGCTTCGACATGGCGTTTGCCGGACGGCTCTTTGCGCCGTTCCAGCGTCTTCACCGGGAGGAGGAGTTCGAGGGGACCGGCATCGGCCTTGCCACCGTGCAGCGGATCCTCCACCGCCACGGCGGGCGGATCTGGGCCGAGAGCGAACCGGGGAGGGGGACTGCCTTCACCTTCGTGCTCCCCAGGGAGGGGAGCGGCTCCGGGGGGAAGTGACGGAGTCGTTGCAGCGTGAGGGGAGATGAGGATGACAATGAGGATGAACGGAGAGGGGGGTGTCATGAAGAGAGTTGTCGCATTGACCGTTATCCTGGGAAGCGTGCTGACTGCTGCCCCACCCTCTTTTGGCGACGAGGGGAAGAGCGTCATCGCCGGTTCGGGAACCTGCATCCCCATCGTCCGGCTCCTCGCCCGGGAGTTCCAGCGGGTCACCCCCGGCTTCTCCTTCGACGTCCCGGCCAGCATCGGTTCCGGCGGCGGGGTTCACGCGGCGGCTGACGGGACGGTGGAGATCGGGATCGTCTCCCGCGAATTGAAGCCCGATGAAGGTCGGCTCGGCCTCATCTATCGCCCCTTTGCGCGGACCGCCGTGATCCTGGCCGCCGACCGGCGGGTTCCCGACGCCGGACTCACCCGCGCCGAGATCGCCGCCATCTACCGGGGGGAGAAAAAGAGCTGGAAAAACGGCCGGTCGATCGTCGTCCTCACCCGTGAACCGGAGGACAGCTCCATCGACACCCTGAAGAAGATTCCCGGCTTTGCTGCCGCCTATGACGAGAGCATCCGGGGGCGGTACTGGTCGATCCTCTACTCGGATCAGGAGATGAACCGGGTGCTGGCACTGACCGCCGACGCCCTGGGGGTCACCGATTGCGGCGCGGTGGGGGTGGAGAAGATGCCGGTGAAGGCACTGGCCATCGACGGCGTCCCCCCCACGGCGGAGAATGTCCGGAGCGGCCGCTACGGCCTCGTGAAGCCCCTCGCCTTCGTCTACCGCGACGACCGCCTTACCCCCCGGGGGAGGAAGTTCATCGCCTTCGTGCTGGGCGATGCCGGCAGGAAGGTCCTCAAAAAGTACGGCTACGTGGTGGAATGATCCTACGCCGGCAGCGGACCGGAGGTGGGCGCCTCCCGGCGCTTGAACCGCCGCCGAATCGGGGTACACTGTAACGGATGGCCTGGACGGGCACCGCGTTGTCGGAGGGGATCATGGGCACACGGAAGATTGTCAAGACGGATGCCGAGTGGCGGGCGCAGCTCTCTCCCGAGCAGTACGAGATCACCCGGAAGAAGGGGACCGAACGGGCCTTCACCGGCGAGTACTGGAATTCCCATGACGTCGGGACCTACCGCTGCGTCTGCTGCGGGGCGGAGCTGTTCCGTTCCTCCGACAAGTTCGACTCCGGCACCGGCTGGCCGAGCTTCACCGCCCCGGTTGCCACGGAGAGCGTGGAGAGCGAGGAGGACCGGAGCTTCTTCATGCGCCGCACCGAGATCCATTGCACCTCCTGCGGCGCCCACCTCGGGCATCTCTTCGGCGACGGCCCCGCCCCCACCGGCAAGCGGTACTGCATCAACTCCGCCGCCCTCAGACTCGACCGGAAATAATCCATCCCCCTCGGACGCCAGGATATGCCCATGGACTTCCTCTCCGGAGCCTCCCCCGATTACCTTGAATCGCTCTACCGGCGGTGGTGCGACGATCCCGCCGCAGTTACCCCCGAGTGGCGCGCCTTCTTCAGCGGTTTCGAGGCCGGCCGCGGCGCGCCGGTGGCTGAAAGCCCCTCCCCCGAGCTGATCGCCAAACAGTCGGCGGTGGACTCTCTGGTCTACCGCTACCGCGACCTGGGACATCTCCTCGCCTGTACCGACCCCCTCGCCCCCTGCCGGGTCGAGCACCCCCTCCTCTCCCTTCAACACTACGACCTGGACGAGAGCGACCTGGACCGGACCTTCCGGGCCCGGCGCTTCCTCGTCAAGAAGGAGGCGACGCTCCGGGAGATCATCGAGACCCTGCGGGAGACTTACTGCCGCTCCATTGGCGTCGAGTTCATGCACATTCAGGACCCCCGCGAGCGTTCGTGGCTCATCGAGCGGATGGAGCCGGTCCGCAACCGCCCCCCCTTCACCCGGGAGGAGAAGCTCACGATTCTGGAGAAACTCCAGCAGGGGACCCTCTTCGAGAGTTTCCTCCACCGCCGCTTCATGGGGCAGAAGCGGTTTTCCCTGGAAGGGGGGGAGACCCTGATCCCCGTTCTCGATGCGGTGGTGGCGCGGGGGGCGGAGCAGGGGATCACCGACCTCATTCTCGGCATGGCCCACCGGGGACGGCTCAACGTCCTGGCCACCCTCTTCGGCAAGCCGCTGGAGAACATCTTCGCCGAGTTTGCCGACAACCTCCCCCTCGGCTTCGTGGGGGACGGCGACGTGAAGTACCACAAGGGGTTTTCCTGCGATCGGGAGCTTGCGGACGGACGGCGCATCCACCTCACCATGGCCTTCAACCCGAGCCACCTGGAGGCGGTGGACCCGGTGGTGACGGGGAAGTGCCGCGCCCGCCAGGATGCCGCCGGCCCCGGCGGGGCGAAGCTGGTCCTGCCGGTCCTGATCCACGGCGACGCCGCCTTCGCCGGCCAGGGGGTGGTGGCGGAGACTCTGAACCTCTCGCAGCTGGAGGGGTACCGGACCGGCGGCACCCTCCACATCGTCGTCAACAACCAGATCGGCTTCACCACGCTGCCGGCGGACGCCCGGTCGTCCCTCTACGCCACCGACGTGGCCAAGATGGTGGCGGTGCCGATCTTCCACGTCCACGGCGAGGACCCCGAGGCGGCGGTCCATGCCGTGCGCCTCGCCCTCGACTACCGGCAGACCTTCGGCAAGGACGTGGTGGTGGAGATCATCTGCTACCGTCGCCATGGGCATAACGAGGGGGACGAGCCCTACTTCACCCAGCCGGTGATGTACGGGCGGATCAAGGACCGTCCGCCGGTCCACGAGCTGTACGCCGCCGCTCTGGTGGCGGAAGGGGTGGCGCGGGAGGAGATCGACGCCCGGGCCGCGGCGTACGCGAAGATCCTCGAAGATGCCTTTGCCGCTCCCCCCCGCCCCCTCCTCGCCGGTTTCGGCGGGAAGTGGGAGCGGTACCGCCGCGAGTACACGCCGGGCCCGGTGGCGACCGCCGTGGAGGCCGAGGCGCTGCGCACTCTCGCCGCGCGGCTGGCCGCCATCCCCCCCGGCTTCGCCCTCCACCCGAAGGTCGCCGCCCTGCTGGAACGGCGCCGGGAGGCGGTGGCGAAGGGGGAGGGGATCGACTGGGGGAACGGCGAGACGCTGGCCTACGCCACGCTCCTTGCCAAAGGGATATCCATCCGGCTTTCGGGCGAAGACTCCCGGCGCGGCACCTTCGGCCATCGCCACTCCTTCCTCTACGACATGGCGACGGAAGCGCACCACGTCCCCCTCGCCACTGTGGCGGCGGACGGGGCCGTGTTCGGGGCATGGGACAGCATGCTCTCCGAGTTCGCCGTCCTCGGCTTCGAGTACGGCTATTCGGTGGAGGAGCCGGAGGCGCTCGTCATCTGGGAGGCCCAGTTCGGCGACTTCGCCAACGGCGCCCAGGTGATCATCGACCAGTTCATCGCCGGCGGCGAGTCCAAGTGGGAACGGGTGAGCGGTCTCGTCCTGCTGCTCCCCCACGGCTTCGAGGGGCAGGGGGCCGAGCACTCCAGCGCCCGGATCGAGCGCTACCTCCAGCTCTGCGCCGACCACAACCTGCAGGTGGCCTACCCCTCCACCCCGGCCCAGCTCTTCCATCTCCTGCGGCGCCAGGCGAAGCAACCCTTCCGCAAGCCCCTCGTCGTCTTCACCCCCAAGAGCCTGCTGCGCCACCCCCGCTGCGTCTCCCGGCTGGAGGATTTCGCCGCCGGCGGATTCCGGGAGGTGCTGGTGGACGCCGTCCCCCCCTCGCCGGCGGCGACGCTCCTCCTCTGCACCGGCAAGGTCTTCTGCGACCTGCGGGAGCGGTGCGAGCGCGACGGCCGCGGGGACGTGGCCATCGTCCGGCTGGAGCAGCTCTATCCGCTCCGGACCGACCTGCTGCGGGAGGCGGTGGCGCCGTTCGGGGGGGCGAAAAAGGTCGCCTGGGTCCAGGAGGAGCCGAAAAATATGGGGGCGTGGAGCCATCTCCGGCCGCACCTGGCGGAGATCTTAGGTGCCGAGCCCCGCTACGTGGGACGGCCGGAGAACGATGTCCCGGCGGTCGGTTCCCATCGGCTGCATCAGGAGGAGCAGGAACGGATCGTCAACGATGCACTTTCGTAAATTTTCCCCTCACCCCTCCCCCTCTCCCTCAGGGCGAGGGGAAAATCAAACCCTCTCCCCCGGGGAGAGGGTGGCCGGAGGCCGGGTGAGGGGGTACGCGGTTTGCCGAGAGCAATTCGCGTCATCTTGAATAACTTCAGGAGCGGAATATGGAACTAAAAGTCCCCTCAGTCGGCGAATCGGTCTTCGAGGCCCTGGTGGCCAAGTGGCTCAGAAAGAGCGGCGATGCGGTCAGAAAGGACGAGCCGGTCTGCGAGATCGAGACCGACAAGATCACCATGGAGCTCAACGCCGAGGTAGACGGCGTCCTCACCGTCACGGTGCCGGAGGGGACCACGGTGAAGATCGGCACCGTCATCGGCTCCATCGCCGAAGGGAGCGCAGCGGCCGCGGCGCCGGCGTCTCCGCCCCCGTCCTCCCCAGCTCCGCCCACTGCGGCGCCCCAGGAGCCCCTCCCCCTGTCGCCGGCGGTCCGCAAGATCTCCCAGGAAAAGGGGATCAGCCCCGAGACGGTGCAGGGGAGCGGCCGGGGAGGGCGGGTGACGGTGGACGACCTGCTCACCGCCACGCCGCCGGCTGCCCAACACCCCTCGCCCGTTGCGCCGCCGCCCCCCGCCGGGGTGGTTTCTCCCGCGCCGGAGCCGGCGCGCTCGGCGGGGGAGGAGGGGCGCATCACCCGCACCCCCATGACCCCCATCCGCAAACGGATTGCCGAGCGGCTTCTGGCGGCGCGGCAGCAGACCGCCATGCTCACCACCTTCAACGAGGCGGACCTGGGCCGCGTCATCGAGCTGCGGAAGAAGTACAAAGAGCACTTCCAGAAGCGCCACGGCGTCTCCCTCGGCTTCATGTCGTTCTTCGTCAAGGCGTGCGTGGAGGCGCTGAAGGAGTATCCCGCGGTGAACGCCTTCATCGACGGCGGCGACATCGTCTACCACCACTACTGCAACATCGGCGTCGCCATCGGCGCCGAAAAGGGGCTGGTGGTGCCGGTGCTCCGCGACGCCGAACTACTCCACTTCGCCGAGATCGAGCGGACCATCGCGGCGTTCGTGGAGAAGATCCGGGCCAACCGCCTGGAGCTCTCGGACCTGGAGGGGGGGACCTTCACCATCTCCAACGGCGGCGTCTACGGCTCGCTCCTCTCCACGCCGATCCTCAACCCTCCCCAGAGCGGCGTCCTCGGGATGCACGCCATCCAGGAGCGTCCCGTGGTCCGCGACGGCCAGATCGTGATCCGCCCCATGATGAATCTGGCCCTCTCCTACGACCACCGGATCATCGACGGGCGGGAGGCGGTCGGTTTCCTGAAGAAGGTGAAAGAGTACGTGGAGGAGCCGGAAGAGCTCTTCCTGGAAGGGTAGGCTGGTGGCAAGAACAATGGGACATCTGATGGCGGCGGTGGCGGTGCTGTCGCTGCTGGCGGCGGCCCCCGCCGCCGGCCAGGGGGGGGCGGGGAACGGGCTCGCCGTCGCCCGGGGCGCGGCACGAAAGGGAGATCCCCGGGCCGCCTACATGGTGGCCCTGAGATACCTTTACGGCTCCGGCACCCCCCGCGACCCGGCGGCTGCCGCCCGCTACATGAAGATGGCGGCGGAGCGGGGACTCGTGCGGGCCCAGTACTACCTCGGCACCTTTTACTACGAGGGAATCGGCGTGAGGCAGGATCGCCGGGCCGCGGCCCGCTGGATCGGCAGGGCGGCGTCCGCGGGGGACGCCGAGGCCCAGTATGCCTACGGGATGCTTCTGCTGGCCGGGGACGGGGTGCCGGTCGACAAGGTGACGGCGATCGACTGGCTCGGCAAGGCGTCGCGCCAGGGGAACGAAGGGGCCCGCGACGTCCTCCAGGAACTCGTCTCCTTCCGGGGGCGCCCCGTGGAGATCCGTTCCCTCGATCCCACCGTGGCGGCGCCCGCTCCCACCCCGCGCAGCGAGGGGAGCGACGGCGGACCGCGCCTCGCGGAGAAAGGGGTGATCCTCGATCAGGGGGAGTTCAGCCTCAAGTTCTCCCTGCCGGGTTTCAGCGAGACCAGGACCACCTCCCCCGCCGCACCGGATGAGAAGCTCTGGAACCGCCTCCAGGGGGGAACCTTCGACATCATCTACCGGCCGGGGAAGTAAACCTCGTTTGCGTTGCGATCGCGTTTCGGTGGCGGGAGGGAGGCGGGGGCTCCCGCTCCGAAAAGAGTCAAGCGTCACCGGGCGGTTTTCAGGCGAACTGAGCAGCCGCTTCTTTATGCTTTCCCTTTGAATGGCGTCCGGTGCTTTTTTGCGGGACTCTTTTCTCCGCGGGAGCCCCCGCCCCCCTCCGGGGAGCCTTGGTGGCTTTGTCGGCAAAAACAGAATTCATCCGGGAGGAACCATGTCCGAACAGATTTACGACCTCATCATCATCGGCGCCGGCCCCGGCGGCTACGTGGCCGCCATCCGCGCGGCCCAGCTCGGCATGGCCGTGGCGGTGGTGGAGAAGCGGGAGGCCCTGGGCGGGGTCTGCCTCAACGAGGGGTGCATCCCCAGCAAAGCGCTCCTCGATTCCTCCGAGCTCTTCGCCCTGGCCCGGGACAGATTCGCCGGCCACGGCATCGCCATCGACCCGCCGCGGCTCGACCTTGCCCGGATGATGGCCCGCAAGGACGACGTGGTGAAGAAGCTGACCGACGGCGTCGCCTTCCTCTTCAAGAAGAACAAGATCAACTGGGTGCAGGGGACGGCCCGCCTCACCGGCGGAGAGGGGGGCGCCCACGGCGTTGACGTGGCGGCACCCGGGGGGACGCAGCAGCTCCGGGGGAAGCGGGTCCTTCTGGCCACCGGCAGCGAGGCGGCGGCGATTCCGTTCATCCCCTATGACGGCGAGACCGTGGTCAGCGCCCGGGAGGCCCTTGCCTTCGACAACGTGCCGGAACATCTGCTGGTGGTGGGGGCGGGGTACGTCGGCTTGGAGCTCGGCTCGGTCTGGCGGCGGCTCGGCGCCCCGGTGACGGTGGTGGAGATGCTGCCGAAGATGCTTCCCGCCACCGACGGCCAGGTGGCCGACACCCTGATGCGCTCCCTGAAAAAGCAGGGGATTGCCTTCCGGATGGAGACGAAGGTGACCGGCTTCGCGAAGCGTGACGGGAAGGGGGTGGTCACCGTGGAGACGGGAGGGGCGGCGGAGGAGATCGTCTGCGACCGGGTGCTGGTGGCGGCGGGGCGCCGTCCCCTCACGGCGGGGCTCGGGGTGGAGGAGCTCGGCGTCCGGCCGGAGGATGGACGGATTGCGGTGGATGCGAACTACCAGACATCCGTTCAGGGCGTTTACGCCATCGGCGACCTGATCCACGGCCCCATGCTCGCCCACAAGGCGATGGCGGAGGGAGAGGTCTTTGCGGAACGGCTTGCGGGGCAGGCTTCTGAGGTGGACTACGCCTTTATCCCTGGTATCGTTTATACATGGCCCGAGGCGGCCAGCGTGGGGCGGACCGAGGAGGAGCTCAAGGCGGAAGGGGTCGAGTACGCCGTGGGGAAGTTCCCCTTCATGGCCAACGGCCGGGCCAGGTGCATGGACGAGACCGAAGGGTTCGTGAAGATCCTCGCCAAGCCCGACAGCGGCCGGGTCCTCGGCATCCACGTCATCGGCCCCCGGGCCTCGGACCTCATCGCCGAGGCGGTCACCGTCATGACCTACGGCGGCAGCGCCGCCGACATCGCCATGACCTTCCACGCCCACCCGACCCTGGCCGAGGCGATGAAGGAAGCGGCCCTGGATGTGGAGAAGCGGGCGATACATGCGTAACGTGTAACCAGTCAAAACCTGCCACGGAGACACAGAGACACGGAGGGACCGCTTGACACCGGTCCCTTCTCCCCTGGGGAGAAGGTGGCCGAAGGCCGGATGAGGGGAAGACGGACCCTCTCCCCCTGGGAGAGGGGACTGACGCGTGCGTCCGCCTCCGTGCCTCCGTGTCTCTGTGGCAGATTTCCAGGAGGGTGAAAATGGGCAAGAACCTCGCAACGAAGATTCTCGAAGCACACCTCGCAAAGGGCGAACTGAAACCGGGCACTGAGATCGCCCTGACGATCGACCACGCGCTGCTGCAGGACGCCACCGGCACCATGGCGATGCTGGAGTTCATCGCCATGGGGGTGGACCGGGTGAAGGTGGAGCTGGCGGCTCAGTACATCGACCATAACCTCCTCCAGACCGACAACCGCAACGCCGACGACCACGTCTTCCTCATGACGGCGGCCCAGCGGTTCGGCATCCACGTCTCCAAGCCGGGGAACGGCGTCTCCCACCAGGTGCACCTGGAGCGCTTCGGCGTGCCGGGGCGGACCATGCTCGGCGCCGACTCCCACACCACCTCCGCCGCGGGGCTCGCCATGATCGCCATCGGCGCCGGCGGCCTCGACGTCTCCCTCGCCATGGCGGGGCACCCGTTCCACCTCCCCTGCCCGAAGATCTGGGGGGTGAAGCTCACCGGCCAGCTCCAGCCGTGGGTCTCGGCCAAGGATGTGATCCTGGAGATGCTCCGCCGTCACACGGTGAAGGGGGGGGTCGGGAAGATCATCGAGTACTACGGCCCCGGCGTGGCGACCCTCTCGGCCACGGACCGGGCCATCATCGGCAACATGGGGGCGGAGCTGGGGGCCACCACCTCCGTCTTCCCCTCGGACCACCGGACCCGCGAGTTCCTGGAGGCCCAGGGGCGCGGCCAGGTCTGGCAGGAGCTCGCCGCCGATCCCGACGCCACCTACGACGAGTACGAGGAGATCGACCTCGCCACCGTGGAGCCGCTCATCGCCTGCCCTTCGTCGCCGGACAACGTGGTGCGGGTGGCCGACATCGAGGGGCTGAAGGTGGATCAGGTGCTGGTGGGGAGCTCCGCCAACTCCGCCTTCCGCGACCTTATGTCCGTCTGCCGCATCCTGGACGGCCGGCGTGTCGCCTCCCACCTCTCCTTCAACGTGAATCCGGGGAGCCGCCAGGTGCTGGAAAACGTGGCCGACCAGGGTGGGGTGATGATGCTCCTTCTCGCCGGTGCCCAGATCCACCAGCCGGGGTGCCTCGGGTGCATCGGCATGGGGCAGGCGCCGGGGACCGACCAGGTGAGCCTCCGCACCTTCCCCCGCAACTTCCCGGGGCGCAGCGGCACCAAGAACGACCGGGTCTACCTCTGCTCCCCCGAGACGGCGGCCGCCGCCGGCATCTTCGGCGTGGTCACCGACCCCCGCAAGCTCGGCGACCTCATGCCGTGGCCCAACGTCCAGAACCCGACGAAGTACGTCGTGGACGACTCCAGCATCATCTTCCCCCTCCCGCCGGAGGAGGCGAAGAATGTGGAGATCGTCACCGGCCCCAATATCATCCCGTTCCCCGACTTCGCCCCCCTCCCCGAGACCCTGGAGGCGGAGGTCATCATCACCGTGGGGGACAACATCTCCACCGACACCATCATGCCGGCCGGCAACAAGGTGCTGCCGTACCGGAGCAACATCCCGGCCATCAGTCAGTTCGTCTTCGAGCAACTGGACCCCGATTTCCACACGCGGGCGAAGGAGAAGGGGAACGGCGTCGTCATCGGCGGGGAGAACTACGGCCAGGGGTCGAGCCGGGAGCACGCGGCCCTGGCGCCGCGCTATCTCGGCATCCGGGCCAAGATCGTCAAGAGCTTCGCCCGGATCCACAAGGCGAATCTGGTGAACTTCGGCATCCTCCCGCTGACGTTCAGGGATCCGGCGGACTACGATGGCCTGAAGCAGGGAGACACGCTCACCTTCCCGGACCTGCGGCGGCTCGTGGCCGCCGGGGCCACGGAGATACCGGTCAAGGTAAACGGTCGGGAGATCGTCACCTTGCTTGAGGTCTCCGACCGGCAGCGGCAGGAGCTCCTGGCCGGCGGGACGCTGAACTTCGTGAGGAGCAGTGCAGGGTAACGGGAAATCGAACCGGCACGGTTCATGGCAATCGGCGAGCGGTCCGACGAATCGTCGTCATCGGGGCATGAACATGAGCAGAGCAGCAGGATGGGCGGCGCTGGTCTTCTTCGCCTTCATGGCGGTCGGCACGCTCATCGTCGAACAGGTCGAAAAAACCCGCGAGCATGATCGCCGCCAGATCGTCTCGCAACTTGCGGCCAGCTCCGCCTACACGCTGGAGCGCCAGCTCTCCCGCTCGCTGTCCGCCACCTATGCCCTGGCGTCGATCCTCCACCAGTACGGGGAGGTCAGGGACTTCGACGAGCTGGCCCGGGAGATGATCCGCACCTACGGCGGCATCAGCAGCCTCCAGCTCGCCCCCGGCGGCGTGATCTTCAATATCTATCCCCTGGCCGGGAACGAGAAAGCCTTCGGCCACGACCTCCTCCGGGACCCGCAGCGGCGCACCGAGGCCCTGAAGGCGATCGAGAGCCGCCAGCTCACCCTGGCCGGACCGGTGAAGCTGATCCAGGGAGGGGTCGGGGTCATCGGCCGTCTGCCGGTGTTCGTCCGGGGGGGAGAGACGGGCGAGCGGTTCTGGGGGTTCGCCACCGTCCTGATGCGTCTTGAGGACCTGCTGGTGGCGAGCAATCTGGCCCAGTTGGAACAACACGGCTACGCCTACGACCTTGCGCGGCTCAACCCCGATACCACCCGGTGGGAATCGTTCGCCCGCTCGCGACGCCCCCTTGCCGCCGGGCCGGTGAATTTCGTCTTCGATGTGCCGAACGGCAAATGGCGGCTTTCCATGACCCCGGCATCCGGTTGGCGCACGTCTCTGGTCGTCGCCCTGGACTATGCGCTGCTGGCCATCTTCAGCGTGGCGGTGACCGCACTCATCTATATCCTGCTGCGGCAGCCGGAGCTGCTGCAGGTGGTGGTGCAGAAGCGGACGGCGGAACTCTGCGAGTCCAACCGGCGGCTGGAGGATGAGATCAGGCAGCGGACGCGGGCCGAAAAGGAAGTCCGGCGCCTCAACGCCGAACTGGAGCAGCGGGTCCGGGAGCGGACCTCCCAGCTGGAGGTCTCCAACCGGGAACTGGAATCGTTCAGCTATTCCGTCTCCCACGACCTGCGGGCGCCGCTGCGGCATATCGAGGGGTACAGCCGGATCCTTCTGGACGATTTCGGCGACCGGATCGGCGAGGAGGAGAAGCAATATCTGGAGCGGATCTGCCGGAGCAGCGACCGGATGAAGGAGCTCATCGACAACCTCCTCAAGCTGGCGCGGTTCAGCCGATGGGATCTGCAGATGAAGAGCGTCGACCTGAGTTCCCTGGCCCGGCAGGTTGCCGAGGAGCTGCAGTCCGAAGAGCCGCAGCGCCGGGTGACCTTTCGGATTGCGGATAAACTCACGGTCTTTGCCGATGCCGAACTGATCCGGATTGCCCTGGAAAACCTCCTGGGCAACGCCTGGAAGTACACCGGCAGGACGGAGAACGCGGTCATCGAGTTCGACGCCGCGGAATCCGACGGCCGGCGGGTCTTTTTCGTCCGCGACAACGGGGCTGGCTTCGAGATGAAGCATGCCGACAAGCTCTTCGGCGTCTTCCAGCGGCTCCACAGCGCCACCGAGTTCGAGGGGGTCGGCATCGGTCTGGCCACGGTCCAGCGCATCGTCCAGCGCCACGGCGGGCGGATCTGGGCCGAAGGGGAGATGGGGAAGGGGGCCACTTTCTATTTTACGCTGTGACAGCGGGGCTTGCGAGACATCCACATCAGGGAGGTATCCATGGAAAGCAGACTGCGGGCGGTTCTGCCCGACGCCGAGCTTCTGAAAATGTACGAGCAGATGGTTCTCTCCCGCGAGTTCGAGGAGTCGTGCGCCGAGCAGTACACCAAGGGGCACATCACCGGCTTCCTCCACCTCTACAGCGGCCAGGAGGCGGTGGCCGTCGGCGCCACGGCGGCGCTCCACAAGGACGACTACATCCTCTCCGCCTACCGCGAGCACGCCCAGGCCATCGTCCGAGGGGCGGAGCCGCGGCGGGTCATGGCCGAGCTCTTCGGGAAGCGGACCGGCCTCTGCAAGGGGAAGGGGGGCTCCATGCACCTCTTCTCCCCCGAGCTCTCCTTCATGGGGGGGTATGCCATCGTCGGCGGCCAGTTCCCCATCGCCGTCGGCCTTGCCTTTGCGGCCACCTACCGGAAGGAGGACCGGATCGCCGCCTGCTTCTTCGGCGACGGTGCCGCGAACCAGGGAACCTTCCACGAATCCCTCAACTGGGCCCGGCTCTGGGAGCTGCCGGTCCTCTTCGTCTGCGAAAACAACTTCTACGGCATCGGCACCTCCGTGGCGCGGGCCTCCGCCCTCTCCGACATCCACAAGCGGACCTGCGGCTATGACATCCCCTCCGTGCGGGTTGACGGCATGGACGTGGCGGCCGTCTACGAGGCGGTCAAATGGGGGGCCGACTGGGTGCGGGAGCAGAGCCGGCCGTACCTCATCGAGGCCATGACCTACCGCTTCCGCGGGCACTCCATGGCCGACCCCGGCAAGTACCGCAGCCTCGCCGAGGTGGAGCTCTGGAAGGCCCGCGACCCGATCCCCAGCTTCGGCAAGCGCCTCGTGGCGGAGGGGATCGCCACGATGGAGCAGCTCGACTCCGTCCGGGAAAAGTGCGTCGGCTGGGTGGAGGAGGCGGTGCGGTTCGCCGAGGAATCGCCGTGGCCGGAGGAGGATGAGGTGTTCCGGGATGTCTACGTGTGAACACACGTTTGAACACCTGCCACGGAGGCACAGAGACACGGAGAAGAAGCTATGGGTGGAGATCCCATGGTGCGGCCGAGGGAGTTATCTGGAGAGAGGAAAATGCAATTAATCGATCTCGCCACCATTTCCAAGAAACACTTTCATTTCTTCGTCGAAAAATGCAATCAAACTTATCGATCAGGGCATGCCTTAGCTTATTACAGGGACTTGATTGCGATGCACAGGCAATCCAGAAGCCTAGAAACGTTAATCGATAACGACCAATTCTTGATCATAACTTATAGAACTTTAGAAGAATGGGATATGAACAAGAGGAGGGCAAAGCTTGCGCCATTTCAAGATTTCAAGAAATCTGTTATAACTTACAAAGAACAATTATTAAAATTGTATACATACAAGTTGTATGACGATATTTACGATGATCTTTCAACAATAAAACCAATATCTGAAATAATATTTAGTAATTTGAACGTTATGTTGTCAAATAGAAAAATTGTTGGTGTATCTAAAGCGCTTCATTTCTTGTTACCAGATCTTATTATGCCTATTGATAGCAAATATACTATGATGGCATTTTACGGTTACAATAAGTATTCAAATTCTACCAAAAAGGAATTTGAAACCTTTTGGGACATCATCAGTAGCACCTATGACATTGCTGGGCGCTTGAAGCTAAGCCCTCACGATGCCGATGGAGTTTTGTGGAAACAATCTATTCCCAAACTTATTGATAATGCAATTATTGGCATGTGGAATAGCGACAAAGAGGAAATCCTTTCCCTATGCGATAGCGAACCTAGCAGATAACCACCAAGCTTACGGCCGGCCCAAAAAGCAGGCCGGTCAGCCTTACGTTGGCTAGTTAATATGAAACAGTAACACGTCCATAGCCCAGGAGGTGTGACATGAATAAGCACGCAAAGAATACGATTTGCCTTTGGTATGATGGCGACGCCGAGGAGGCGGCGCGGTTTTATGCCGAGACTTTTCCCGATTCATCCGTTGGTGCGGTGCACCTCGCGCCCGGAGACTTTCCGTCTGGAAAGAAAGGGGATGTGTTGACGGTGGAGTTTACGGTGATGGGAATTCCCTGCCTCGGGCTCAATGGCGGACCCGGGGTCGAGCACAACTGGGCCTTCTCGTTTCAGGTCGCAACCGTTGACCAGGCCGAAACGGATCGCTACTGGAACGCCATCGTCGGCAACGGCGGTGAAGAGAGCCCCTGCGGTTGGTGCAAGGACAAATGGGGGCTGTTCTGGCAGATTACGCCGGTTGCTCTAACCGAAGCGATAACCGATCCCGACCCCGCCGCCGCCAAGCGTGCTTTCGATGCGATGATGGAGATGAAAAAGATCGACATCGCTGCAATCGAGGCGGCGCGCCGCGGTTGACGCGGTAATCGAAACCGGAGGATTTTCATGCCTGAAATGACCTACCGCGACGCCCTCAATCTGGCCATGAAGGAGGAGATGCGCCGCGACCCTTCGGTGGTGGTCTGGGGGGAGGATGTGGCATTCTACGAGGGCTCCTTCAAGGTGACCCGGGGGCTCCTGGCGGAGTTCGGGGAGGAGCGGGTGAAGGATACCCCCATCTCGGAGAACACCATCGTCGGTGTCGCCGTCGGCGCCGCCATGGGAGGCTTGCGGCCGGTGGCGGAGCTGATGACGGTGAACTTCGCTTTGCTCGCCATGGACCAGATCGTGAACCACATGGCGAAGATCCGCTCCATGTTCGGCGGGCAGGCTTCCGTGCCGATGGTGCTCCGGGCCCCCGGCGGCGGGGGGAGCCAGCTGGGAGCCCAGCATTCCCAGAGCCTGGAGAGCTACTTCATGCACTGCCCCGGCCTCTACGTGGCGGTGCCGGCAACCCCCGCCGACGCCCGGGGGCTTTTGAAGACGGCGATCCGCGACAACAACCCGGTGGTGTTCCTGGAGCACGAGCTCCTCTACAACAGCAAGGGGGAGGTCCCCGACGATCCGGAGTCCGTCGTCCCCTTCGGGAAGGCCGAGGTGAAGCGCGCGGGGACGGACGTGACCATCGTCGCCTACTCGCGGATGACCATCCTGGCGCTCCAGGCCGCGGCGGTGCTGGAGAAGGAGGGGGTCTCCTGCGAGGTGGTGGATCTCCGCACCCTCACCCCCCTCGATTCGGCCACCTTCGTGGAGTCGGTGAAGAGGACCGGCCGGGCGGTGGTGGTGGAGGAGTGCTGGCGGAGCGCCGGGCTGGGGGGGCATCTGGCCTCCATCATCGCCGAGGAGTGCTTCGATCGGCTTCGGGCGCCGGTGCGGCGGGTCTCGGGGCTCGACGTGCCGATGCCGTATTCGCGGCAGATCGAGCGGCTCTGCATTCCGCAGGCGGAGACTATCGCCGCGGCGGTGCGGGAGACGCTGAGCGGAACGTATTGAGAATCAATCTGCCACAGAGAGACGGAGACTCAGAGATAACAGCAAGAATACGTTGACAGCCATGGGAAAGCCGGGATGCACAGCGCACAGGAGTGAAAAGACGAGCGGCGTATTAAGTGGGAAATTTGATTTTCTCTGTGTCTCTGTGTCTCCGTGGCAGAAATTGAGGTGTTTATGCCAACCGACATAACCATGCCCAAACTCTCCGACACCATGACCGAGGGGCGGCTCGTCTCCTGGAAGAAGAGCGTCGGCGAGCAGATCGAGCGGGGGGAGATCATTGCCGAGGTGGAGACCGACAAGGCGACCATGGAGCTGGAGGCGTTCGCCTCGGGGGTGCTGGCCGAGCAGCGGGTGAAGCCGGGGGAGATGGTGGCCGTCGGCGCGGTGATCGGCGTCATCGGCGGGGGGGGGGAGGCTCCTCCCCCTGCCGGCGAAAAGCCGGCGCCTCCCCCCGAGGGTGCCCGGCAGCCGCCGGCGGAACCGCCAGCGCCGGAACGGGCGGGGGAGGTCCCCGAGCGGGTGATGGAACTCCCCGGCGAGGAGCAGCCTTCCCCGGTCTCCGCCGGCCACTCCGACGATACGAAGGCGGCGCCGGCGGTGCGCCGTCTGGCGCGGGAGCAGGGGGTCGACCTTGCCCGGGTGGCAGGCAGCGGCCCCGACGGACGGATCCTCCAGGAAGATCTGGAGCGGTATCTGGCCAAGCGGGACGAGGAGGGGACCGCCGGGGGCGCCCCGGCCGCCGCGGCAGGGGAGGGAGAGCCCCTCACGCGGATGCGCGGCGCCATCGCGAAGGTGACGGGGGAGGCGTGGCGGACGATCCCCCACTTCTACGAGACGGTGGAGATCGACATGAAGGAGGCGGTGGAGATCGTCCGGGAGCTGAAGGGGAGCGGGCACGACGCCACCTACAACGACCTGACGATCAGGGCGGCGGCCATGGCCCTCGGCTCGTTTCCGCTGATGAATGCCTCCTTCGCCGCCGACCGGATCGTGCGGCATGACGCCATTAACATCGGCTTTGCCGTGGCGATGGACGACGGCCTCCAGGTGCCGGTGGTGAAGGGGTGCCAGGGGCTCTCCCTGGCGGAGATTGCCCGGCAGACGGTGCGCCTGGCGGAACGGGCCCGCAGCGGCGCCATCACCCAGGAGGAGATCTCCGGCGGCACCTTCAGCATCTCCAACCTGGGGATGTTCGGGATCGACGAATTCGCCGCGGTGATCCTCCCTCCCCAGGCGGCGATCCTCGCGGTGGGAGCCGTGGCCGAGCGGCCGGCGGTGCGCGACGGGCACCTCGTGGCGGCGAAGACCATGCGGGTGACCCTCTCCTGCGACCACCGGGTGGTGGACGGGGCCTACGCCGCGCGGTTTCTGGGGGAGCTGAGGCGGATACTGGAAAATCCGGTGCTGATGCTGGTGTAGAGGGTGGAAGAGGGGAGTGGGAGAACTCTTGATGGTCGTTCCGGCAAAGGGAAACGCGAAATTGCAGGCGTTGATCGCCGAACTCTCCCGGATGATCGACGAGGCCGACCGGGAGGGGGCGAACCGCCTCATCGACCGGTGGGCCGCCACCCATGGCTACCAGAGCGCCCTCTCGGAGGTGCTGGAACCGCTGCTCCGTGAGGTGGGGGAGCGGTGGGAGCGTGAGGATATCTCCCTGGCCCAGAGCTTCGTGGCGGGAAAGGTGGCCGAGGATATCCTGAACAAGGCACTGGCCGCAGCCCCGGCCGGGACGCTCCGGGAGGTGCGGGGGACGGTGGTGCTCGGCAACATCGAGGACGACTACCACTCCCTCGGCCGCCGGATGGTCGGCACGTTCCTCCGCGCCGCGGGGTGGGGGGTGATCGATCTGGGGAACGACGTCCCGGCGGTCGAATTCGTCGACCGGGCCGTGGAGGCCGGCGCGCGGGTGATCGGGGTCTCGGCCATGATGCTCGTCACCGCCCGCGGCATCCGCGCGGTGCGCGAGGAGCTGGACCGCCGGGGGCTCTCCGGCAGGATCATGCTGGCGGTGGGGGGAGCGATCTTCAAGGTCCGTCCCGAGCTCGTCGCCGAGGTGGGAGGGGACGGGACGGCGGAGAATGCCATTGCGGCCCCCGCCCTCATGGAGTCGCTCCGGGAGCGCTCCCTGCGCGGGGAAGGGCAATGACCGCCGCCGAGCGGGTCATGGCCGCCTTCACCGGGGCGCGGACCGACCGCCCCCCCTTCACGCTCACCCTGAGTCTCTACGGCGCCCGGCTGATCGATATCCCCCTCGACCGCTACTATTCTGACCCGGCGCTCTACGCCCAAGGCCAGGCCCGGGTGGCCGAACTGATCGCCCCCGACATCATCTTCGCCCCCTTCGTCCTCCCCAAGGAGGCCGAGGCGTTCGGCGCCGAGCTCGCCATCCATGCCGCCGGCCCCCCCACCGTCCGCCGGCACCCGTTCCGTTCTCCCCGCGCCGCCGCGTCCCTGGCCCCACCCCCCATCGACCGCACCCCCCCTCGCCTATCTCTGCGAGAGCGTCCGGCGGCTTGCGGACCGTCTCAGGGGGGAGGTGCCGCTGGCCGCCGTCCTCACCGCCCCGGTCGATCTGCCGGCAATGCTCATGGGGCTCGAAGGGTGGCTCGAAACCCTTCTCTTCGATCCGGAGCTGGCGGAGCGGGTGCTGGCGGCGACAACGGAGCATTTCGTTGCCATGGCGGAGGCGCTGGCCCGGGCCGGGGCCGGCTGCATCGTCATCCCGCTCATGCTCTGCAACCCGCGGCTCGTGACGCCGGCCGTCATCTCCCGTCTCATCGTTCCACCCCTGGAGCGGGCCTTCGCCCGGGTCGGCCTGCCGCTCATCATCCATCACGGCGGCAATCCGGCCGTTCCTCTCCTGCCGCTGGTCTCGGGGCTTCCCAACGTGGCGGGGTTTGTCATCGGCCCCGGCGACAGCTTCGCGGAGGCGCGCCGCATCGTGGGAGAGACGCCGCTCTTGCTCGGCAACCTGAACGGGCCGGTCCTGAACCGCCTCCCCCCCGACCGGGCGCGGGAAATGGCCGGAAAGATCCTCGCCGAGCGCCGGGATGACCGGCACTTCGTCCTGGCCTCCTCCGCGGCGGATGTCCCGCTGGATACGCCGCTGGAGACGCTGCGGGCCATCCGGGACGAGGTCGCGGGGCAGGGAACGTCCGCCGTCCGCGGCGCCGCTGCCGGTGGCGATGCGGTGGTGGTCAGCTGCGGCATCTTCCGGGGCGAGCTGGCCGCCCTGGAGCAGGGGGGGAAATTCCCCTGGCCGGTGCGGTGTCTCGATTCCATGCTCCACATGCACCCCGATCTCCTGGCGCACAAGCTGGACGAAGAGGTCGAAGCCCTCCCCGGACGGCGCATCGTCCTGCTCTTCGGCGACTGCCAGGCCCGGATGGACCAGCTTGCCGCCCGTTCCGGCGTCCGCCGGGTGGCGGGGCACAACTGCTGCGAGATCATCCTGGGGAGCGAGGAGTACCGCCGGTTACGGCGCGCGGGGGCCTTCTTCCTCCTCCCCGAATGGAGCGCGCGCTGGAAGGAGGCGTTCCGGGACGAGCTGGGGTTCGTGACGGCGGAGAGCGCGCGGCTCTTCATGCAGGAGATGCACCGGCGCATCGTCTACCTCGATACGGGGGTGGTGCCGGTGCCGACGGAGACCCTGGAGGAGATCGGCTCCTACTTTGGTCTGCCGGTGGAGGTGATGGCGGTCCCCCCCGACCGCCTGGCCGATGCCGTTGCAGGGGCACTGGAGGTCGACGATGGGTGACGATTCCAACCACAAGTCGCTGAACTTCCTCTTCGTGGAGCTTCTGGAGAATATCCTGCGGCTGGCGGAGAATCCGGGAGAATGCGGCACCTACATCACGGAGCAGATTCGCGAACTGATCGGGGTGCGGGTCGTGGCGCTCATGCAGTGCGTGCAGTCGTCGGCGTGCGCGACGTACGAACCGGTGAGCCTCTGCCCCCGCCGCACGCGCGACGGCGGGTTTGCGGCGAACCTGCAGCGGCTTGCCCTCCTGAGCAGCGCCGCCCAGGGACCCCAGGTCTGGTTGCCCGAAGAGTCTCCGCCCGAAGTCCGCGATCTCCTTCCCCCCCACGCTGACGGCGAGAGCCTGATCTTCCCCCTGGATGCCGGGGGAGAACGGGTCGGGGTCCTGATGCTCCTCGGCGTCATGGGGCACGCCGGCCTCGATACCATTTACGCCTCCCTGGAGCGGCTGTCGGGGGTCCTGGCGCTGGTGCTCCGCAACAGCCTTCTCTACCGCGATCTGGAGCGGAAGGTGATGGAACGGACCGAAACGTTGCGCTGGCGCGCGCGGGTCGCCGCCGCCCTGGCCGACCTCTTCCCCCCCGTCGTCTGCACCACCGCCACATTCAACGATGTGGCGGCCATTGCCGTGGAGAAGGCCAAGGAGCTGACGGGGAGCAGCCACGGCTACATCGGGATGCTGGACGAAGCGGGGAGGCTGGTGACTAATCTCACCTCCGATATGATGGCGGGGGGCGGCGACCTCACCTTTCCCCCCGACGCCGCGGGGCGTTTCCCGGGGCTCTGGGGGCACTCGCTCAACACCCTGCTGCCGTTCTACAGCAACGCCCCCTCCCGCCATCCCGCCGCACTGGGGGTGCCGGCCGGGCATATCCCGGTGACCCGCTTCCTCTCGGTGCCGGTCCTCTTCGGCAACGCGCTCGTTGCCCAGATCGCCCTCGCCAACCCCCCCCACGACTACACCGACCGCGATCTCGAGGCCGTCTGCCGCATCTCCGAGTTTCTCGCCCTTGCCATTCAGCGGCTTCGGAGCGAGGAGGAGATCCGCCGGCTCAATGTCGATCTGGAACAGCGGGTGCGGGATCGGACGGCGCAACTGGAGGCGAGCAACCGGGAACTGGAGAGCTTCTGCTATTCGGTCTCCCACGACCTCCGTGCCCCGCTGCGCCACATCGAGGGGTTCAGCGCCATCCTGATGGACGAGCACTGCGAAACCGCCGGCGAGGAGGCGCTCGGCTGCCTGCGGCGGATCCGGGGGGCGACCGTCAAGATGGAACGGTTGATCGACGCCCTCCTGAACCTCTCACGGCTGTCGCGGGAGCCGCTGCACCGCGTGCCGCTCGATCTGTCGCAGCTCGCCCGCAAGGTGGCGGGGGAACTCGCCACTTCCGTACCCGGGCGGCGGGTGACATTCCGGATCGCCGACGATGTCCGCGCGGTTGCCGATCCGGTGCTGACGGAGGTGGTCATGACCAATCTCCTCGGCAACGCCTGGAAGTACACCGAGAAGAAGAAAGAGACGGTCATCGAGTTCGGCGCCCGCCCGGTGGACGGCGGGATGGTATACTTTGTCAGGGACAACGGCGCGGGATTCGACATGCGGTATGTGGGGAAGCTCTTCGGTGCCTTCCAGCGCCTCCATTCCTCCGAGGAGTTCGAGGGGATCGGCATCGGGCTGGCGACGGTGCAGCGGATCATCCACCGCCACGGCGGACTCGTCTGGGCCGAGGGGGTGCCGGGGGAGGGGGCGTGCTTCTCCTTCACCCTCGACGGTACCGGCGCGCCCCCCTTTGGAGGCGGGGAACCATGAAGATCCGCGACCTCGGTCTCATCGATTTTGCCGCCGCCTTCGCCATCCAGGAGCGACTGGCCGCGGAGGTGGCTGCCGGCGGAGCCCCCGAGACGCTGCTGCTGCTGGAGCATCCGCCGGTTTACACCATCGGCCGGGGGGGGAGGGGAGAGAACATCCTCGACCCGGCGATCGCGGCGGTGGAGACCAACCGGGGGGGCGACGTGACGTACCACGGGCCGGGACAGCTCGTCGGCTACCCCATCATCGACCTCGGGAGGCGCGGCCGCGATCTGCACCACTATCTCCGCTTCCTGGAGGAGGTGCTGATCCGGGCGGCGGCCGACTTCGGCGTGGCGGCCCGGCGGGTACCGGGGCGGACCGGCGTCTGGACGGAGCAGGGGAAGCTCGCCTCCATCGGCGTCGGCGTCCGCCGCTGGGTGACCATGCACGGCTTCGCCCTCAACGTCGCCACCGATCCCGCTCCTTTTTCCCGGATCAACCCGTGCGGCATCGCGGGGTGTCCGGTGACGTCGCTCGACGCCCTCTGCGGCCGAGCCGTTTCGCCGGAAGAGGCGAAGCGGCAGGTTGCAGGGTGGTTCCGCGCTGTGCTCGATCAACTGCTGACCAAGGAGGTTTTCCGTGTCCACTGACGAGTTGAAGCTCCCCGCCGAAAGGCTCCGCTGGGTATGCGATCCCGAGCAGTTCGACTTTGCCACCACCGCCGATCTCCCCGAGCTGGAGGGGACCCTCGGCCAGATCCGGGCCCTGGCCTCCATTGACTTCGGCCTCGGCATCCGCGAGAGCGGTTTCAACCTCTTTCTGGCGGGGGAACCGGGAACCGGCCGCACCTCCACCATCAAGAACATCCTCAAGAAGCGGGCGAAGACCGAGCCGACCCCGTCGGACTGGGTCTACGTCAACAACTTCAAGTCCCCCGACCTCCCCATCGCCCTGGCCCTGCCGGCCGGCCAGGGGGCGGAGCTGGAAGAGGAGATGCAGGAGCTGATCTCCAACGTCCGGACCATCATCCCCAAGGCCCTCGACAGCAAGGAGTACGAGGCCAACAAGGCCGCCATCGTCGAGGAGTACCAGGAGAAGAACAACGAGCTCTTCGGCGGGCTGGAGGGCGAGGCCCAGGGGAAGGGATTCGCGCTGCAGCGGACCGTTTCGGGGCTCGTCATGGTCCCCCAGAAGGAGGAGCGCAACTATACCCAGGAGGAGTATGAAGCGCTCTCCGCCGAGGAGCGGGAGAAGCTGGACGCCACCGGCCAGGAGTTGACGGAGAAGCTGAACGACGTGCTCCGCCAGGTGCGGGAGAACGAAAAGGGGACCAAGGACGCCCTGGCCCAGCTCGACCGCGATCTGGGGCTCGCCGCCGTCGGCCACCACATCGATCCCCTGCGGGAGAAGTACGGCGCCAACCCCCAGGTGGTGGAGTTTCTCGACGCCGTCCAGGAGGACATCATCCTGAACCTGGAGGACTTCAAGCCCCAGCAGCAGGTGCCGTCCCCCATCCCCGGCCTCAAGCTCCCGCGGCAGGAGCCCTCCTTCGAGCGCTACCAGGTGAACGTCTTCGTCGACAATCACGGCTGCGAGGGGGTGCCGGTGGTCTTCGAGCCGAACCCGACCTACAACAACCTCTTCGGCCGCCTCGAACACGTCATGCAGATGGGGGGGGTCGCCACCACCAACTTCACCCTCATCAAGCCGGGGGCGCTCCACAAGGCCAACGGCGGCTACCTGATCATCGACGCCCGGGAGGTGCTGATCAACCCCTTCTCCTGGGACGCCCTCAAACGCTGCATCCGCAACGCCGAGATCAAGATCGAGGACCCGCTGGAGCAGTACCGCTTCATTACCATCGCCTCCATGAAGCCGGAGCCGATCCCGCTCCAGTCGAAGATCATCATGATCGGCTCGCCGTGGATCTACTACCTCCTCTTCCACCTGGAGCCCGACTACCGGAAATTCTTCAAGGTGAAGGCCGACTTCGACAGCCGCATCGCCCGCACCCCGGAGGTGCTGAAGGATTACGCCCTCTTCGTCGCCACCCACTGCAAGAACGAGAAGCTCCTCCCCTTCGACCGCAGCGGCGTCGCCGCCCTGGTGGAGTATGCGGCGCGGCTCGTGGAGGACCAGGGGAAGCTCTCCTCCCAGTTCATGGAGATCTCGGACCTGATCCGCGAGGCGAGCTTCTGGGCCGGGAAGGAGGAGAACGGTGCCGCCACCCGGGCCCACGTGACCCGGGCCATCGAGCAGAAGACCTACCGGAGCAACCGGATCGAGGAGCGGATGCAGGAGCTCTTCGACGAGGGGACCATCCTCGTGGACACCGCCGGAGAGATGGTGGGGCAGATCAACGGCCTGTCGGTCATCACCCTGGCCGACCATACCTTCGGCCGCCCCTCCCGGGTCACCGCCCGGGTCTGGCTCGGCCGCGCCGGGATGGTCAACATCGAGCGGGAGGTGAAGCTCTCGGGGCCGATCCACGACAAGGGGGTCCTGATCCTCACCGGCTACCTCGGCGGGAAGTTCGCCCACGACAAGCCGCTCTCCTTCTCCGCCTCCATCTGCTTCGAGCAGAACTACGAGGGGGTCGAGGGGGACAGCGCCTCCTCCACCGAGCTCTACTGCCTCCTCTCCGCCTTCTCCGGCGTCCCGATCCGCCAAGGGATCGCGGTCACCGGCAGCGTCAACCAGCACGGGATGATCCAGCCCATCGGCGGGGTCAACTTCAAGATCGAGGGGTTCTTCGAGGTCTGCAAAGCGAAGGGGCTCACCGGGGAGCAGGGGGTGCTGATCCCCAAATCCAACGAGCGGCACCTGATGCTGAATGACGAGGTGGTGGAGGCGGTGCGCGCGGGGCGGTTCCACATCTGGAGCGTCGAGACCATCGACGAGGGGATCGGGATCCTCACCGGCGTCCCGGCCGGCCAGCTCCAGGAGGACGGCACCTATCCCGAGGGGAGCATCAACTATCGGGTGGATCAGCGGCTGCGGGAGATGCTGGAGAGCATGAAGAAATTCGCGGTGGGGGGGGAGAAGGAGGAACGGAAGGAGCTTCCGCCTCCCGCCGATGGCGGAGCCGCACCATGAGGCGCCGGGGGGCATGGGCGGCGATGGCGGCGGGGATGGCACTCCTGGCGGCGGGGTGCGGTCGGGGGGGCGGCGCCACCGGCGCGGCCCTCTTCGCCACCCACTGCGCCGGCTGTCACCCCGACGGCGGCAACACCGTGAACCCGAAGAAGACGCTGCGCCCCGCAGACCGGCAGGCAAACGGCATCCGCACGGCCGACGACGTGGCTGCCTTCATCCGCAACCCCGGCCAGGGGATGCCCGCCTTTCCCCCGGGGGTGATCCCCCCCGGCGACGCGCGGCGGATCGGAGCCTACGTGATCGCCGCGTTCCGGTGAGCCAGCGCCGTTCTCCCTTTCGCGGCTCATCGTCGACAGGACCGTGCCGGTGCGAACAGACGGGGCACGTCCTTCCGAGGTACGACCATGGCTGACGAACTCACCCCCTACCTCGAACACTCCCCCCTCGTCGACTGGCAGACCCCGGCGGTGCGGGAGCTCGCCCGGCGCCTCTCCACGGACACCGACACGGAGACGGCGGCGGCCTGCTTCGCCTTCGTCCGCGACGAGATCCGCCACAGCAACGACATCGAGACCGCGGCGATGCCGCTGGCGGCCTCCGCGGTGCTGGCGGCCCGCACCGGCCTCTGCTTCGCCAAGAGCCATCTGCTGGCGGCGCTCCTGCGGGCGAACGGCATCCCCGCAGGGTTCGGCTACGTCCGGCTCGCCTCGCAGGGGGCGGTCTCCGGCTTCTGCCTCCACGGCTTCAACACGATCCGCCTCCATGAGTTCGGCTGGGTACGGGCCGACGCCCGGGGAAACAACGCCCGCGTGAACACGGTCTTCGCCCCCCCCGGCGAGAGCCTCGCCTACCTTCCCCGGCGGGAGGGGGAATATTTCCTGGCGGAAAACTATCCCCGGCCGCTTCCGCTCGTTGTCGATGCCTATGCCCGGGCCCGGGATCTGGAGAGCCTTCGCGCGGCGCTCCCCGATGACCGGCGGGCACGCTTCGGTCCGATGTGACGGGGTGGCGGGAGAGAGACAGGGGTGAACGGGGGACGATGGCAGCTTGAATGCAATGGTGAAGCCTTGGTCCGGCTCCGTCAGAGGAGGCGAAAGAGCAGGTCGTGGGCCCCCTGGAACGGCCCGAGGGGGTTGCGCTGGTCCCGCATCTCATCGATGTGGGGGGCGCCGCTCCAGAGCTTGTAGGTCACATGGCCGTCCACCAGGACGAGCAGTGCCTTGAAGCGCCAGCCGGTCTCGGAGGAGATGCGCCGGAAATTGAAGAAATCGAGCCAGAAGTTGCCGATCCGCCTGGTGTGGAGGCGCTTGGGCTCGAAGACGTAGGCGCGGCAGTTGATGCGGGCCCGGAGGCACTCCTGGAGCCCCTCGTCGAGCTTGTCGAGGGGGATCGACTGGACCGTGCCGGCGATGTCGAGATAGGTGAGGATCTGCAGGTTGGGGGAGGCGACGGGGTCGAACCCGAGCGACTTGAGGTCCGCCATCGTGGTGATCCCGGGAATGATCTTCTCATAGGCGGACTTCGCCTCGTCAAAACTCTTCCACGGAGACTCGACGGTCTCCTTCGAGCTCGGCAGCAGCGTGCTGCACCCCCCCATAACCAGCAGGGCCCCGGCCAGCGCCAGGCGTCCGATCATCCCCAACGGCATCGCTTTCCCTCCGGCATCCGTCAGTCGCGGCACGTTACGCTATGCTCCTTCCGGCTCACTCCCCCCGATGCAGCGGTCGATCAGCGCGAGCAGTTCCCTGAAGTTGATCGGCTTCAGCACGTAGTGGTCGATGCCGATATCGCGGGCCATCCCCTGGTGGAACGTCTCGTTGTAGGCGCTGGTCACCACGACGATCGTGGCGGGGGCCAGGTTCTTGATCTCCCGCGCCATCCGGATACCGTCGAGGATCGGCATGTTGATGTCGGTGATGACGATCTCGGGCCGGTGCTGCCGGAACAGCTCCAGCCCCACGTGGCCGTTCTCGGCGGCCAAAAGGGTGACGGCGGGAAACCTGCGGGTGATCATGGTTTCCATGATGCTGCGGGCGACGGGATCGTCTTCCGCGTACAGGATGGTGACTGGCTGCGGAACTTCTTTGCGGTGCTCCATCTCAGACCTCTATCCGGAATTCGGCGCCGTCTCCGGTGTTGCGCGCGGTCAGGCGGCCGTGCATGTTCTTCTCGATGATGGTTTTCGACAGGAACAGGCCGACCCCGGTTCCCCGGTCCTGATCCTTGGTGGTGAAATAGGGATCGAAAATCCTCGGCATGATCGCCTCGCCGATCCCGCCGGCGTTGTCGGTAATCGTCACGACGCTCCGCCCGTTTTCCGTCCCCACCCGGATCACGACCCGGGGGTGGTCGTGGGGGCTCGCCTCGAAGGCGTCGCGGGCGTTGAGCAGGATGTTGAGCAGCACCTGCGAGTATTCGTTCGGGTAGCCGATGATGCGTGGGTCCCCGGCGGCATCGACGTCGAGGGCGATCCGCTGCTCCCGGTAATTGTCCTCGACGAGCGCCACGGCCCGGGCCACCATCTGGTTCAGGGGGAACTCCACCTTCTCCTTGTCGGGGCGGAAAAAGTGGCGGAAGTCGTCGATGGTGCGGGACATGTGGCAGATCACCTCCATCGCCTGGGCGACGGTGGCGTCGAGGACCTCCCCGTTCAGCTCCCCCTCTTCCTGCATCAGGGGCAACTGCTGGACGAGGAGCCCGAGGGTGTTCAGCGGCTGCCGCCACTGGTGGGCGATGTTGCCGATCATCTCCCCCAGGGCGGCGAGGCGGCCTTGCTGCATCAGCAGCCGCTCCTTTTCCCGCAGCTCCTCCACAGCCCTGATCCGTTCGAGGGTTTCCGCATGGAGCGTCTCCTCCGCCTCCTGCCGCTGGGCGACCTCCTGCCGGAGTTCCCTCACCGTCGCCGTCTGGGCAGCCATGGCCTTCTGCAGGCGCTCCGTCATCGCGTCGAAGGCGGCCGCCAGCTTTCCCAGCTCATCCCGGCTCACCGGTCCCACCCGATGGTCGAGATTGCCGGTGGCGACGGTTTCGGTCCCCTTCAGGAGGGTGTCGATGGCATCCATGATCCGCCTGCTGCCGGCAAAGGACGCGATGGCGACGATGACGGCAAGAACGGCGAGCGCCAAGACGAGGGTAGTTTCGAACCGGTCCCGAAGAAGGATCGTCGCCTGTCTGCTGTTGCCGGCAAGCGACGAGGCGGCGGCGAACATCTCGTGGGCCTTGATGAGCAGAATCCCGGAGAACCGTTCCTCTTGCTCTTGCAGAAGGGTGTCCCCGCTCTCCCGTGCAGCATGCCCGCGATCGGAGATCAGCAGGGCGAATATCGTCTCCATTTCGCCGTGCGCCGTCCGCAGCTTCAGCAGGAGCTTCCGTGCCGGTTCATCCCTGAAGCGGACCTCGGCCAGAAGCGTCCCCAGCCTGCCGTGCTTTGCGAACCACTGGTTTTTGAGCGCTTTCCCGCCATAGATCAGATACCGGTCGGTAAGGAAATTGAGCTCGAACACCTCCCGGGCAATCCGGTTGGCCATGTCGGTATCCCGCCGCTGTTCCTGGATCCGCCCTGCCATCAGCACGTGGCAAAGGCCGGCCAGCAGGGCCAGGAGCATGGGGAGGAGGGCGATGGTGATGAGGCGGGCTCTGATCGTCATGGCAGACTCTATCGGATCAGCGTCACCGCTTCGGGCCTGACGCCCGACAGGGGATCGGCGTAAAGGATGTCAGCAAGGTCCGGAACTTCCGCGTTCGAGAGCTTGTTATGCGTGATGATCCATCGCGCCTCTCTTTCCAGAGTGAGGGCGAACGCCTGGTCGAGGGTGAGGTCGAAGTCATAGTTCGACCAGAGCTGTCGGAGCTTGGCGGGGGAGAGTCCGACGTTCCCCGCCACGATCTGCTGGGCCTCCGCGGGATGCTTCCCTATAGTGTCATTGGCCCGGACGAGGGCCCTGAGAACTCCTTTCAGTGCGGTCGACGTTGCTGCCGCCGGCCCGGCGGAGGCAGCAACGCCCCAGTACATCCGGTACGTTTCGCCCGCGTCGAAATAGACGCTGTTCCCCGCCAGCCGCTCCTGCAGGTTTTCCGTGTGCGGTGTCCAGGTGGCGACGGCATCCACCGCTCCTCCGGCAAGCGCCTCCACCATGGCGTTCGGCGGAAGATTCACCATGGTCACCGCCGTGTGCGGGATGCCGTGGAGGAGCAGGAACTCGTCGAGCATGAACTCCGCCGATGTGCCGAGGGTTACGCCGATCCGTTTCCCGCGCAGGTCTTCCGGCCGGGCAATTCCTCGGTCGATCCGGGCCACGATGCTGTTTTCCCGGGTATTGCTGCTGAGGGAGGCAATGACGCTGATCTTCTCCTTGCGCATGGCCAGGATCGCCAGCGGCAGGTCGGCGCCAGTGGCCAGATCGGCTTCGCCGCGCAGGAGGGCATCGAGACACTCCTTCCCCGAGGTGTACGGGATGATCTTCACTGCCACCCCCTCGCTCCGGAACAGCCCCTTCTGCTGGGCGACGAACACCGGCGCCGAGTCGATGAGGGAGGCGACGGCGAACCGCACCGTCGCGGGAGGGGGAGCGGGGTGCTTCCGTGGCTGGAGAAAAAAAGCGAGGGCGGCACCCACGATTGCCGTCAGGGCAAAAATGATCACGGGAGCGGTCCGAGAGCTGGGCATCGTATCCTCGTGGCGAAATCGGAATCGGAATGGGAAGGCGGGAGCGTGAAGAGCGCGTCCGTCCGGCAGTTCCGGGGGGGTACTGCCAGTTGTCCGGGGAACGTCACTCCCTTAATGAACAAGTATAATCGGCGGACATCGGAATGCAACCAATGGCGTGGGCGGCTCGGGAGCGGGAATGAAAAAGGGGAAAGCCCCGTGGAGCTTTCCCCTGGTGTGTTGCCCGGGTTCTGCGTTCAGCTCCGGGCGCGTTTGCGCAGACATGCCGCCACGGCCAGGCCGGCTCCCAGGAGCAGGAAGGTGGACGGCTCGGGAACGGGGGCGGGGCCCGGTCCCGGTCCCGGCGGCGGGGGGGCGGCGCCGAAGCCGTCGAAGTAGGCGTAGCCGCCGTGGCCGCCGTAGGCGCAGTCGGAGGCGAGGACGGTCAGGGTCAGGTTGTGGCCGAGGACCCCCGAGGTGTCCAGGTTGGCGATCTGCCAGTCGCTGTAGCCCCAGGTCGACCAGCCGGAAGTGGCGGTATGCCACGCTGCGCCGCCGCCCGGCAACTGGCTCTGGTTGTAGTAATCCACGTACACGTCATAGAGGGAGGTGTTGGCGGTGTCGTCGTGGAGCGTTACCCGCACATGGCCGGGGTTGGGGTGGCCCGGGTCCTCGATGACCGCCGCCCAGGCGAAGTAGATGCTCGGATCGCTCCAGCCCAGTACCTGCTGGGTGAGGGTGGAGTAGTGATAGTTTGGATCATAGTTGTTGACCCGTGCGGAATAGGTGCCCTGGTAGACCGAATTCAAGGCTCCGCCGGTACGCGGGTCGGGGGCAGCCGTTACCACCGCCGATTTGCCGGGGTCCCCGGAGGGAGAGTAGTAACCGTAATAGGCCCCGCCCCCCTTTGTCCAGCCGTTGAAGTCTCCCAACTCGAATCCTCCGTTGATGAAGCTTGCGGCCCCGGCGGCGGTAGTGAAGGCCAGAGTCAGGACTGCTGCTAAGCTCCCTGCGCATCTCATGGCGAGTCTCCTTTCGCGGCAAGTATTGGATTGCAATAATTGGTGTTTTGCAATGTTGATGCCCGGGTGACATGGGCCGGAATCAGAGGGAATTTGCCGCTATTGCCGCACAAGGAGGGTCGTTTTGTAAGATTTGTCGACGTTGTATGTCGCTCCGCTTTACGTTGTCATCCTCAGAGGGGGGGCGGGACGAAAAAAAGGGGCCGCCTTGTCGGCGACCCAATGAAGGAGGCAATGATGTGTTCTGTTGCTGCTCGTTACTGCTGCTTTTCCGGCGGCGCCTTCATGGGGGCCTTCTTCTGCTCCCCGCGCTCCCGGGCCTTCTCACGCATTTCGTCCATTTTCTTCTGTTGCTCGGGGGTGAGCATCTCCCGGATCCGGTCGTGGCAGCGGGTGCGGATTTCATGCAGCTTGTCCCGCTTCTGGCTGCGGGAAAGGGAGGTGTCGTCCCGCAGCGCCTTGAGCTCCTTCGCCTCTTCTTCCAGGATCGGCTGGATCTTCGCCTTCTGATCGTCGGTGAGCCCGAGGTGCCTGGTCATTCGCTGGAGCCGCTCCGCCGGGTCCATCATCTGCATCTTTTCGTGGCGTCCCATCTTCCCGTGCCCCATTGCCGGGGCGTCTGCCGGCGTCGTCTCCGCCGAGGCTCCCTGCTGCAGCCCCGCCAGGGCCGCCAGGGCCGTGGCCGCCGCAATCGCCAGTTTCACCTTTCTCATGATCTCTCTCCTTTCGTCGTAGCTGCCGATGGTCCTCGCTGTCTTAAACGGAAAGGGGCGGTCGGCCGTTGACACGTTCCGGAAAAATCTGGTCTGCGGGGAAGACGCGGTGCTATACTCGCCGCTTCCCTCTCCGCGGAGGGGATGTCCAGGGTAAGGAGTACGCCGGTGTCGACCCGCTGTTCGATCATCATCAACCCCACATCGGGAAGCTATTCGGAAAAGGTGGTCGGCCGGGTGGTGGCGACCCTGCGGGAGGGGGGGCTCGACCCCCTGGTCCTCCCCACGGCGGGTCCCGACGATGCCGCGGCCTTTGCCGCCCGCATCTGCGCCCGGGAGCCGTCCCCCCTCATCATTGCCGCCGGGGGGGACGGGACGGTGAACGGGGTCATCAACGGCCTCGAACCGGGGAGGGCGACCGTGGCGTTTCTTCCCCTCGGTACCTCCAACGTCCTGGCGCGGGAGCTCGGCATCGGCTCCGCCGAGGAGGCGGCGCGGCGCATCATCCGCGGAGAAACCCGCCCCCTGACGGTGGGGCTCCTGGAGGGATTCGGCGTGCGCCGCCGCTTTTTCCTCATGGCAGGGGTCGGCTTCGACGGCCTGGTGGTGGAAGGGGTGCGGGGGGGAGAAAAGCGGCGCTTCGGCGCGGCGGCATACCTCCTGTCGGCCCTGCGGACCTTCGCCGCCTGGGAGACGAAGAGCATGGCGGTGACGGCGGGAGGGGAGCGCCGCCTCTGTCACAGCGTCGTGGTCTGCAATGCCGCACGCTACGGCGGCAACCATCTCCTGGCCCCCGGCGCGAACCTCTTCGGGCCGGAGTTCGGCGTGGTCTGCCTCGGCGGGAGCCGGCGGCGCGACTACCTCCGCCTTGCCCTCAACGTGGTGGCGGGGCGGGGGGCCCGGGGGAGCGGCGTCTCTCTCTTCCACGCCGCGGAGGTGGAGATCGGCGGCAACAAGCCGGTGCAGGTGGACGGCGATTTCGTCTGCCACGGCCCGGTGCGGATCTCGTCGCTTCCCGGCTTTGCGCGCCTCGTGGTGTGATGGGGGCCTGTGCTCAAGAATCGGCCGGGGGAACCGATATGAAAACTAGGGGGGCTCCCTTTCGGGCGGCAACCGGAAAACAAGAGAGGAGGATGACGGAATGAAGAAATTTGTTATGGCGCTCGTCGCGGCACTCTGCCTCGGCATGGCGGCGGGTGCCCTGGCCGGCGGCGGCGCAATCAAGGCGGGGGATGAAATCTACGTCTGCAACTGCGGCGAGAAATGCCCCTGCGGCGAGATCGCGAAGAAGGCCGGGAGATGCACCTGCGGCAAGGATATGGTGAAGGCGCGGGTGACCGGCGTCGAGAAGGGGAAGGTCGTCGTGACGCTGGACGGCAGGGAACGGGAGTTCAAGACCGTCGGCAAGTATGCCTGCGGCTGCGCAGGGTGCGGCTGCGGCAGCACGGCCCAGTCCGCCGGCAAGTGTGCCTGCGGCAAACCGATGAAAGAGGCGAAGCCGTAAGGCGTCGCCGGATTCAGCGCACCGACGGGCGGGGGAGATCCTCCGCCCGTTTTTTTTCGTCCGGGCGCTCCCGCCGGAGGGAGAGCCGGAACCAGAGCCAGGTGAGGAGCGCCGCCGCGGCCGTCCCCCCCCGATTGTCGGTGAGCCGGTCGAAGAACCGGTCGTGGAGGGCGAGGAGGGTCGCTTCCCCGCTCCCCGGCGGGTCGCCGGCCCGGAAATGGCGCCGGGCGTCGAGAGCGAAGGGGAGCTGCCAGGCGTTACCCCGCACGTACCCCCCCGTGGCATGCCAGAGCCGGCGCCGCTCCGCACGCGGAAGCCGGCGCAGGAGCCCGTCGATGCGGCGCAGGATCGGGGCAAGGTGGAGGCGCTCGGCTCCCCCCTGGAGCCGGTATCCCGCCACCAGCTCCGCCACCCCGTCGCTCCAGCCGATGTGGGCGAAGTTCATGAGCAGGGCGTTGACGGTCTGGCGCTCCCGCACCCCCTCCACCTCGAAGCGCCGGGCCGAGGTGACGATCTCCCCCGGCAGCAGGAGCCACTCCCCCGCCGCGGCGACGCGGGCTGCCAGCGCCACGTCTTCCAGGATCGGCAGCGACTCGTCGAAGGGGCCGGCTTCCTCGAAGAAGGAGCGCCGGATGAGGAGCCCCTGGTCGCCGTGGGTGCAGCCGGCGCGATGGAGCCGCGCCTTCCATTCGTAGAAGTGCCACGGCAGCGCGGGAGCCGCGTCGCTGCGCGCGAAGCGGAGGCGGAAGTGGCCGGCGACCCGCCCGTCCCCCCGGCGGGCGATGGCGGTCTCCAGGCTCTCCCGCGCCGTGAGCAGCGCCCGGGGATCGGGGAAGGCGCAGTCGGCGTGGAGGAAGAGGAGGGTGCCGGACCGGGAGGCGCGGCATCCCGCGTTCATCTGCCGCCCCCGCCCCCGGCCGGCCGTGACGACGGTGACCGGAAACGGGACCTCCGCCGCCAGGGCGCGGACCGCGGCCACGGTGCCGTCGTCCGAGCCGCCGTCGGCGATCACCAGCTCCAGCGTCACTCCCCGCTGGGCGGCGAGGGTGCCGAGGAGGGGGGCCACGGCCGGCGCCTCGTTGAGGACCGGGACGATGACGGAGATGTGGGGTGCTTCGGATCGCGAGGGCATGGTCGTCCGGAGAGTGGCGTTTTCAGGCATCATAGCACCTTGAGAGGGCGCATCAAGACATTTGCCGTTTTTTCTTGACACACTTTGTTTTGTCGCTATACAGACATTGTATGCCGTTCAATATATCAACCATCCGTTCGCTGGCCGCATCCGACAAGATGGCGCTCAAGCGCCACTCTATCCTGAGGATGCATCAGCGCCGGATTGCTGTCGATGAACTGAAGGAAGCGCTCCTTTTCTGCGAACTGGTCGAGGGTTATCCCACCGACCGGCCCTTGCCGAGCGGTCTGGTCCTGGGCCATACCGCCGGAGGAAGGACGCTCCATGCGGTGGTCGCCATCGACCAGGATGAACAGATGCTCTGGATCATAACCGTTTACGAGCCGACTCCCGCCGATTGGGAAGAAGGCTTCACCCAAAGGAGATAAGCCATGAAGTGCCCGCTCTGCAAAGGGAAAATGGTGCCGGGAACGACCAATCTCCCCTTCACTCTTGACGATGGTAACGTAATCGTCGTTACCCATGTCCCCGCCCTTGTGTGCGACCAGTGCGGCGATGATTTCGTCGAGATGGACGTGGTGAGGAAGGTGGAGCGGGTTGTCGAGCGCGTCGAGCGCGACGGCATCAGCATGGGGCTCGTCGAGTACGGCAAGGCCGCCTGATTCCTTTTTCCCTCAGGTCGGAACGTGAAAAGGCCCCGAGGGTTATCCCCCGGGGCCTTTTCACGTCCATTAAGCAGAAAAGCGCCGATCAGTTCATGATGCTGTCGGCGATCTTCACCAGGTTCGGCAGGTCGGGCTTGGTGACGATGTCGAGCGCTCCCAGGTCCTTCCACTTCCGCCGGTTGTCGTCGGTGGCCAGGGAGGAGAAGATCAGCACCGGCAGCTCCTTCAGGATGTCGTCCTTCTTGACCAGGGTGGTGAGGTGGAGACCGTCCATCTTCGGCATCTCCACGTCGGTTATGAGGAGGTCCAGCTCGCGCTTGAGGTCGGTGCCGGCGGTGCGGCAGCGGTCGAGCTTCGCCGAGATCATCTGCCACGCCTCTTCGCCGTTCTCCGCTTCCTCCACGAGGTAGCCGGCCCCCCGGAGGGTGGAGCAGATGCTGCTGCGGATGAAGGAGGAGTCGTCGGCCACCAGGATCCGGTGCCGGCTCCGGTCCAGGGCCGGCGCCTCCAGGAGCTGGCTCTCGTTCACTTCGTGGAGGATGTTTTCCGAACAGATCTCGCCGAGGATCTTCTCGAAGTCGAGGATCAGGATGATCCGGTCATCCATCTTCACGACGCCGGTGACGTAGGCCGACTCGATGGCCCGCACCGGCGGCTCCACCTGCTCCCAGGAGATGCGGTAGATGCGGGAGACGTCGTTCACCAGCACCCCCACGATCATCCGGTTGAATTCGAGGACCACCACCCGCTCGGCGGGGAGGACCTCCATGCTCTTGCCGAGGACGGTGGCCAGCTCCACCACCGTGATCACCTTGTCCCGCAGCTTCATCATCCCGGCGATGGCGGGGTGGGCGTTGGGAACCTTCCACATCTGCGGTTTGCGGATGATCTCCCGCACCTTGGCGACGTTGACGCCGAAATGGGACGGGATCGTCTCCCCCCGCTCGTTCTGCTCGTTGAGCATGAACTCCACGATCTCCAGCTCGTTGGTACCGCTCTCCAGGAGTATTCTGTTGTCAGCCATGTGCCGATACCTCGCGGGTTGATGGGCCCTCGGTCCGAAGGCATAGTTAGCGTATCGGCGATGATCGTGAAAACTTTAGGGTTTCGAGCCGCCGCTCCGCAGAAACGGTTCCGGCGGGTTCTCCCTCACCGGGGGGAAGCAGAGCGGCACGAGCCACGCCCCCCGATTTCGACGGTGAGGGCATCCTTGATCGCCAGGGCTTCGGAACGGGCCTTCCCGTCGCAGTCGAAGGGGGATGCCCCGTCCCGGTCCGCCGCCCGGATCTCGTCGCTCAGGGAGATGAAGCCGAGCAGGGAGGCCGGCGGCATGGCGGCGGAGATGAAGCGGCAGTCGGCGTCGTCACGGATCTTGCTCCCCACGAGGAAGACGTTGCCGATGCCGATGTCACCGGCCAGGGCGGTGATCTGCCGGGCGGTCTGCATGCTCCGCTGCCCCGGCTCCACCACGATGACGAGCGCATCGACCGATTCCGCCGTCCCCCGTCCCAGGTGCTCGATGCCGGCCTCCATGTCCATGATCACCACGTCGTCCCGCTCCAGCAGGAGATGCTTCATGAGCCGCTTGACGAGGGTGTGCTCGGGGCAGACGCAGCCGCTCCCTCCCTGCTCCACGGTCCCCATCTGCAGGAGCCGCACCCCTTCGTGCTCCACGCCGTACCGCTCGGGCAGGTCGCTCACCGTCGGATTGAGCCTGAAGAGCGAACCCTCCCCCTCCCCCGCGCCGGTCCGTTCCCGGGCCAACTCCTTCATCTTCGAGATGGGGGTGAGGCGGGCCCCCGCCTCCGCGGGGACCCCCAGGGCCGATGCGAGGTTGGCGTCCGGGTCGGCGTCGATGGCCAGCACCCGCCGCCCCTCCGCCGCGAAGGCGCGGGCCAGCATCCCGGCGAGGGTCGTCTTGCCGACCCCCCCTTTCCCCGTGATGGCGATCCTGATCCCTTTTCCCGTTGCTGCGGCACCGTCGTGATGGTGATGGTGCCCGTGATGTCCGTCGCACATGAGCTATTTCTCCTTTCCTCTCAGATACCCAAACCCTGCCGCCGCTCGTCGATCACCGCCAGGAGCCGGTCCGCGGCCTTGTCGGGGTCGAGCTCCACCATGAAGTAGCCGCCCAGGAGATCCTTGGCCGTCTCGGTCAGCAACTCGGTCACCGCCGGGGAGCCGGTCACCTGCGGCATGGTCCCCAGGTGGGTCGGGATGCCGAGGGCTACGCTCCAGGTGCCGATGGCGACCGCCTTCTCGGACATCGCCTCCGGCGCCGAGGCCACCAGGGGGAGCTGGTCCAGGTCGACCCCCAGCCGGTTGGCCACCGCCACCGCCACCTCCACCGCCCGGCTGTTGTCGACGCAGGAGCCCATGTGGAGCACCAGCGGCAGCGGTCCGCCGAGGCCGGCCGCCGTCCCCACCGCCGTCAGCACCCCCTTGAGGGAGTCGCCGGCATGCTCTTCGGTCGCCTCCTGGGTCATGAGCCCGTGCTTGGCAAAGGAGCCGGCGCCGCAGCCGGTGGCGAGCAGCAGGACGTTGTTCCGGGCGAGCTTCTTCGCCATGGTCACGAAGCTGCTGTCCTGGGTGGTCCGGGTGTTGTTGCACCCCGCGAAGAGGGCGATTCCCCGGATGCTGCCGTTGGCGATGCTGTCGATGAGGGGCTTCAGGGGATCATCGGCGTTCAGGGCGGCCAGGGCCCCCACGATGGCCTCGGTGCCGAACCCCACCACCGCCGTCTGCCTGAAGTCGGGGATGACGACCCGCTGCGGGTTGCGCCGCCGGAAGGCGGCGATGGCCAGAGAGACGATCTCCCGGGCGTTCTCGGCGGCGGTCGTCTCCCGGAACCGCACGTGGGTGGCGCCGGGAATCCGGTTGTCGTCCATGGTGGTGATGATCTCGGTGTGGAAGCAGGCGCCGATCTCGCTGACGGACGGCATGATGCACTGCACGTCCACCACCATGGCGTCCACCGCCCCGGTCACCAGCGCCATTTCCTGGGAGAGGTAGTTGGTGGCCAGGGGGATGCCGTGACGGACCATCACCTCGTTGCCGGTGCAGCAGATGCCGACGATGTTGATCCCTCCCGCGGCCCCGGCCCGCCGCGCCTCGTCATCCATCAGCAGGGCCAGGTCGCAGACCACCTCGCTCAGCAGCGGGTTGTGGCCATGCACCGCGATGTTGACCGCGTCCTCCTTCAGGACCCCGAGGTTGGCGGCGGTCACTGCCGGCCGGGGGGTGCCGAAGAGGACGTCGGAGAGCTCCGTGGCGAGGCACATGCCGTCGTAGTCGGCCAGGGCCCCCTTCACCCCGCCGAGGATCAGGTTGGCGGGGTCGGCGTCGCACCCCACGTGGGTACGGGCCAGGATCTGGGTGACCACCGCGTCGATGTTGTGGGGGAGCGCGTGGAGCCCGGCGAGCCGCTCCAGTCGCTTCTCCGTCAGGGTCGAGGCGAGCCAGGTGCACGGCGTGTCGTGATCCTGGTTCTGGAAATCCCCCAGCGTCGCCAGGGCAACCTCCCGGGCGATGGCGGGAATCTCCTTACCGTCGGTCTCCAGGCCGAGCTTCGCGGCCACGGCCCGCAGCTTCTCCTCGTCCCGGATGCGGTAGTCGGGGAGCTTCCCTTCGGCCACCCCCAGCAGGGCGAGGGCCACGTGCCGGCCGTGCTCCGAATGGGACGCCGCGCCGCTGGCGATCATCCGGATCACGTTGCGGGCCACGATGGTGTCGGCGTCGGCGCCGCAGATCCCCCGCTGGGGGCCGTCGCCGAAGGGGTCGATGCGGCAGGGGCCTTTCCAGCAGATGCGGCAGCAGACCCCGAGCTGGCCGAAGCCGCACTGGGGCTGCATCGCCTTGTAGCGGTCCCAGACGGTGGCAATCCCTTCCTTCTTCGCCAGGGGGAGCAGCGCTGCGACGGCCGGATCGATGGAGTGGTTCATGGTCATGGTTTCACCTTCCTCTGAGTGAGATATCTGTGGGATTGGGCCAGTTCCGCCACCCGCGCCTCCAGCAGGGTCTGGCGGAATTCATCAAGATCGACGAGGCTCAAGGCCTTGGTGGGACATGCCTCGATGCAGGCCGGCACCTCCCGGCCGGTGCCGGCGCAGAGGTCGCACTTGCGCGCCACCCCCCGGTTGGTCCGCCCGTCGGGGGCCGTCTCCGCCTCGGCCTTGACGCTGATGGCACCGAAGGGGCAGACCATCACGCAGACCTTGCAGCCGACGCAGTTCTTCTCCCGGATGCCGACCTTCCCCTCCTCCTGGAGGATCGACCCGGTGGGGCAGGCGAAGGCGCAGGGGGCGTCCTCGCACTGCCGGCACTGGACCGGCATCGTCACCCCCCCGCCGCCACCACCCGGTTGCGGGGGCGGAGCGTGAGCCCCCGGGCCGCCGCCGCGTACAGGTCGCACCCGCCGTGGGCCACGGCGCAGGCCAGCTCACAGCCGTGGCAGCCGAGGCACCGCTCCGGATCGGAAAAGACGATCACATTCTCACGCTGCTGTTTCTTCATTCTTGTCTCCTTTGCATGTCGCCTCCCGTCGGTCCATGACCCCGAAGAGGCTGCCGGCGGTGCCGATTTCGTGCATGGTTCACTCCCTCATTTTTCCCCCTCACCCCTGCCCCTCTCCCTCAGGGCGAGGGGAGAATTAAACCCTCTCCCCACGGGAGAGGGTGGCCGGAGGCCGGGTGGGGGGGTAACCGAGACGCCACGAGCAATTCGTGCCATCTCGCCTGCGATGTGGAATCAGCGATCCGTGCAGGAGATGCAGGGATCGATGCTGTTCACCACCAGGGGGATGGCGGAAACCTTCTCCCCCTTCAGCATCACCGCCAGGGCATCCCAGTTCATGTAGCTCGGCACCCGCCACTTGAGGCGGGCCGGCATGTCGGTTCCGTCGGTGTTGAGGTAGTAGATGAGCTCCCCCCGGGGGGCTTCGGATTTGGCGATGGCCTCTCCGGCCGGGATCTCCGGCAGGGTGTCGAGGCAGGCCGGCTCCGCCGGCATCTGCGCCAGGCACTGCTCGATGAGGGAGACCGACTCCCGCGCCTCTCGCAGCCGCACCAGCGTCCGGGCCCGGACGTCGCCGGCACCTTCACCCGCCACCTCGACGCGGAGCCGGTCATAGGCCCCGTAGGGGCTCTTCGTCCGCACGTCGTAGGCGACGCCTGAGGCCCGCGCCACCGGCCCCACCACGGCGCAGGCGACGGCATCCCGCCTCGGCAGAACCCCCACCCCCTCGGTGCGGGCCGTGAGGTCGGCGTCCGTGGCGTAGATCCGGTACAGCTCGTCCAGGGGGGCCTTCATCCGTTCCATCTCCCTTCCGAGGAAGGCGGCCGACTCCGGCGCCAGGTCGTACCGCACCCCGCCGATGCAGTTGGCGGCCAGGTCCATCCGGTTGCCGTAGATCGCCTCCTTGGTTTCCTGCATGATCTCGCGGGTCTCCATCACCCCCCTGAAGAGGGTCCCCCGGCCGACGATGTGGGCGATGACGGCGCAGTTGAAGAGGTGCGAGGAGATCCGCTTGATCTCGTCGGCAATGGCCCGCAGGTACTCTGCCCGCGCCGGGATGCAGATGCCGGCGATCTCCTCCACCGCCGTGCAGAAGGTGCTCGGGTGGCTGTTGGAGCAGAGGGAGCAGAGGCGCTCCAGCAGGGTGATGTTCTGGTAGAGGTTGCGCTTCATCACCAGGTGCTCCATCCCCCGGTGGACCTGCCCCGCCACGACGTCGAGCCCCGTCACGGTCTCCCCTTCCACCTCCACCCGGAAATACATCGGCTCCTCCAGGCCAACCTCGCGGGGGCCGAGGGTGATCGTCCTGCTCATGGCGCCTCCTCTCCGCCGGCGCGGGTCATCACCTTCGCCCAGAGGGCCGTGCTGCTGGCGCCGTTGGTGAAGGTGGAGTAGGGGATGAGCCGCTCGAAGGCGGCCGGCTCGATCGATTTGTCGAGGAAGAGCCGCCGGGGGTCGGGATGGCCGATCACCCGGATTGCGTACAGCTCCATGAACTCCCGCTCGTTCCAGTCGGCGTTGCGGAATACCGGGGTGAGCGATGGAACCTCCGCCCCCTCCAGCGGGAGCTCAATGGTCAGCGTCAGGGTCGTGCCGTCCAGGTCGAAGTGGTAGGCGATCTCCCGTACCCCCCGCTGTCTTGCCCCCGCCGAGAGGGAGGCGGTCACCATGCTGAGGCGCCCCCCAAGGCGTGCCACCCCCTCTGCCGCCGGGAGGATGAAGGCCCCCTGGCGCAGCCGGCACCAGCCGGTCATGACCCCCTTGGCGTCGATCCGCCACTCCACGGCCACCTCTTCCCCGATCCGCCGCGACAGCGCGGCCGGTACCTTTTCGCTCAGTTCCGTCATCGTCTTGTTCCTCCGATACTCTCCTTCTGCCGGCATTCCGGGCAGAGGGCCGTCAGCCGGGCGATCTCCGGGCTCGTCTCCCGGAAGGCGACCCGGAGCAGTTCCGGGGGGACCGGCAGAAGGGGCTCGCCGCAGCCGGCGCAGGGGAGGCGGGGGACCACCCCCTGCTCCACCAGGCGGTACTGCTCTTCATGGCGATGGGCGAGCTGCCACTCCTCCGTCACGGCGAGGGCCCCGGTCCGGCAGTAGTGGGCGCAGAGGGCGCAGAAGGCGCAGCTGTTGTGCCAGAGGGTGAAGCGGAGCCCCGCCTCCTCCTCGTCGAAACGAATGGCGCTGCCGGCGCAGACGTGGGCGCACATGCGGCAGCCGACGCAGGCTGCGGCGTTGAACCGCATCCTCCCCCGCACCCCGGCCGGGGCGGCGTTCTCCCCGCCAGATTCCGGGAGGCTCCCCGCCGTCGGCGGTGGCACGCCGTCGCGCCGCGCCTTCCAGAGGAGCACCGCCTCGGCGATCCCCGCGACGATGGCCTGGGGGCGCGGCGGGCAGCCGGGGACGTTGACATCCACCGGCAGATACGCGTCCACCGGACCCGCCACGGCGTAGCTGTCGCGGAAGACCCCGCCGGAGACGGGGCAGACCCCCACGGCCACCGTCACCTTCGGCTCGGGGACCGCGCCGTGGAGGCGGAGCGCCTTCTCCCTCACCCGGGCCGTCAGCGGTCCGGTAATCAGGACGATGGCGGCCTCCCCGGGCGACTCGGTGTAGCGGCACCCGAGCCGCTCCACGTCGAAGCGGGAGACGGCGGCGGTGGCGGCCAGCTCCACGTCGCAGCCGTTGCAGGAGCCGGCATTGATGCGGAACAGTCCCAGGGGCGGTTCGGAGGTGTCGTTGTGCGCAGTTTCCATGGGGGGCTCCCCTTCATCGGGTGGTGACGCGGGGAGGTGTCCGGGCGGTCCGGCCTCCGTGCGTAGTTCCGACTATAGGGAGAAAGGGGAGAGGAGTCTGTCGGGTGGCCGACAGTTTTGGAAAAAATCGAGGGGTGCGGAGGGAGAGCTAGAGGGAATCCTTCCAGGCGGTCAGCTCGTCGAGCTTGCGGACGCAGATGGTCCGCCGGTCGATCTTCTCGATGATGCCGGCCTTTATCAGGTCGTTCATGATGGTGGAGATCGTCTGGCGGGTCGTCCCCACCAGCAGGGCGATATCCTCGGTCTTCAGCCCGAGCTCCACCATGATGCCGCCGCCGGCCGGCCGTCCCCGGTCAGCGGCGGCCGCGGCGAGGAATTCCACGAGGCGCAGCCGCGCATCCTTGAACACGAGCCCCTCGATGGTCGACAGGGAGTTCTTGAGCAGGTCCCCCAGCACCTTCACCATGGCCTGGGAGACCTCCGGGATTTCCGACACCCGCTGCTGAAAGGCCGCCGTGCCGGTCACCAGGAGTTCGGTATCCTCCACCGTCTGGACAAAGGCCCGGGTGTGGGTGCTGAAGATGTCCCCCGCCTCCAGGAAGGCGAGGGTGAACTCCCGGTCCTCGTAGGAAAGATAGACCCGCAGCCTCCCCCGCTTCACGATGAAGACGAGGTCCGCCTCGTCGGACGGGGAGTAGACCAGGGTCTTGCGGGGGAAGAGGCGGCTGCGGAACTCCCGCCCCAGGTCGCCGGCGCCGGGGGCCTCGAAGAGCCGCAGCAGGTTCACGTTGGTCAGTTTCATCCTGGCAGGCATGCTCCCTCCGCCCCCGTCAGGCCGTGGCGCGGATGTCGATCCGCGTATCGTAGAAGGTGCTCCCGTTCCCCCGGTCGGTGAGGCGCTGGCTGGTCAGGGCGTTCACCGTCCGGTCGCCCGGTGCATGGGCGCTCCACCAGACCCCTTCGGCCACCGCCACGCCGGCCGGCACCCCCCCGGTCACCCGCAGGATGAACGCCACCTCCCCCCGGACGTTGAAGGCGACGACCCGCTGGCCGTCGGCCAGGCCGCGCGCTGCCGCCTCCGCCGGGTTCACCATGAGGCACATCCCCCCCTGCTTCTCCCGCAGCTCCTCCTGCTCGTAGAACGAGGCGTTGAGGGCGTAGGGGGTCGGGGCGGTCATGAGCATGAGCGGCAGCGTCCCCCCCTCCTCGTGGGCCGGGAGGAAGCGGGGGAGCGGTTCCGGCTCCCGCGGGTTCAGGATCTCCACCTTCCCCGATGGCGTGCGGAAGGTGCGGGGGGCATCAGCGGGAAGCGGCAGCTCCACCCCCTTCCCCTCGTTGAAGCGGGCCAGGTCGATCCCCTCCCGCATCGACGTCGGGATCGCCAGGAGCCGGTCGATGAGCTCGTCGGCGCTCTGGCGGAAGAATGGCTCGTCGAACCCCATCGCCTCCGCCAGGAGGGCGAAGGTATCCCAGTTAGACCTGCTCTCCCCCACCGGCGGGACCGCCGGCCGGCACCGCTGGATGCAGTAGGTGCCGTAGGCGCGGTAGAGGTCGCTCGTCTCCAGGGACGAGGTGGCGGGGAGGACCACGTCGGCCCAGCGGGCGGTGTCGGTCATGAACCGCTCGTGGACCACCGTGAAGAGATCGTCGCGGCCGAGCCCCCGGAGGATCGCGTTCTGGTCCGGCGTCACGGCGGCGGGGTTTGAGTGGTAGACGTAGAGCGCCATCACCGGCGGGTCGGCCAGCTCCGTCAGGGCATGGCCGAGGCGGTTCATGTTCACCAGCCGCGTGGGGCGCGCCTGGAAATCCTCCCGGGTCACCTCCTTCAGGGCGAAGGCGGGGCCAGTGGAGGTGGAGGCGAAGAGCCCGCCCCCCCGCTTCCCGTAGGCCCCCACCAGCGCCGGCAGGGCGCAGATGGTGCGGATTGTCATGGCGCCGTTGCCGTAGCGCGACAGCCCGCTCCCGAGGCGGATGAACGGCGCCCGGGCCTTGGCGTAGAGCCGGGCCAGCTCCTCGACGGTGGCCGCCGGGATGCCGGTGAGGGCTTCCACCCGCTCCGGCGGATAATCGGGGAGGATCGTTTCCGCCAGCTCCGCGAACCCCTGCACCCGCTCCGCCACAAACGCGCGGTCCACAAGCCCCTCCCGGCTAATGACGTGCATCAGCCCCAGGGCCAGGGCCCCGTCGCTCCCCGGCCGGGGGAGGATCACCCGGTCTGCCGTCTTCGCGGTGGGGGTCTCGTAGGTGTCGATGAGCCAGACCGCCGCCCCCCGCCTCTTTGCCTCCCGCACCCCGTGGAGGAAATGGATGTTCGTCGCCGCTGCGTTGATCCCCCAGAGGATCACCAGATCGCTCTCCGCCACCTCGTCCGGGTGGGGGGCCGGGGTCTCCCCCATCACCGCCTGCCACCCCGCCTCCTTGGCCGGCGAACAGATGGTCCGCTCCAGCCGGGAAGCCCCCAGCCGATGGAAGAACGGGTGGCCGCTGTTGCGCTGCACAAGCCCCATGGTCCCGGCGTAGGAGTAGGGGAGGATCGCCTCCGCCCCGTGGGCCGCGATGATCTCCTGCCAGCGGGCCGCGATGGTGGCGATCGCCTCCTCCCACGAGGCCCGGCGGAACTCCCCCGCCCCCTTGGCCCCGGTGCGGATCAGCGGCGTCGTCAGGCGCTCGGGCGAGTGGACCGTCCGCTCGTAGTGGAGCATCTTCGGGCAGAGGGTGCCGCGGGTGAACGGGTGCTCCGGGTCGCCGGTCACCCGGACGGCCCGGCCGTTTTCCACCTCCACCAGCAGGCCGCAGGTGTCGGGGCAGTCATAGGGGCAGACGGAGCGCGTGATCGTTGCGGACATGAGAACCTCCAGAGAAACATGCTTCATAATTCCCTCTCCCCGGGGGAGAGGGTAGGGAGTGGCTGCTTTCCTGAGAGCGCCGACTTCTCCGGATTTCCCCTCTCCCTCAGGGAGAGGGGGAGGGGTGAGGGGAATAACAGGCGGTGTGTATCGTTTCCAGCACCGATTCGGTGTTTTTGAGTACATCATCGTTCCAAAAACGAACGACTCTGACGCCGGCACCTTCAAGCGCTTTGGTTCGTTCGTCATCATACGCCCTTTGGGCTCTGTCCGTGTGGGAGCTCCCGTCCAGTTCGATGGCCAGGAGTGCTTCGTGGCAGTAAAAGTCGAGAATGAACCTTCCTACCGGATGCTGCCGCCGAAACTTGAAGCCACAAAAGCGGCGGTTTCGCAGGAGTTGCCAGATCAGATTTTCGGCATCGGTCTGCCTCGTTCGTAATGTCCGGGCGTTGTCGAGGATGTCGGATGGAACGGCCATAAAGGTACCCCTTCCACTTATCCCCTCACCCGGCCTCCGGCCACCCTCTCCCCGAGGGAGAGGGTAAGGAGTGGCTGTTTTCCTGAGAGCGCCGACTTCTCCGGATTTCCCCTCGCTCTCAGGGAGAGGGGGCGGGGTGAGGGCGAGTAGGGACGAATGCGTGAGGAAAAATTATCTGGTCAGCATACCTCAGATGTCAGAAGGCGGCAACGGCAGGAGGGCGTTCACCCCGCCATCCGGGCGATGATCTCTTCCAGCGGGGCGACGTCGAGGGGTTTCATGATGAAGCCGGCGACCCCCAGTTGGCGGCAGCGGTCGAGGTCGGTGGGGTGGTCGGAGGACGAGGCGATGACCACCGGCACCGTTTTGGTGGCGGGGTCCTGCCGGAGCTGCTGGAGCACCTCCATGCCGTCCACGCGGGGGAGCTGCAGGTCGAGGATGACCAGGGCCGGGAGCTCGGGGGCGGGGGCGTCGCAACTCCCCTGAAGCCGGCGCAGCGCCTCGGCCCCGTCGCGGGCGATCTCCAGACGGACCGGCCGCGACAGCTTCTTCATCGCCCGCGAGGCGAGAAACCGGTCGTCATCGTTGTCTTCCACCAGCAGGACATTCAGTTCGGTCACAGACAGGCTCCGTCAGGATGAGAGTCGGCACATTTTTCCGGGCAGGGGGGGAGGGTGAAGTAGCAGGTGGTCCCGCGCCCCTCCTCGCTCTCCAGCCAGATCCGCCCCCGGTGGCGGGAGATCACCCGCTGGACGATGGCGAGCCCCACGCCGGTGCCGGGGAACTCGTCGGGGCCGTGGAGCCGCTGGAACGGCTGGAACAGCTTGTTCGAATAGGCCATGTTGAAGCCGGCGCCGTTGTCCCGCAGGTAGCAGACCGTCTCGCCCCCCCGCCATGCCCTGCCGAAGGAGATCTTTCCCCGCTCGGCGCGGGCGGTGAACTTCCAGGCGTTCCCCACCAGGTTCTCCATCGCCACCCAGATCAGCTCCATGTCGGCGCAGACCGTCACCTCCGGCTCCACCGAAACATCCATCCGCCGCTCCGGCTCCCCCTCCTCCAGGGACGCGGCGATGGTCCGGACCACGGCGCTCAGGTCGATCTCCCGCGGCGCCAGCTCCCGCCGCTGCACCCGGAAGAGGGTCGCCATGGCGGCGATGACCCGCTCCATCTGGCCGCTCACCCCCCTGATCCGCCGCAGGTAGTCGCGCCCCTCGCCGTTCAGCTGCGGGCCGAAGTCCTCGTCCAGGGCCTGGCAGAAGCCGTTGAGACGCATGAGCGGCGCCCGCAGGTCGTGGGAGGCGGAGTAGTTGAACGACTCCAGCTCCCGGTTGGCCTCTTCCAGCTGGGCGGTCCGCTCCTTCACCCGCAACTCCAGGCGGGCGTTCAGCTCGGCGATCTCCCGCGCCGCCTCCTCCCGCTCCCGCCGGCGCTGCCAGACCGCATCCACCATCCGGTTGAACGATGCCGCCAGCGCGCCGATCTCGTCGGTGGACTCCACCGGGATGCTCGTCATCTCCCCCGCCTCCACCGCCCGCACCCCCTGCGCCAGATGGGTGAGGGGGCGGGTGATCCCCCGGATCACCCCGTAGACGGCCAGGGAGGCGGCCGCGAGAAACGCCGCAGCCGCCAGGGCCGCCGTGGCGATCATGTTCCGGAGCCGCTGGTGGAGGGGCTCCTCGTCCATCGCCACTCGCACCGTCCCCAACGGGGCCAGTCCCCCTCCCGTCCCCTTGGTCTCGAAGAAGAGGTCCGACTCGTGGGTCGCCTTGTCGCTGCCGCTCACCGCTTCGGAAAACTCGATGCGCCGGCCGACGCGGCGCATCCCCGGTTCCCCGGCGGTCGCCTCCCCCGGTGCCGTCGCTCCCCCGCCACCGGTGGCGGCGTCGGACTGCCGCGCCAGGGTCACCAGCGGATGGTTGTCGCGGTCGAAGATCGTCACCGTCAGGAGCTCGGGGGTTGACATCGCCCCCTCGGCGATCTCGCGGAGCTGCTCGACATTGCCGGCAAAGAGCGCCACCCGGGCGTGGTTGGCCAGGAGCCGCGCCAGGAGCTTCCCCTCGGTGACGAGCTTGTCCTGCTCGGCCTGGTAGTAATGGGTGATGAAAAAGCCGGTGAAGAGCGTCGAGACGACGATGACCACCGATGCGGTCACGAGGAAGAGCTTGGTGCGGAAGCTGTCGCGGATGCAGGCGATGGCTCCGGGGGGTGTCGTGACGAGGGGGGTGCTCCGGGTTTCAGCGTTCATGCTGGCCTCCTGGGAGCCTTATTAAGCAATAATCATTCCTCCCGCAGGTCGGGGGAGACGCCGAGATTCCGGGCCACGGTCTTGTTGAGCCGGAGGGTGGTCCGGGCGGGGGCTTCGGCAGGCACCTGCTCCACGGCGGCGCCGTCCATGATCCGGCGGGCCATCCGTCCCGCCTGGCGTCCCATGTCGGCCGGGTCCACCTCGAAGGCGGCCAGGGCGCCATTCTGCAGGTACTTGGCGGCGAAGGCGATGACCGGAACCCGGTTCTCCTGGGAGAAGAGGGCGATCGCCTCCATGGTCTCGGCGGTCACCACCGTCGGGTCGGGGAGGAGCCAGAGGACGTCCACCTTTCCCCTGAGGGTGGCGAGCTGCTGCATCGCCTGGCGGGGAGAGCGGACCTCGCGGCTCACCAGGGCGACCCCCTGCCGCTCCGCCGCCTGCGCCGCCTCCTTCGCCAGGGCGCCGGTGCGGGCCGGGTCGAAGAGGAGCCCGACGCGCCTGCCGGCCAAGGTCCCCCTGGCGAAGGCGAGGTAGCGCTCCGCCGGGACGTTCATGGCGACGCCGGTCACGTTGCGGCTGGCGGCGCCGGTCGATTCGGGGGTGGCCACCATGACGTAGACCACCGGTATCTCGCGGATCTCCTTCAGCCGTGCCAGGGCCTCGCGGCCGATGGCGAGCACCACCCGCGGCCGCGCCTCCCGCACGGAACGCACCACGTCGGCCCCCCGCTGCTCGGAGAGGACGAGCCGCTCCACGGAACGGACGCCGGCCGTGGCCTTGAAGCCGCGCAGCGCCGCTTCGAAGGGGGCCATCCGCTCGCCCTGCACCACCACGACCTCCGCGGCAAAAGCCGGGAAGCCCCAGAGGAGCAGGAAAGCGAGTATGTGGAGGATGCGTGTCGTCATGCGTTCCTAAATCGTTGCCGTTACCACGTGATGCGGAGGCCGCCTTCGAACCAGCGGCTGGGGTTGATGAATGTTTCGTCCGGATATTGCCGGCCGTTGAAAAGATTGTGGCCGGTGAAGAAGATCTCTGTCTCGGTGGTGCGGTCGCGGTAGAGGCGCCACCCCAGATTCAGATCCCAGATGAAGTTCTTGTATTTGCCACCCCAGTCGCCCGGGGTGTTCCACCAGGCGTAATGTCCGGTCAGGGCGCCGCGGATGGTCCGATCATCATAGTGAAGTCCAAGGTCCCACCTGTCTCGGGCCACACCCGGAATCTCGGTGTTGGTGCTGCGGCTCGTGGCGTCGGTGAAGACGTAGCCGGCGGTGAGCCAGGTGTTGAAGAGGGGGACGGTCCGGGCTTCAACCTCAACCCCTTCGCGGACGGTCCGGTCCGTGGGGTCCTCGGCCGTGGAGCGGAACCAGGTGCCGCGCAGCCAGAGGAACGGGATTTCCGAAGTCTCCAGACCACCTTGGATGCTCCACCCTTTTTCCGGGGTACGAAACTCTGGCCTGAGTCTGGGGAGGCTGTAGCCCTTGGCGGCAAACGCGCGGAGAATGGTCTTGTCGGTGAGGCTGTAGGCAGCGCCGATGCTGGGGCTGAAATGGTCGCCGGTGGCGCTGGTCAGGTCGTAGCGCACGGCCGGGGTGAGGGCGAACGGTCCCCAAACGATGGTGTCGTTCAGGAAGAGGCCCCACTTGTCGTTCCTGACGGAGAACGCGCTGTTGTAGTCAGGCCATGCCGGATAGGAAACGCTTGTATCGCTCTTGCCGTGGTCGTACTCGACTCCGCCGGTCACGGTGTGGAGTCCCTGACGCCAGGTGAGGAGCGTGGCGCCGCCGACGGTGATCTCGTCATTGGATATGAATGCGCTGGGCTCGCCGGTGCTGATGAGGCTTTCGTTCCTGTTGTAATCCAGGCGACTCCCCTTGAGAGTGCCGCTGAGGGTCAGCCGGTCGCTTAAGGCATAGTCGAGGGAGAGGGTGGAGAAGAGTTGGCGGTTCGTGAGTCGAGAAGTCGCATCACGCCAGGTGAAGAGACCCTCTTCAACACCGATTTTCTGGTAATTGAGGGTCAGGCGGACGGTTCCACGGTTTTCGGGGATGTCCCAGCGGAGTTTGGCATAGAGGTCGCTGCGTTCGGAGGCGTTGAAGGGGCGGAACCCGTCTCCCCGGAGATTCCCGCCCGCCAGGTAGTAGCCGAGGGAACCCATCGTGCCGGAGAGTTCTCCCCGGCCGTCCCGCGTCCCACGCTCCCCCCCGGAAAAGTACGCCGCCCCGCCGAAACGAGACCCTTTCTGCGGCTCCTTGGTGACGACATTGACCACCCCCCCCAGCGCCGAGCCCCATGCTGAGGATGCCGGTCCTTTGACGATCTCCACCCGCTCGATATTCTGCACCGGGATCTGCCCGGTAAAGGCGATATTGTCGAGTTGGTCGTTAATCGTTACCCCGTCGATCAGCACCAGGATGTGTCTGCTGGTTGCCCCTGCCAGCTCGAACGTGGCACCGATGCTGGGTGCACCACGGAGGTCCACCTGGACGCCGGCGACGGTGTTGAGCACCTCCGCCAGGGTGTGGGCGTTCAGACGTTCGATATCATCGGCGGTAATGACGGTGATGTTTTCGGCGCTGTGGGAGAGGGGGCGGGGAGAACGGGTGGCGACAGCGATCTCGAGGTCGTGCGGCTCGTAATAGAGTCCCAGCGTCTCCCGGTCGCTGGCGTTATCTTCGGCGCGAATCGGTGAAATGGCGGAGAAGGTCGTAAAGAGGCAGAGCAGGGCACAGAGGAGCCAGCGCTTCAACGAGGGGTGTCGATAAGCGGTTTTTACGGCAGTTGTAGCTGCTATGCGGGAAATGGTCGCTGGCATCGGTGTTGCAACTTCATTAAAATATTACCGTCATTTGACCGGTAAGGGGCTGAAAAACCAAGCTGTTTATAGCAGACAGTTGCCGGTGGCGTCCAGTCTTTAAACGAGGGGGGGTGACAATTATGGGGTATGAGCTGACGGTTGATGAAGTGGAAGTCCTCGAGGAAGGGGTGCTGGCGTTGACCGAAGGAGTTTCCGCCTGCTGTACGACAGGTCCGATGGCTTCACGGTCTCAGAACTGAGGGTGGATGGTTGTCGCACCGGTGGGGGCCGCGTCATGGCGCGGTGCGTTGCTGCGCGGGGGCGTTGCCCCCGTCCCCCACGTACTTTCTTTGGGCGCCCAAAGAAAGTACGCAAAGAAAACCGCCCCCGATGCCTTGGCCGCTGGCGCGGCTTCCCTCGCTCCGTCGGCCGCTGCGGCGGGGGCCGGAACTCGCTTCGCTCGGACAGCCGGCCCCCTTTTCCCGCCGCGTCCTTACTCGCTCGGCTGCAGCAAAGGGGGAAACCTCCCGTTCATTCCTCCCATAACGTTCATTCGGAGCCTCCCATGATCCTCTCCCGTTACGTCAAGGAATTCCCCTCTCCGGAGGCGCCGGACCAGGTTCTCCTCTTCTCCTGCCGTACCGGCGCGGTGGTGCGGGTCTCCTGCGCTACCCTCGAAGCTGCGCGAAGCGGCTCCCTCTCGCCGGCGGCGGCAGCTCCCCTTGAAAAACATGGCTTCCTCACCCCCGACCCCGCCGCCGAGCGGGCGGAAATGCTCGCCTGGTTCGACCGGATCAACGCCGCGCGCCGCCGCGCCGGCATGGTGGCGGTCCTCACCCGGCGCTGCAACCTGGCCTGTCCCTACTGCTTCGAGGGGGGGCAGGCGCCGGAGGGTGATATGGCCGATGAGACCGCCGATCTCCTGGTGGCGATGATCGAACGGGAATGCCTTGCCAAGGGGTGGCGGGTGGACCTCGATTTCTACGGCGGCGAGCCGCTCCTGCGCCCCGACCTGATCCGGCGGATCGCCGCGCCGCTCCGGGCCGCGGGGGGCGGGTTCTTCCACGGCCACATGGTGAGCAACGGCACCCTCCTCAACCGCGAGGCGATGGCGGAGCTGGTCCCTTTGGGGATCGAGTCGGTGAAGGTGACCCTGGACGGTCCGCCCCACGTCCACGACCGGCACCGCCCCTACGGCGGCGGCGCCGGGAGCTTCCGCGACATCCTCCGGGGGGTGAAGGAGGTGGCGGAGTTGGTGACGGTCCACGTGGGGGGGAACTTTACCCGGGAGAGCTGGCGCGAGTACCCGGCGCTCCTGGATCTGCTCCTGGTGGAGGGGCTTACCCCGGACCGGCTCGGCACGGTGCGCTTCACCCCGGCCGTGGGGGGGAAGGGGGGCGGGGCGCTCCCCCACTTCGCCGAGGGGTGCGTGACCTGCGAGGAGCCGTGGCTGGCGGAGGCGGAGCTGACCCTGCGGGACGAACTGGTGAAGCGGGGCTTCCGGGTGCCGAAGCCCGGCCCCTTTTCCTGCATGATCGATCTGGCGAGCGACCTGGCGGTGGATGCCGACGGCCGCTGCTACAAGTGCCCGGCGTTCATGGGGCACGAAGGGTACGCCGTGGGGGATCTGCGCGGCGGCCTGACCGGGATTGTCCCTGCCTACGGGTGCGATATCTGGAAGCAGGAGGAGTGCCTCGACTGCGCCTACCTCCCCCTCTGTTTCGGCGGTTGCCGCTTCATGAAGCTGGTGGAGGCGGGGAGGGTGGACGGCGTCTCGTGTCTGCGGGAGTATCTGGACGCCACCCTGGAGGCGATGGTGCGGGGGGGGATCACATCAGATGGCGCAAAGTCACCGTCGGAGCTGTCGTCCGCTTGACATGGTGAAATGGTTGCACTACTATTGCTCGCATATGCCGACCCTCAAGCACTTCCGCCACTGCCGTCTGACCATCTATCCCAACGAGCACGGGACTCCCCACTTCCATCTGGAGTTCGTGGACGGGGACCGCTGCTCCGTTGCCATCGAGACGCTGGAGATACTCATCGGCGAGGTGCGGCCGGCGCGGAAGATGACCGAGGCGCTGGCATGGGCCGGCGAAAACCGGGAACTGCTGCTGGAGAAATGGGAGGAGATTACGCGATGAACAAGCCGCCACGGATCGAGGAAGTGACCGCCACTTCCCCGGCGACCCTGACCATCCGCTGGTCGACGGGGGAGACGCTGACCGCCGATGTCGGCGACTGGATCGGCCGCTTCGCCCTGCTGGCTCCGCTGCGGGACGAGTCGGTCTTTGCCGGCGCCCGGGTGGGGTGGTACGGGCACAGCGTCGAGTGGGGAGAAGGGGTTGAGCTTGGGGCCGATCAGCTCTATTCCCGCTGCCGCATCGAGGCGGGAGAGCCGTCCCCCGCCGAGTTCGATGCCTGGATGCGGGCCAACAACCTTTCCCTGGCGTCTGCTGCCGAAGCCATCGGCATGTCCCGGAGGATGATCGCCAACTACCGGACGGGAAGCAGGCCGATCCCGCGGCACGTCTGGCTCGCCTGTATCGGGTGGGAGACCATCAAGGGGCGCCGGGCGGCGTAGGGGGCAATTGTCCCCTCACCCGCCCTTCGGGCACCCTCTCCCCCAGGGAGAGGGGGACGGGCGCCAGCGCCGCCGGCATTACCCCAGCAGCGCGTCGATGGCGTCGAAGTCCAGCACTTCCTCGGCCTGGGCCTTGATGAGGTCGATCTTTTCCTGGTCTTCGGCGCTGATCTTGGAGACGTGGTAGGTGAGGGCGGAGAAGACGTCGGCGGTGGTTTCGTGGATCCGGATGTAGGGGATGTCGCTGTCGTCGAGGATCTTCTGGGTGATGGCGGAGACCGGGGCGTGGCCGGGGATGACAAGGCCGGCGATCTTCTCGCGGTAGGCCGGGATGTGGTAGAGGGAGGAGAGGGTGACGAGGAGTTCGTCGCGGGAGCTGGTCACCACGAGGAGTGTCGATTCTTCGAGGCCGTCGATCACCTTCTGGGAGGAGGCGGCGCCGAGCTGGATGTGGTGGATGATCCGCGTCCCCTGGCTCCGGTCCCCTTTGAGGGGGTGTTCGAGGAGCCGGGAGAGGTGGTTGAGGGTCGGGTCGGCGAGGACGGGGGAGTAGTCGAAGGCGCCGACGACGTTGATGCCGTGGGGGGCGAAGGCCCGTTGGAGGTACGAGAGGGAGGTGATGCGCTTCTCGGGGAGGAGCTTGTTGACCACGAGCGCCCGGACGTCGGCCCCTTCCAGGCGGTAGAGGGGGAGGTTGAGCTGGACCGAGTCGATGACGTTGCCGATCCCCCCGCCGGAGACCATGATGACCGGCGCGTCGACGAGCTTCGCCACCCGGGCGTTGTTGAGCCCGATGACCGAGCCGACGCCGCCGTGGCCGGCCCCCTCGATGATGAGGAAGTCGCTCTTCTCCTCCAGGGCCGTGACCGCCGTCCTGATCCGCTCCACCGGCCAGAGGGCGGGGATTTCGCCGTCGATGAACTGCTTGGTGGCCCCCCGGCCGAGGACCACGGGGGACATGTGGGCGATGTCCGCTTCGAGCCCGAAGATGCGGGCCATGAGCCCGGCGTCCTTGTCGATGGTGATGCCGTCGAACACCTGGCATTTGGGGCCGATGGCCTTGATGAAGCCGACTCGGCCGTATTTCTTCCGGGCCAGGTGCATCAGCGAGACGCTGATGGTGGTCTTGCCCGAGTTCTGCCCCGTGGCGGCGATGAAAACCTTTTTGCACATCGTCGTCGTTCGCTCCTTGCCGTGGGTGTTAAACTGTTTCTTTCTCCCAGTATAGTGCCGGCCGCCGCGTCGGTGCAAGGGCGTATACCGTATCGGGAAACGCCGCGGGGGGGAGCTATCCTCTTGCCGTGTGGCGGGCTCACCTGCTATAACTGGCGGTCATGGATACGGTACGGAAGAGGATACCCCTCGGCGAGCTGTTCGGCACCTTTCTCCTCATCGGCACCACGAGCTTCGGCGGGGGGATGGCGGCGGTGGCGTTCATCGAGCGGGTCTGCGTGCACGAGAAGGAGTGGCTCACCCACGAGGAGTTCATGCACGGGCTCGCCTTCGGCCAGTTTCTCGGCCCCTTTTCCCTCAATTCCTGCACCTTCGTCGGCTGCACCCTCCGGGGGCGGATCGGCGGGGTGGTGGCGGCCACCGGCTTCATCCTCCCGTCGTTTCTGATTATCTCGCTCCTCTCCGGGCTCTACTTCCGGTTCCACGAGCTCCCCCAGCTCCAGGCGGCCCTGCGGGGGACGAATCCGGTCATCATCGGCCTCATCGTCGTGGCGGCCATCGGCATGGCCCGCAAGATCAAGGGTGCGGAGCGGTGGACCATCGCCGTTCTCGCCTTCGTGCTGGCGGCGTTTTTCAAGGTGAACGGCCTGGCGCTCCTCGTCGGGGCTGCCGCGTGGTCGCTGGCGCGGGCGTACTTCCCCCGGGAGCACCGCTGATGGCGGCCCTCGTCAAGATCGCCTGGACCTTCTTCAAGATCGGCCTCGTCTTCGTGGGGGGGGGATACGTGCTGATCCCGCTCCTGCACCGGACCATGGTGGACCAGTTCCACTGGCTCACCCTCAAGGAGTTTCTGGACGGGGTGGCGCTCTCCCAGCTCACCCCCGGCCCCCTGGCCATCATCGCCACCTTCGCCGGCTTCCGGGTGGGGGGCTTCGTCGGGGCGCTGGTGGGGACGGTCTGCATCTTCATCCCCTGCACCGCCCTCATGCTCTTCCTCACCCGCCGCTACGAGAAGCTGCGCAACGTCAAGATGATCCGGGAGATCCTGGACGGCGTCGTCCCCGCGGTGGTGGGGCTCGTGACGGCTGCCGCCTGGAACCTGGGGAGCACCTCCCTCGTCTCGCCGCGCGATTTCGCCCTCCTCGCCGCCAGCTTCCTCCTCCTCCAGTTCACGAAGGTCAGCCCGATGTTCGTTATCCTCGGGGCCGGGGCCCTCGGCTATTTCTTCAACTTCTCGTAAATCCGGGCCGGCGCTCCGCCGCCGTCCGCATTCAGGTGACGCCATGAAACGAAAAACGCTCCCGAAACTCCTCTACGCCGATGCGCAGGGGAACATCTTCGACCATCCCACCCTCTCCATGGCCGGCATGAGCGGCCCCGAGGCGGTGCTCCCCGAAGGGGTGGAGCTGATCCCCCTTCCCGAGGGGAGCCGGCTCTTCACCATCCCCGACACCCCGCCGATGGCGTGGGACGAGAAGGAGCGGAAGTTCGTCACCGTGGCGACGGTCCGGGAGGGGCGCCGGACCGTGCCGGTGCAGGCGGTGTCGGCCTTCATGGCGCCGGGGTACGTGCGGCTTCTGCTCCCGGCGTGCGATTACTCGCGGAAGAAGGTCCACCTCCCGCTCTGGTCCTATACCGCCGTGGGGTGGGACGAGGAGACGGAGCAGTTCGTGGTGGCCGCCTCCCGGGTGGACACCAACGACAACTGGAACCCCTGCAACTACGACGACCGGAAGCTGGACCCCCTGGTGCGGAAGCTCCTGGCGGAGATGCCGAAGAACCGCCTCCTGGAGCAGCTTGCCCGCTGCGCCGTGGATTACCACTGCTTCGCCGCCAAGAACCTCTTCTTCCGCCGCTGGGAGGCGCCGCTCCCCACCTCGCCGGCGTGCAACTCGCGCTGCCTGGGGTGCATCAGCCTTCAGCCCTCGGACTGCTGCCCCTCCAACCACGAGCGGATCGGCTTCGTCCCGACGCCGGAGGAGATCGTGGAGCTGGCCCTGCCGCACCTGGAGCAGGCGCCGGAGCCGATCGTCTCCTACGGCCAGGGGTGCGAGGGGGACCCGATCATGCAGGCCGACACCGTGGCCGAGGCGACGCGGCGGCTGAAGAAGGCCACCAGTCGGGGGACCGTGAACTTCAACTCCAACGGCTCCTTCCCCGACCGGGTCGCCATGCTCTGCGACGCCGGGATGGACTCCATGCGCTTTTCGATGAATTCGGTGCGGGAAGAGTTCTACGACAGGTACTACCGGCCGGTGGGATACCGCTTCGCCGACGTGAAGGAGTCGGTGCGGCTGGCCAAGGAGCGGGGGCTCTTCGTGATGATCAACTACCTGGTCTCGCCGGGGCTCTCCGACAGCGCGGAGGAGGTGGAGGCGCTGGTCCGCTTCATCGGCGAGACCGGCGTCGACATGATCCAGATGCGGAACCTCTCCATCGACCCCGATTTCTACAACCGGCGGATGGAAGCCACGGGGCGGGGGATCGGGATGTACCGGATGCTGGAGCGGGTGAAGCGGGAGTTCCCGCGGATCCAGTACGGCTACTACAACCGGACCCGGGAGAACTTCTTTCCGGACGGTTTCGAGACGGGGTGGCCGGTCCGCTAGCCGGACCGCACCCGGTTTCTCCCCTCCTGCTTGGCCTGGTAGAGGGCGGCGTCGGCCCGCCGCATGATGGTGCTGATCGTCTCGTCACCGTCGGCCACCGTGGTGACCCCGGCGCTGACGGTGATCCTGACCTCCCGTGACCCGTCGCTGATGGACTCTTCCCCCACCCGTTCCCGCACCCGGTCCGCCTGGACGATGGCTTCGTCGAGGGTGGTCTCCACCGAGATGAGGATGAACTCCTCCCCGCCGATCCTCCCGAGAATGTCGTAGCTGCGGAGCGCGCCCCGCATGGTCTCGGCCACCCGCTTCAAGGTGAAGTCGCCGAAGGGGTGGCCGTAGGTGTCGTTGATCCCCTTGAAATGGTCGAGGTCGAAGATCGTGACGCAGAGCGGCTCGCCGAGCCGTCGCGCCCGCTGGCTCTCCTCCTCCAGCCGCTGCATGATGGTGCGGCGGTTGGCGAGGCCGGTCAGCTCGTCGGTGGAGGCGAGCTTCTTGAGCCGGTGCTGGATCGTGTCGAGCCCCACCACGAGGCGCCAGGTGAGGAAGTAGGTGATGCCGATCAGCAGGGCGACGATGCCGAGGGAGGAGACCATGATAAGGGTGTTGTTCTTGTCCGTCTCCCTGAGGGCCGTTGCCGCGGGAATGGTGACGCTGATGGCGCCGATGAGGCGGCCGACGGCGGTCGGATGGCATTCGAGACAGCTGGCGTCGGCAGGGAGGGGATGGATGAAGCGGAAGCGGGGGGGAATGCCGTCGTCCCGTTCGAGCCGGTAGGCCTCCGGCGCCCCCTGCTCGAAGCGGAGCAGCGCCTCGCGTTCGAAGGGGTCGGGGGCGTTTTCCGGGTCGATGGGGTTCAGGCTGACCGGGCGGAACCGGGTCCCCTCGCGGGCGGCGAAGCGCTGGGAGAGTTCCTTGACCATGACGGCATGGTTGCGGAGGGAGAAGACCCGTCCGCGCAGGTCCCGGAATTCCGGCTCCTTCCCCAGGCGGCTCAGGTACGGGTTGGTGTCGCTCTCTCTGCGCTTCTCGACGTAGACCCCGCCGTAGGAGGCGTTCCACGCCTTCATCTGGAGGATGAGATCGGCGTAGTTGTTGGCCTGGTCCCGGAGGCGGCGAAGCAGCAGCTCGCTGTTGCGGAAGGAGAGGAAGGAGGCGATGGTGAAGACGAAGAGGGAGATGACGGCGCAGACGGTGACCAGGAAGACGCGGACCTGGTCGAAGTGCTTGAACGGTTTGGGCCAGAGCTCGGGCAGCATCGGTCAGTACCTGACGTCGAAGCCGTCGAACTCGCCGCGGTAGGGCTCATTCTCGACGATGACGCGGTCGACCCGGGCCCGGGAGGGGCCGAGGCGGCACCATTCGACCAGGGCCTGAACGCTCGGCTCGTCCCCTTCGAAGCACCCCTGGACGTCGCCGTTGGGGAGGTTTCTCACCCAGCCGGCGACCTTGAGCTGCTGGGCCCGAAGCACCGTGTGGTGACGGAAGGCGACCCCCTGCACGAGCCCGGAGACCGTTACGATGGCGCGGATCTTCATGTCGCCTCCTTCATCATCTGCAGGAATTCCTCCTCACCGAGGACCGTGACCCCCAGCTCCCGCGCCTTGGCGAGCTTGCTCCCCGCCTCGGCGCCGGCCACCACGTAGTCGGTCTTTTTCGAGACCGACCCCGCCGCGTGCCCTCCCTCCCCCTCCACCATCTTCTGGGCCTCGCTCCGGGTGAAGCGGGTGAGGGCCCCGGTGAAGACGAAGGTCTTGCCGGTGAAGCGCCCCCCCACCTTCTTCTCCTCCACGGTGGGGGCGACCCCGGCCGCCAGCATCCGCCGGACCGTCTCCCGGTTCCCCTCGTTGTGGAAGAAGGTGACGATGCTCCGGGCCACCTGGGGGCCCACCTCGCGGATGGTGAGGAGCTCCTCCTCCGTGGCCCGGGTCAGGTTGTCGATGCTCCCGAAAGAGGTGGCGAGGAGCTTGGCGGTGTGCTCCCCCACGTGGCGGATGCCGAGGGCGAAGATGAAGCGGGAGAGCTCCCGCCCCTTGCTCGCCTCGATGGCGTTCAGCAGGTTCTCCGCCAGCTTCTCCCCCATCCGGTCGAACCGCATGAAGTCCTCTCTGGCGAGGGCGTAGAGGTCGGCCACGTTCTTCACCAGCCCCAGCCGCAGGAGCTGCTCGATGTACTTCTCGCCGAGCCCCTCCATGTCCATGGCGTCGCGGGAGGCGAAGTGGATGATCGCCTCGCGGATCTGGGCGGGGCAGGAGAGCCCCATGCAGCGGACCGCCACCTCGTCCGGGATCTTCACCACCTCGGAGCCGCACTCGGGGCAGGCGGTGGGGACCGGGAGGAACCGTTCGTCGCCGGTGCGCTGCTCGGTCAGGACCCGCACCACCGCCGGGATCACGTCGCCGGCCCGCTCGATCACCACGGTGTCGCCGATGCGGATATCCTTGCGCTCCATCTCCTCCCAGTTGTGGAGGGTGGCGCGGGAGACGGTGACGCCGGAGACCTCCACCGGCCGCAGGTTGGCCGTGGGGGTGATGACGCCGGTGCGCCCCACCGACGGGACGATGTCCTCCACCACGGTGACCGCCTGGCGGGGGGGGAACTTGATCGCCACGGCCCAGCGGGGAGAACGGCTCTTTTCCCCCAGCTCCCGCTGGAGGGGGAAGGAGTCGACCTTGGCCACCACGCCGTCGATCTCGTAGGGGAGGGTGTCGCGCCGGTCGGTCATCTCGCGGTAGAAGGCGAGGATGCCGGCCACCCCCGTCACCCGCCGGACCAGGGGATTCACCGGGAGCCCCCAGGCGGCGACGGCGGCCAGAAACTCCTCCTGGGAGGCGAAGGCCGCCCCCCGGACCTCCCCCGGTGCATAGCAGAAGAGGGAGAGGGGGCGCCGGGCGGTGATGCGGGAGTCGAGCTGGCGGATGGAGCCGGCGGCGGCGTTGCGCGGGTTGGCGAAGGGGGGCTCCCCCTCCTCCTCCCGCTGGGCGTTCAGCTTCTGGAACGCGGCGAGCGGCAGGTAGACCTCGCCCCGCACCTCCAGGAGCTCCGGCGGCGCGTCGCACCGCAGCCGCAGCGGGATGGTCCGCACCGTCCTCAGGTTGTGGGTGACGTTTTCCCCCACGAAGCCGTCCCCCCGGGTGGCGCCGACGGTGAGCTCACCCCGCTCGTAGACCAGCTCGATGGCGAGGCCGTCCATCTTCGGTTCGCAGACATAGGCGATCTCTTCGCCGGGAGGGAGGCCGAGGAAGCGCTTCACCCGGTCGTCAAAATCGGCGATCTCCTCCTCGGAGAAGGCGTTTTCCAGGGAGAGCATCGGGAGCCGGTGGGCCACCTGCTCGAACTTGTCCAGGGGCGCCCCCCCACCCGCCGGGTGGGGGAGTCGGGGGTGACGAGGTCGGGAAACTCCCCCTCCAGGGCGGTGAGCTCCCGGAAGAGCGCGTCGTACTCCGCGTCGGTGATCTCGGGGCGGTCCTCCACATAGTAGAGGCGGTTGTGGCGTTCGATCTCGGTGCGAAGCTCGCGGATGCGGGCTTCGGCGGCGTCTCTGTTGGGCGGGTTCTCGTTGTGGGCCATAGGGAGCTTATAACATACGAAAGTGCCCATTACAACGCAGGTTGGCACGGATATCGCCGTCTTGATTCCGTTCGCCCACTTCTGCTATCAAGGATGAAACGGCCGGGCCGCGAGGTCCGGCTGTCGTGCGTCAGAGGAACCGCAATCATTTCAGGAGCATCCCGTGTCAAAGTTCGATCTTTCCACCCTCAACCCTCCCCAGCGGGCCGCCGCGGAGCATACGGAGGGGCCGCTGCTGGTCCTGGCCGGGGCGGGGTCCGGCAAGACCCGGGTCATCACCTTCCGGATCGGCCACCTCCTCCTCGACCGGAAGGTGCGGGCCGACAACATCCTGGCAGTCACCTTCACCAACAAGGCGGCCGGCGAGATGAAGGAGCGGGTCCGGGACCTGGTGGGACGGGCGAAGTGCAAGGGGATGGTCATCTCTACCTTTCACTCCCTGGGGGTGAAGATCCTGCGCCGGGACATCGAGCGGCTCGGCTACAAGAAGAACTTCGGCATCTACACCACCTCCGACCAGCTCGGTCTCATCCGCCAGGCGATGCGCGAGGTGAACGCCGACGGCAAGAAGCACGACGCCGAGGGGATCCTCTGGCGGATCTCGGGGTGGAAGAACGCCCTGATCCCCCCCGAGCGGGCGCTCCCCCGCTACGAGGACCCCGACGAGCTCCTCGCCTGCGACGTCTACCCCATCTACCAGCGGCTCCTCAAGGCATGCAACGCCATCGACTTCGACGACATCATCATGCTGACGGTGGGGCTCCTCCAGGGGCACCCCGAGGTGCTCGAACACTGGCAGGAGCGGTTCCGCTACATCATGGTGGACGAGTACCAGGACACCAACGCCTCCCAGTACCTCTTCATCTCGCTGCTGGCGAAAAAGTACCGGAACCTCTGCGTGGTGGGGGACGACGACCAGTCCATCTACGGCTGGCGCGGGGCGGATGTGGGGAACATCCTCGACTTCGAGAAGGACTACCCGGGGTGCCGGGTGGTGAAGCTGGAGCAGAACTACCGCTCCACCGGCACTATCCTGGAGGCGGCGAACCACGTCATCAGGAACAACGTGAAGCGGAAGGAGAAGCGCCTCTGGACCGATTCCGGCGAGGGGCGCCCCATCGACCTCGTCACCGCCCAGGACGACGAGGAGGAGGCCTCCCTGGTGGTGGAGCGGATCCAGATGGAGCGCTACCAGCACAACCTCGCCTTCAGCGACTTCGCCATTCTCTACCGGACCAACTCCCAGAGCCGCGCCTTCGAGGAGCAGCTCCGCTTCGAGGACATCCCCTACGTGCTGGTGGGGGGGATGCAGTTCTACGAGCGCAAGGAGGTGAAGGACGCCCTCTCGTACCTGCGGGTGATCGACAACCCCCTGGACGAGCAGGCGCTGCTGCGTATCGTTAACTTTCCGCGGCGGGGGATCGGCGACGGGACGGTGCTGCGGATCAACCAGTGGTCCCTGGAGCAGTCGTGCCATCTGATGGAGGCCTTCGGCCGGGTGGGGGAGATCGAGGGGATCAACGAGCCGACCCGGGAGAAGGTCCTCGCCTTCCACCGGCTCATCACCGGCGCGACGGAGGATTTCCGCCGTCCCGGCGACCTGGCGGGGCGGGTGAAGCGGCTCTTCGACCGTCTCGGGATCGAGGAGGAGCTCTACCGGACCATCGAGGAGCCGGCCACGGCCCGGAAGAAGGTGGAGAACGTGGAGCAGGTCATCAACTCCATGGCGGGGTACGAGGAGCGGATCCCCGGCGCCACCCTCTCGGGGTTCCTGGAGAAGGTCTCGCTGATGGACGAGGACCGCTTCAGCGGCAAGGACAAGAAGGAGCACGGCCGGGACGCGGTGACCCTCATGTCGCTCCATTCCAGCAAGGGGCTGGAGTTTCCCTTCGTCTTCCTGGTGGGGTTCGAGGAGGAGATTCTCCCCCACAAAAAATCGATGGAGGAGGGGGGTACCATCGACGAGGAGCGCCGGCTCTGCTACGTCGGCATCACCCGCGCCCGGCGGCACCTCACCGTCACCCGCTGTCTCCACCGGAAGAAGTACGGCAAGCTCCTGGAGCGCCAGCCGTCGCGGTTTCTGGAGGAGATCCCGGAGCGGCTCCTCCAGTTTCATGAAGGGGGGGCGAAGAAGGCCGCCACCGAGGAGGAGCAGGAGGCGATGGCGCAGGATTTCTTCGCCCGGATGCGGGCGAAGCTGGGATAGAAGAGAACGAGCCGGAGAAAGGAAAAAGGCCGCGGGGAACGCTCCCCACGGCCTTTTTCTCGGTCAGGCGACCGGGATGGCGTCACTTGCCGATGGTCTTCTCCCCCGGCTTCCACCCCAGGGGGCAGAGCTCGCCGGTCTGGAGCGCCTCCAGGACCCGGAGGGTCTCCTCGACGCTTCGCCCCACCGAGAGGTTGTTCACCACCTGGTACTGGACGACGCCGTTGGGGTCGATGATGAAGAGCCCCCGCAGGGCGACCCCTTCCTTCTCGTCGAGGATGCCGTAGCGGGCGGCCGTCTCCTTCTTGCCGTCCGCCAGGAGGGGGAACTTCAGCTCGCCCAGGTCCCCCCGCTTGATCCAGGCGAGGTGGGAGTATTTGCTGTCCACCGAGGCGCCGAGGACCTGGGCGTTGAGCTCGGTGAAGCGGTCCAGGGCCTTGTTGAAGCCGGTGATCTCCGTGGGGCAGACGAAGGTGAAGTCGGCGGGGTAGAAGAAGAGGACGACCCATTTCCCCCGGTAGTCGACGAGGCTCACCTGCTTGAACTCGTTGGTGACCACGGCGTCGAGGGTGAAGGAGGGGGCCGGTTCGCCGACCTTCGCCACCGCCGGTTCGCTGCGGACCATCCCCTTGTGGTGCTGGACCATGAGCCCCGCTGCGGCCCGCTCCATCTCCCCGGCCTGCTCGGGGGTCGCTCCGGCGGTGCCGGCCATGAGGGTTACGGCCAGGAAGGCGGATGCGATCAGTGCGGTATGTTTCATTGGATGCCTCCTCGGTTTGGATACGTGAGGGCGCCATGCGCCCGTTGAAAAAACCCCTCAATCATATCCCATCCGCTATCCATTGCAAGGAGCGAATTCCCCGGCGTCGAAGGAAAGGGGTTCTCGGTCCCCCTCCGTTTGTGGTACAAGTGCAGGATACCAGTGTACGAAAGGAGCAGAAATGAGCGAAGAGACCAATCCGCGCGTTCTCGTGGAAACCTCCATGGGAACCATCACCATCGAGCTGTTCAAGGAGAAGGCCCCCATCAGCGTCCGCAACTTCCTCTCCTATGTGAAGGACGGCTACTACGACGGCCTCATCTTCCACCGGGTCATCAAGGGGTTCATGGTCCAGGGCGGGGGGCTCGACGAGAGCATGCAGCCGAAAAAGACCAAGTTCGCCATCAAGAACGAGGCGGCCAACGGCCTGAAGAACACCCGGGGGACCCTGGCCATGGCCCGGACCGCCGTGGTGGACAGCGCCACCTCCCAGTTCTTTATCAACCTGGTGGACAACGCCTTCCTCGATTACAAGGGAAAGACCCCCGACCTCTTCGGCTATGCCGTCTTCGGCCAGGTGGTGGAGGGGATGGATGTGGTGGACGCCATTGCCCAGGTGAAGACGGGGAACCGGGCCGGCCACTCCGACGTCCCGGCGGAGAGCGTCTTCATCACGTCGGCGAAGGTGGTGGAGTAAGCGGGAGCTGCAACGATTGATGACAATCGAAAAAGGCCGTCCGGTTCGCCGGGCGGCCTTTTTTACTGCTGATTCTGGGCAACCGATTTGAGGTGGGGCCCCTCGTCCGCTTCGGCGCCGCTGGCGATGGCGACGCGGTTGCGTCCGTCGGCCTTGGCGCGGTAGAGGGCCACGTCGGCCGCCTTGATGAGGACGGCGTCGGTGCTGCCGTCCTCGGGGTAGGAGGAGACCCCGATGCTGGCGGTGAGGCTCCCCTGGGGAAGATTCTCCTCGTGGGGGAACTCCTCGCTCTCGATGGCCCGCCGGATCCGCTCGGCCACGAAGATCGACTCCTTTTTCGAGGTGCCGGGGAGGATGATGCAGAACTCTTCGCCGCCGTAGCGGGTGACGATATCCATCTGCCGGGCGCTTTCGGAGAGGATCCGGGCCAGGCGCTTCAGCGCCCGGTCCCCCGCCAGGTGGCCGCAGAGGTCGTTGTAGATCTTGAAGTGGTCCAGGTCGACGAACATCACCGTGAGCCCCAGGTTCTGGCGGATGCTTCGGGAGAGCTCCTCCTCCATGCGGCGCTTGAGGAAGCGGCGGTTGTAGAGGCCGGTCAGGTGGTCGGTGATGGAGAGCTGCTCCAGGATGTCGGCCCGTTCGATGGAGATGGCCCGCTCGATCATGATGGAGGCGTGATCGGCGAAGGTGATGAGGAGCTTCAGGTCGGCCTCGGTGAAGATCCCCTGGTTCTTCTTGTCCGAGAGGTTGAGGACGCCGATGATGTCGTCCCGGAGCCGGATCGGGATGCTGACGAACGACTTGGTCTTGAAGCGGGGGCGGTTGGGGGTGCCGATCCGCTTGTCCTTCTCGATGTCGTTCACCAGCAGCGGATGGCCGCTGGCCGCCACCTTGCCGGCGATGCCGGTGCCGACCTGAACCACCATGCTCTGGGCCAGCTGCATGTTCATGCCGAGGGCCGACTCGATCTTGAGGGTCTCGCCGTTGTCGTTCTTGAACATGATGGAGCCCGACGAGGCGTCGACGAGGTCGGCGGCCATGCCGAGGATGCGCTGGTTGAGCTCCTCCTTCCCCTCGGTGCGGGAGAGGGTGCTGAACATGTGCAAGAGCTTCTCGGCCTGGGCGCTCTCGCTCGAATGCCGTTCCTCGCTCCTGACCTGCTGCAGCCGCGATGCGGCCCGGCCGGTGAAGAGCTTCACCAGCATCTCGTCGCGGGGGGGAAGGGTGGTGTCGAACAGCACCAGGACGCCGAGGAGCTCGTCTCCGGAGCCAAAGCGGATGCAGGTTGCCCGATCCGCCTCGACGGCCGGGAAGAGGGCGCGGCAGTCATCCTCGATGGTGACCGTCTGGTCGGTGCGGTGGCGTGAAAAGATGCCGTGGGCCTTGGCCGCCGGCACGCTCCCCAGGTCGAGGTCCAGCCCCCAGAGCCCCTTGACGGCGAAGGAGCCTCCCCCTTGGGGGACGAGGATGGCGATGCGGGCGATGTCGAAGAGAATGCCGAGGGTCTCGCTCACCAGCCCCATGACGTCGCAGGCGGTCCGGGCGCCGTCGATGCCGGCGGAGACCCCGGTGACGGCCGCGAGCCGCTGCATGGTCTTCTCGAAGATGAGGCTGTGGAGATTGCGGGTGAGGAGCGACGGGACCAGTTCCTGGACCCGGTGCGCCGTCTCCGTGACCTCCTGTTCGGTGGCGGTGGGGAGCTGTTCCAGCTCTCCGAGGAGCGCCACGACATCCAGGTTGTCGGCGGCGGAGAGCACCTCCAGGTGAGCGAGGTCGATCTCTTTTTCGCGGACTCCGCCGCCGATGATGCAGGAGAAGGGGAGGTCGCCGTTCTTTATCGGTACGGCGAAGTTCAGCAGCCCCGCGTGGCAGCGGAAGACGACCGGCACGCCGCTGCCGCTGGCGCGCTGCACCGCTTCCTCCACCATGGTCCGGCAGATCTTGCTGCAGAGGGGGTTTTGCTCGACGGCGCCGCAGATGGTGAACGCCGACTTGAAACGCCCCGCCCCGTCCTGATCGCAGCAGAAGCTCAGGTGGTACGGGGCGAGGAACGGGTGTGCCTTGAGGTTCTCAAGGAGTTCCACCGGTTGGATTGTCGTCAGTTCAGCATGGGACACGGTGCATTCCTGTTCCGGGAATCGTTCGGTGTGTCAGGCAGCCTTCTCCGCGCGTTGCCCGCGCGACACCGACGTCGCCCTCCGGGAAACGGCCCTGGTTTATCCGGGCCATCCGTGGCCACTGCATACCAATCGTCCGTCAGGCGGCTCCGCCGACGGTAATCTCCTCGATCAGAAGGGTCGGCTGGGCATCGGAGACCGGCACCCCCTGTCCGTCCTTGCCGCAGGTGCCGATGCCGAAGCCGAGGTCGCTGCCGACCCGGGCGATCTTCTTCAGCACGTCGGGACCGTTGCCGGTGAGGGTGGCTCCCCGGACCGGCTCGCCGATCACGCCGTTTTCGATCAGGAACCCCTCGGAAACCTCGAACATGAAGTCTCCGCTGACGGTGTTCACCTGGCCGCCCCCCATCTTCCGGACGAAGAGTCCGCTGCCGACCCCCTTCACGATCTCGGCGGGATCGGACTCCCCCGGGGCGATGAGGGTGTTGGTCATCCTGACGATGGGGCGCGCGTGGTACCCCTCGCGGCGTCCGTTGCCGGTGGAGGCGCAGCCGTCCTTCAGGGCGCTGAGCCGGTCATAGAGATACCCCTTCAGAATGCCGTTCTCCACCAGTACCGTCCGCTGGGCCGGCGACCCCTCGTCGTCGAAGGAGAAGGAGCCCCGGGCGTTGGGAATCGTGGAGTCGTCGATGACCGTCACCAGCGGTGATGCCACCTGGCTTCCCACCTTGCCGGTGTAGACCGACATGCCGCTCTGGGCCAGGTCGGCCTCCAGCCCGTGGCCGATAGCCTCGTGGACCATGGTTCCCCCTGCTTCGGAGGAGAGGACCACCGGCATGAGCCCCCCCGGCGCCTTGCGAGCCGCAAGCATCATCACCGCCCGCCGGGCCGCCGTCTCGGCGATCTCCTCGGGGCCCCGCTCGCGAAACAGTTCGTAGCCGATGAATTTTCCCACCGGTTCGTACCCGGTCTGGATCACGTCGCCGGCGGCCGCCACCACCTGGGCTAGGTAGAGGGTGCCGGTACGGTTTGCCTCGGTGAATTCACCCAGCGAATTGGCGATCTGGGTCTTGATCCGGCTGTCACGGTAGACCACCATAACTTGCCGTATTTTATCGCTAAATTTGCGGGCTGCGACGTTGCCGCGGTTTACCAGCGCAACCTTGTCCTGTAAAGGTACGCTATCTGGCGTAATTTCAATGGGAAAACCGGCGCCGACGATCTTGTTCCGCAGGTCGATGTCACGGTCGAACACCTTCCCGGCGACCGCCCGGCTCACCGTCCCGGCCAGGGAGAGGAGCGCCGCCTCGGTGATCTCGTTCGTGTAGGCGTAGGCGGTGCGCAGGTCCGAGATGACCCTGATCCCCACGCCGCGGTCGGTTCCCGCAAGGACTTTCTCGATCTTGCCGTCCTCGCAGACGATGGAGGTGTTCGCCCCCTCTTCAAAGTAAATGTCCGCGAATTCACCGCCTCCCGCCAGGGCACGACGGAGAATTCGGTTGAGGTCGAATGTGTCAAGCATGCAGTAAATTCTCCATGCCCGTCACCTCTTGCAAAGCAATTTCGGTGCCGAGCGCAGTGAGTAAGGCGTCGAGATCTTCCGCGAAATGACGGTGATACGAGATGACGACGATGCCGCGTTCCCGGTCCGCCGTGCTGAGGGTGGCGAGCCCCTCGTATGCCTCGACGATGAATTTGAGGTAGACGAGGTCGCGACGCTCCAGCTGGAAATACCGGGTAATTTCGCCCTGTTCGATCACGGACGCTCCTTTAGGATAATTTATAATTTTTAACATGCAAGTATTTAAAAAACAACACAAAAATAGACCGGCGCCAATGCCAGTAATGATGGGAGGTTAGGGGAGGGAGGGGCGTGCCCGGCGCTGGTGGGGGGAGGGGGGCCTCCGGCGGGGTGGATGCTCCGCCCGGAAATCACCCGTTGCCTCGCGTCGCTTCACCACGTACAATGAAGAGTTGCCGCCAGTTGGCGGAGTCACCGCTGGCATTTTCCCCCAAGGAGCCCCCCTCATGGAGATCCGTTTCCGCCATACCATTCCGGCACTCATTCTGATCCTTCTTCTTGCTCCCGGCGCCCGGGGCGCCACCTCTCCCGCAGCCGGAGCGGTCTTCCATGATCGGCTGAAAAGCGGCGCCGCCGGCCCCGAGATGGTGGTCATTCCCGCCGGCCGGTTCCGGATGGGGGCGATCTTCGGCGGCGGCGATCCGGACGAGAAGCCGGTCCACGAGGTCACCATCGCCCGCCCCTTCGCCATGGGGAAGTACGAGGTGACCTTTGCCGAATACGATGCCTTCTGTGAGGCGACCGGCCGGGAGAAGCCGAAGGACGGCCGGCGCTGGTTCGGGGCCTTTTCCCACAACTGGGGGCGGGGGAGCAAGCCGGTGATGAACGTCACCTGGGACGATGCGGTTGCCTACACGAAGTGGCTTGCGGAGCAGACGGGGGAGCGGTACCGGCTGCCGAGCGAGGCGGAGTGGGAATATGCCGCCCGTGGCGGAAAGGATACCCCCTTCTGGTGGGGGGGGACCGCCGGGGAAAACCGGGCCGACTGCAAGGGGTGCGGCAGCCGGTGGGACAATAAGCAGACGGCGCCGGTCGGCTCCTTCGCGGCCAACCCCTACGGCCTCTTCGATACGGCGGGCAACGTCTGGGAGTGGTGCCTCGACACCTGGCACGAGAGCTACACCGGGGCTCCCGCCGACGGGAGCCCGTGGCTCGGCGGCGACGATCCCCGCCGGGTCCAGCGCGGCGGCTCCTTCGGGAGCAAGCCCCGCTATGTCCGCTCCTCCGCCCGCGGCCGCGGCGCCCCGGACGGAAGCTACGTCTACCTCGGCTTCCGGCTCCTGAGGGAGTTGCCGTGACCGCTCCCCGCACCCCCCTCGACACCCTGCGCACCGTCTTCGGCTACCGCTCCTTCCGCCCGTTCCAGGAGGAGATCGTCACCCGGCTCATCGACGGCGGCGACGCCTTCGTCCTGATGCCGACCGGGGGCGGCAAGTCTCTCTGCTACCAGATTCCGGCCCTCCATCGCCCCGGGGTCGGGATCGTCGTTTCGCCCCTCATCTCGCTCATGAAGGACCAGGTGGACGCGCTGCGGGAAAACGGCGTGGCGGCTGCCGCCTACAACTCCACCCTGGGGGAGCGGGAGGCGCGGCAGGTGCTGGCCCGGCTCCATGCCGGCGAACTGGACCTCCTCTACGTGGCGCCGGAGCGGCTCATGACCGACGCGTTCCTGGAGCGGCTGCGGGAGCTCCCCATCGCCCTCTTCGCCATCGACGAGGCCCACTGCGTCTCCCAGTGGGGGCACGACTTCCGCCCCGAATACGTGGGGCTCGGCCGCCTGCGGGGGCTCTTCCCCGGGGTGCCGCTCATCGCCCTCACCGCCACCGCCGACGTCCAGACCCGCACCGACATCATCGCGCGGCTCGGGCTGCGCGACGCGGAGATCTATGTCACCGGCTTCGACCGCCCCAACATCAGGTATTCGGTCGTCGAGAAACGCAAGCCCTTCAACCAGCTCATGGATTTCCTGGCGGGCCGCCCGACGGAGGCCGGCATCGTCTATGCCCTCTCCCGCAAGCGGGTGGAGGAGGTGGCGGAGAAGCTGCGGGGCGCCGGGGTTGAGGCGGCCGCCTACCACGCGGGGCTGGCCGACGGCGAGCGGAGCCGGGTGCAGGAGGCGTTCCTGCGGGACGACGTCCGGGTGGTGGTGGCCACCGTCGCCTTCGGCATGGGGATCGACAAGCCCAACGTCCGGTTCGTGGTGCATTACGACCTGCCCAAGAACATCGAGAGCTACTATCAGGAGACCGGTCGGGCCGGCCGCGACGGGCTTCCGGCGGAGGCGCTCCTCCTCTTCGGTTACGGCGACATCCCGCTCTCCCGCTCCCTCATCGAATCAGGGGGGAATCCGGAGCAGATCCGGATCGAGCTCCACAAGCTGAACGCCATGGTCGGCATCGCCGAGGCGGGGACCTGCCGCCGTCAGGCCCTCCTCGGCTACTTCGGCGAGCGGCTTGCCGAGGGGTGCGGCAACTGCGACCTCTGTCTCGATCCCCCCGAGACCTTCGACGCCACCGAGGATGCCCGCAAGGCCCTCTCCTGCGTTTACCGGGTAGGGCAGCGCTTCGGCGTCGGCCATGTGATCGATGTCCTGCGGGGCTCCAGAAACGAGCGGATCCGTCAGCTGGGGCACGACCGGCTCTCCACCTACGGTATCGGCGCCCACCTCTCCGCCGAGGCGTGGGGGAGCGTTATCCGCCAACTGATCCACCGGGGGTACCTGGAGCAGGACATGGCCAACTACTCGGTGCTGAAGCTCACTCCGGCGGCCCGGCCGCTGCTGAAGGGGGAGGAAAGCCTCATCCTCGCCCGGCCGCGGGTGAAGGTGGCGGCGCCGAAGAAGGAGCCGAAGCGCCGGGGGGGGACCGTCCCCCTGGCCGAGGGGGACGAGGGGCTCTTCCAGGAGCTCCGGGCACTCCGCAAGCGGCTGGCCGACGAGCAGCAGGTTCCCCCCTACGTCATCTTCAGCGACGCCACCCTAGTGGAGATGGCGGCGCTGCGCCCGGCCACCCCCGACGAACTCCTCCGGATCAACGGGGTGGGGGAGCAGAAGCTCGGGCGCTACGGCGCCGCCTTTCTCGACGCCATCCGGCGATAATTTGTTTTCCTGAAACCGGTTTTTTGCTAAATTGAACTTTTTATCACGTTCCGTTCGAGGTGCCCATGTCCGTCACGCTGGATGAAGTCCGTCAGGTCTATGCCGAGGCCGATTGCCTCTTTGCCGCCGCCGAGGTGGATGAGGCCATCGACCGGATGGCGCAGGCGATTACCGGCCGCCTGGCCGAGGCCAACCCCATTCTCTTCTGCGTCATGAACGGGGGGCTGATCGTCACCGGCAAGCTCCTGCCGAAGCTGGAGTTCCCCCTGGAGGCCGAGTACCTCCACGCCACCCGGTACGGCCACAAGCTCTACGGGACGGTCCTCGACTGGAAGGTGCGCCCGGCCCGCGACCTGCGCGACCGCACGGTGCTCGTCGTCGACGACATCCTCGACGAGGGGGCGACCCTCGGAGCCATCGTCGACTGGTGCCGCGAGCAGGGGGCGCGGGAGGTCCTGACCGCCGTGCTGGTGGACAAGAAGCACGACCGCAAGTCCCGGCCCGATCTCATCCCGGAATTCGTGGGGCTGGAGACGCCGGACCGCTATCTCTTCGGTTACGGGATGGACTACAAGGGGTACTGGCGGAATGCGCCGGGGATCTTCGCGCTGAAGGGATACTGAGGGAGCCCCGCCGCTCCGGTTGCAATGCCAGAGCGGCGGGTGCGGCGGACGCTACTGCCAGGAGTATGACTTGCTGATGCTGCCGGTGGCCTGGGTGGCCGGGATGGTGTAGCCGTTCACGTCGACCGCCCGGAAGCTCGCCACGGTGAAATTGACGTTGGTGACGGTGCCGGTGGTGGCGTTGTAGGTCCGGATGAAGCCGGGCTTGTAGTCGAACGAGAGGGCGCCGAAGAGGCCGAACTTGAAGCCGTAGGGGTTGGCGATGACCAGCTTGACGGTGTCGCCCACGGTGGCGGGGGTGGCGGAGGGGAAGTAGGCGGCCGAGAAGCTGGTCCCCGTGTTGAGGGAGCTGTTGTCGGCCAGGACGATCGTGGCGGGGTCGACGAAATTGGTTCCCGGCGCGGCGGGGTCGAGCCGGGGGGTGACGCCGACCGGAAGCTGGAGCACCATCTCCAGGCCGTAGAGGGTGGTCGGTGCCGGGGTGACGATGGTGGTGACGCCGTTCACGGTCTGCGTGATGGCCTTGGCGGTGGTCGTGAGGGCGACCTGGACCGGCTGGGCGTGGGCAGTCACTGCGGTGGCGAGAAGGGCGACGACGAGCAGTACGAACTTTTTCATGATTTCCTCCCTGGGTTGGGTTTGAGTGTGGGGGCACAAAAAAAGACAGCCCACCACGCCTCAGCAGCGGCAACTGTCTCTTCGCCAACCCGGCTGTCCTGCCCGCAGACAGGACCCGCAGCTTTGTGTCCCCCGGTTACCCGGGGTTTACCTCTTCGAAAACAGTGCGATACGGATTCATCTTCTTTTGTCCCCATCTTACCCGCTTTAATGAGATGGGAGGTGTGACCCCGGTCACAGAAAGCGAAACTTCGAGGAACCGATGAAGCGATTTTTCAAGTTCGACCAGCACCACACCTCCTACCGCCGCGAGACCGTCGCCGGAATCACCACCTTCCTGACCATGGCCTACATCATCATCGTCAACCCGGCGATCCTGGAGGCGGCGGGGATCCCCCGGGGCCCCTCCACCACGGCGACCATCGTGGCGGCGGTCTTCGGCACGGTGATGATGGCGCTCTACGCCAACCGCCCCTTCGCCATCGCCCCGTACATGAGCGAGAACGCCTTCATCGCCTTCACGGTGGTGAAGGTCCTCGGCTACACCTGGCAGACGGCCCTGGGGGCGGTCTTCGTGGCCGGCATCCTCTTTACGGTGCTCACCGTCTTCAAGGTGCGGAGCTGGCTTGCCGAGGCGATCCCCCTCTCGCTCAAGTGCGCCTTCGCCGTCGGCATCGGGCTCTTCCTCACCTTCATCGGCCTCAATGAGACCGGACTCGTCACCCTCGGCGTTCCCGGGGCGCCGGTGAAGATGGGGAACATCGCCTCGCCGTCGGTGCTCCTGGCGGTCTTCGGCTACCTCCTCACCGTCTTCCTCATGACGCGGCGGATCCGCGGCGCCATCGTCATCGGCATTGTCGCCACCACCGTCCTCTCCATCGCCTGCGGCGTGACGCCGATGCCGAAGGAGTTCGTGAGTCTCCCCCCCGACCCGACCCCCATCGTCGGGCAACTCTCCATCGCCAATGCCCTCGACTTCCGCTTCTTCCCGGTGGTCCTCACCATCTTCATCATGGCGTTCCTCGATACGGTGGGGACCCTCATCGGCCTCTCCATGCGGGCCGACCTCCTGGACGAGGCGGGGAACCTGCCGGAGATCGAGAAGCCGATGCTGGCCGATGCCCTGGCCACCACCGTGGCGCCGCTTCTGGGGACCACCACCACCGGCGCCTACATCGAATCGGCCGCCGGCATCGAGGAAGGGGGGCGCACCGGCTTCACCGCCCTGGTCGTGGCGGGGCTTTTCCTGCTGTCGCTCTTCTTCTCGCCACTCTTCACCATCGTTCCCCCCCACGCCTACGGCATCGCCCTCATCGTCATCGGCTCCTTCATGGTCGAGCCGATCAAGCGGATCGATTTCGACGACTTCACCGAGCTCGTCCCCGCCTTCCTCACCATCGTCCTGATGATCTTCACCTACAACATCGGGGTCGGCATGTCCACGGGGCTCCTGACCTATCCCCTCCTCAAGGCGGCGGCCGGCCGCGGACGCGAGGTCTCCGCCGGCATGTGGGTGCTGGCGCTGCTGGCGATGTCGCTCTTCATCTTCTTCCCCAAGATGTAAGGGGGCGTCTCCGCCCCCTTCCGCATGCTGTATTACGCCCGCTGCGAGGCGCATGTTTTTTCCATGCAGCGCCGCTTCGGGGCAAAGCGGCGCTATTGCAACAGGTTATGGGCAGCGGGGTGGCGTGGTCGCCGCATCTCTCCGGTTGTTCTGTATGATTCCCCTATACGGAGCGGCGCTCCGCCGATCCAATCCGGGCCGGTATCAATTTAAAATAATCTGTAATATCAGTATGTTGATAAAAAATGCTTAGATGGCATTGGAGTGGCATGCTCGCTGCTATTAAGAAAAACAAATGCAGTCACTATCCCGAGAGAAACCGAGGAGGATGCCATGAAAACCACAGCCAAAGCACTTATCGCCGTTATCGCCAGCGCTTCTTCTTCCTTCGCCGCCAGCGGCGCGGGGATGGATGAAGGCGGATTCCTCGCCCCCCTCTTCCTGGCATTCGGTGCCGCCATTATCGCTCTGCAGACTCTTCCGGCCCTGGTGATGTTCGGCTCGATGCTGAAGGGGCTCTTCTCGCCCAAGGCCGAAGAGGCACGGTAGCGGAAGAGGATGTGAAGCGATCCGGGAGTGGGGCCATAAGAACAGAATCCCGCGCAGGATGCGCGCGAACGAAGGAGGACGTCGTGAAAACGAGAACGGTAGCCAGCGTACTGGCAATGATCCTGGGAAGCGTGACGACGGCATTGGCCGCTTCGGGAGCGCGGGAAGACAACAGTGGGGTGGTATGCTGGATTTTCCTCGGCTTCTGCGCCCTCATCGTGGTCGCACAGCTCCTCCCCGCGGTTCTCACCATGATCGGCATGGCCAAAGGGGTGGCGGAAAGCATCGGGACGAAGGCCGAGGCGAAGAGCTGAACCCGCTGTACTGAATGACTAAGGGACGACTATGGAACGGACTGACGAATAGGGCCGTCTCCCGGCAGGGGGGCGGCCTTTCGTCATGCTGCAGGGAGGGGGGCTTCCCTACGCGGCAATTGACAAGAGCGCCGCGGGAGCAATAAAGTAACCGGGTGCGCGGAGGGACGGGGAGATACCCTGCGGCGCCCCGGAGGTCATGATGCTTACGACGCGAATGAAGATTACGCTGGGGCTGGTGGCGACGATCGTCGTCCTGGCCCTGGGGGTGGCCGGCGGCTGGAGAAGCCGGGGAGAGGCTGGCGGAGGGAGCGGGGGAGCTTCCCTGAAGCTGTTCCGCGAGGTGCTCTACCACATCCGGACGAGCTACGTGGAGGAGGTCGACCGGAAGAAGCTCCTGGAGGGGGCGGTGAACGGGATGCTCGCCTCCCTCGATCCCCACAGTGCCTATCTCCCCCCCGAGCCGTTCACGGAGATGAAGGTGGAGATGGCGGGCTCCTTCGGCGGGCTCGGCATCGAGATTACCCTGAAGGAGGGGAAGCTCATCGTCGTTTCCCCCATCGAGGATACCCCCGCCTGGCGGGCCGGTCTCAGGAGCGGCGACCACATTGCGAAGATCGACGGGACGCCGACCCGCGGGCTGACCATTACCGAGGCGGTCAAGCGGATGCGCGGCGAGAAGGGGACGCGGGTGACCCTGACGATCCTGCGGGAGGGGGAGGCGAAGCTGCTGGTGGTGCCACTGGTGCGCGACGTCATCAAAACCAGGAGCACCAGGGCCCGGACCCTGGAGCCCGGCTACGGCTATGTCCGGATCGGTCATTTTCAGGAGCGGACCGGCGAAGAGCTCGCTGCCGCCCTGGCGAAGCTGCGGAAGGAAAACGGCGGAAACCTCCGGGGGCTGGTGCTGGATCTCCGCAACAACCCCGGCGGGCTCCTGGATGCGGCGGTCTCCGTGGCGGGGCGGTTCGTCGGCGATCGGCTCGACAACGGCCTCATCGTCTATACCGAGGGGCGGGAACACTATGCCAGCCGGAAGTTCAGCGCCACCGTCGGCGAGAAGGAGCCCCGGTATCCGATGGTCATCCTGATCAACGGCGGCAGCGCCAGCGCCTCCGAAATCGTGGCCGGGGCACTGCAGGACCACGGCCGGGCGGTCATCATCGGGACGCCGAGCTTCGGCAAGGGATCGGTGCAGACGGTGATCCCGATGCGCGACGGGGCCGGGCTCAAGCTGACCACCGCCCGCTACTTCACCCCCAAGGGGCGCTCCATCCAGGCCAAGGGGATCGTCCCCGACATCGTCGTGGAGAGCGCCGAGCTGAAGGCGGTGAAGGACGAGCAGCGGGAGGATTTCCACGAGAAGGATCTGGATAACCATCTCGGCGGGGAGAGTGACACGGCACCGAAGGGGGGGGGCAAAAAGTCGGCCGCGCCCGTGGCAGCCGCCGATGACGCGAAGAAGGACTACCAAGTGGTGCGGGCCCTGGATCTCCTCAAGGGGTGGAATGCACTGGGTACGGTGACGGGACGCTAGGGCTGCCCGGTCTCCGGATGCAAAAAGGCCGCTCCCCGTGGAGGGAAGCGGCCTTTATTGCGTCCGGGTTCAGCCGGCGATCAGTCGGCGGCCGGCTCGGCGTCCAGTGCCGATTCCGGCGCCAGTTCGTCGAGGTTGTCGCCTTCCAGCTCCTCGTCCCCTTCGCCGTTCAGCACCCGCTGCATTCTCGTCTCGTCCAGCTCTTTCTCCCACTTGGAGACCACCACCGTGGCCACGCCGTTGCCGATGAGGTTGGTGAGGGCGCGGGCTTCCGACATGAAGCGGTCGATGCCGAGGATGAGGGCGAGGCCCGCCACGGGGATGGTCGGGATGGCCGCGAAGGTGGCCGCCAGGGTGACGAAGCCGCTGCCGGTGACCCCCGCCGCCCCCTTGGAGGTGAGGAGGAGGACCGCCAGGATGGTGAGCTGCTGCTGGAGGGTGAGGGGGGTGTTGGTGGCCTGGGCCACGAAGAGCGCCGCCATGGTCAGGTAGATGGAGGTGCCGTCCAGGTTGAAGGAGTAGCCGGTGGGAATCACGAGGCCCACCACCGATTTGCGGCAGCCGAGGTTCTCCAGCTTGCTCATCATCCGGGGGAGCGCCGACTCGGACGACGAGGTGCCGAGGACGATGAGGAGCTCTTCGCGGATGTAGCGGATGAACTTGAGGATGCTGAAGCCGCAGAGGCGGCAGATGGTCCCGAGGACCACGAAGATGAAGAGGAGGCTCGTCAGGTAGAAGCTTCCCATGAGCATGCCGAGTTTGGAGATGGAGCCGACGCCGAACTTGCCGATGGTGAATGCCATGGCGCCGAAGGCGCCGAGGGGGGCCGCCCGCATGATGATGCCGACGATGCCGAAGAGGGTGTGGGAGATCTGGTCAATGATCTTGTAGACCGCCTTCCCCTTGTCGCCGAGGGCCGACAGGGCGAAACCGAAGAGGACGGCGAAGAGGAGGACCTGGAGGATATCCCCCTTGGCGAAGGCGTCAACCACGCTCGACGGGATGATGTTCATGAGAAAGTCGGTGGTGGTGCTGTTTTTGGCCGTGGAGGTGAAGGCGGTGAGGGCCTTGGTGTCGAGCTTGGTCACGTCGGCGTTGAAGCCGGCGCCGGGCTGGATGACGCTCACCACCACCAGGCCGATCACCAGGGCGAGGGAGGTGACCACTTCGAAGTAGAGGAGCGCCTTGGCCCCCACGCGTCCCACCTTCTTCATGTCCTCCATGCCGGCGATGCCGGTCACGACGGTGCAGAAGATAACCGGGGCGATGATCATCTTGATCAGCTTGATGAAGCCGTCGCCGAACGGCTTCATCGCCACGCCGGTCGCCGGATAGTAGTAGCCGACCAGTACCCCGAGCGTGATGGCGATCAGCACCTGGAAGTACAGATACGAGAACAGCTTCTTGACCCTCATGATTCATCTCCCCCTATGGTAAGGTGATAAGGTGGTAAGACAGTACAGTTATCTGACTTATCATGTTCGTGTTTACAGGGTCAATAGGAAATGCCCCTGCTGCGATCACTTTTTTCCCCGACACAAGACAGGCACGAGGGATGCGCGCAATAGTGACGGGAATCCGGGAAGAAATGGTTATAAGCTCCGCACGAACGAGAGCGCGACGCACCGGGTGAGGGTGGTCCGGCAGCGACGGCGGAGTGATTCCAGTCCGCGGAAAGAGGGATGGAATCGTGAGCTGGCAAGGAGAGAGTCGGCCGAGGTGGCCTGTGGGGAACGATGAGAGGGAACGAAGGGGCGCGCGGCGCCCCTTGGTCGTTGAAATCAGGACAGCGGCGTCGGCGGGGCGGTGTGGCGGATGTCCTTCCCCTTGAGCATGAAGATCACCATCTCTGCCACGTTGGTGGCGTGGTCGGCGATCCGCTCCAGGCACTTGGAGATGTAGTTCAGCTTGATGGCCCGGCTGATGGAGGAGGGGTCCTCGATCATGAAGGTGAGAAGCTCCCGCTGGATCTGCTCGTTCAGGTCGTCCACGAACTGGTCGTCGCGGCAGACCTTGATGGCGAGGTCGGCGTCGCCCCGTACGAAGGCGTCCAGGGACTCCTTCACCATGACGCTGGCGCAGGTGGCCATCCGGGGGAGGTCGATGTACGGCTTGAGCGGCGGCTCGTCGTTCAGTTCGATGGCCCGCTTGGCGACGCTGGTGCACTGGTCGCCGATCCGCTCCAGGTCGGTCACGATCTTGAGCGCCAGGGTGATGAAGCGCAGGTCCCGCGCCGCCGGCTGGCGCAGGGCAAGGACCTGGAGGCATTTTTCGTCGATCTCCATCTCCAGGTGGTTGATCTCATGATCGATGGCGATGGTCCTGCGGGCCAGGTCCGAATCGCGCTCCACCAGCGCCTTCATGGCGTCGGCGATCATCTTCTCCACTCGCCCCCCCATCTCCAGGAGCTTGGAGCGGATATCGTTCAGTTCGGCGTCGTACTGCTTGAAAATGTGTTCTTTTTCCATGGGTGGTCAGTTCTCCTCGGTTCGTGCTGGGGCGAGCCCCGCTGAGTTGCGATTGCGGGCTAGCCGAACCGCCCGGTGATGTAATCTTCGGTCTGGCTCTTCTCGGGATTGGTGAAGATCTTGCGGGTGGTGTCGCACTCGATCATCTCTCCCATGTAGAGGAACGCCGTGTAGTCCGACACCCGGGCCGCCTGCTGCATGTTGTGGGTGACGATGACGACGGTGTAGCGCTCCTTGAGTTCGTTGATCAGTTCTTCGATCTTGACGGTGGAGATCGGGTCAAGGGCCGAGCAGGGCTCGTCCATGAGGATCACCTCGGGCTTCACCGCGATGGTCCGGGCGATGCAGAGCCGTTGCTGCTGGCCGCCGGAGAGCTCCATGGCGCTGCTTTTGAGGCGGTCCTTCACCTCGTCCCAGAGGGCGACCCGCCGCAGGCTCGATTCCACGATCTCGTCGGCCTCGCTCCTTTTGACCCTGCCGTTCAGCTTGTAGCCCGCGATGACGTTATCATGGATCGACATGGCGGGGAAAGGGTTCGGCTTCTGGAAGACCATCCCGACCCGCCGGCGGATGACGACCGGGTCGACGCCCCGGCCGTAGATGTCGTCGCCGTCGAGGAGGATCTTGCCGGTGACCTGGGCCTGGGGGAAGAGGTCGTGCATCCGGTTGAGGGAGCGGAGCACCGTGGACTTGCCGCACCCCGAGGGGCCGATGATGGCGGTGACGGTGTTCTCGGGGACGTCGATGCTGACCCCCTTCACTGCGTGGTTCGAACCGAAGTGGACGTTGAGATTGTCGATTTTTACCTTGGCGTTCATTCAATACCTCTGGATATGATGGCGAGGACGCGCGTCAGCTTTGATACTTGCTCCGCCCCAGATAACGGGCGGTGAGGCTCAGGGCGAACATCAGCGTGACGAGGACGAGGGCTCCGGCCCACGCAAGCCGGTGCCAGTCCTCGTAGGGTGCGATGGCGAAGTTGAAGATCTGCAGCGGCATGGCGGCGATGGGCTCGGTCAGCTTCCTGCTCCAGAACTGGTTGCCGAGGGCGGTGAAGAGGAGCGGCGCCGTCTCGCCTGCGATCCGCGCGATGGCCAGCAGGATGCCGGTCAGGACCCCCTTCATGGCGCTGCGCAGCGTTACCCGCAGGCTCGTGCGCCAGAGGGGGACCCCCAGGGCCAGGGATGCCTCCCGCAGCGTGTCGGGGACCATCTTCAGCTGCTCTTCCGTGGTGCGGAGCACGATGGGGATCATGATGAGCGCCAGGGCCACTGCGCCGGCCAGGGCCGAGAATTTCTTCATCGGCACGACCATCAGGGTATAGGCCACCATGCCGGTGATGATGGAGGGGACGCCGGAGAGGACGTCGGCCGCGAACCGGATGACGCCGGAGATGCGGTTGCCGCCATACTCGACGAGGTACATGGCGCCGAAGATTCCCACCGGGATTCCGAGCCCCGAGGCGAGGGCGATCAGGAGGAAGGAGCCGACCATGCCGTTGGCCATGCCTCCGCCGGTTTCGCCGGTGGGCTTCGGAATGTGGATGAAAAAGTCGGGCGACAGGGAGCTGAACCCCATCTTGACGATATGGGTGAAGATGATGACGAGCGGCAGGAGCACCGCCAGGGTTGCCACCCCCATGGAGAGGATCATGAACCCGTTTTTCAGGTTGCGGGTGGATGGCGTTCTCATTTGGCACCTCCGGTGGCGGCCCTGCGGGTCATCCCCCAGAGGAGGAGCCGTGCCAGGACGTTGATGGCCAGCGTAACCGCCAGGAGGATCAGGCCGATCTCCATGAGGGCGGCGCCGTGGAGTTTCGAGGAAGCCTCGGCGAACTCGTTGGCGATGACGCTCGGCATGGTGTAGGCCGGCGAGAGGAGCGATAGCGAGATCTGTGGCGTGTTGCCGATCACCATGGTGACTGCCATTGTTTCGCCGATGGCCCGGCCGAGCCCGAGGATCACCGCCCCGAGGATGCCGGAGCGGCCGTAGGGGAGAACCGCCATCCGGATCATCTCCCAGCGGGTGGCGCCGAGGGCGATGGCTGCCTCGCGCTGGCTCTGGGGGACCGCCAGGAGCACCTCCTTGGTGAGGGAGGTGATGATGGGGATCACCATGATCATCAGGATGAAGACGGCGGCGAGCATGCTCACCCCGTAGGGAGCCCCCGTGAAGAACGGGAGAAATCCGAACTTGTCGATGAGAAAGGGTTGGATCGTGCTCTGGAGCCACGGAGCCATGACCAGCACCCCCCAGAGGCCGTAGATGACGCTCGGGATCGATGCCAGCAGCTCAACGAGGGCTGCCACGACTGCGCCGAATTTCTTCGGGGCGATCTCGGTGATGAAGAGGGCGGTCCCGACGGCGAGGGGGGTGGCCAGCAGCAGCGCCAGGAGCGACGAAACCACCGAGCCCCAGACAAAGGGGAGGGCGCCGAAAGATTCCTGGACGGCGTCCCAGTCGCGGCCGGTGACGAAGCTCCAGCCGAACTTTTTGATGGCCGGGAGGCTCTGATCCACCATCTCCACCACCATGACGGCGATGATGACGAGGATGCTGAAGGCGAAGAGGACCGTGATCCCCTTGAAGACGAAGTCGCCGTTCACTTTCCCACTGACTTTCATTCTGCGCAACGGCACTTCATCTGACACGGTCTCCTCCTCATTGCCCGCCTCCGGCGTGATGGGTGCTTCTGCGGGGGTGATATTCATGGGGCTTCCTGGGGTGCGCCGCGGTTGTTACGGCCGCATCGTTCGTTACCGGTTCTTAACATGATTGTAATAATGCGGTGCGCGGAAAAAAGCCCGGACGGAGACGCTCGACGAGCGGTCCGGCCGGGCCGTTGACCTGTTACTTGATGGTCTTGATGGTTTTTTCCACCATCTTCTTGACGTTCTCCGGGAGCGGCGCATAGAGGAGCGGAGCGGCCATCTTCTGGCCGTTGTGGAGGCTCCAGTTCAGGAATTCAACCAGTTTCTTCCCTTTAGCGGCGTCCTTCTGGTGTTCGTAGACGAGAAGCCAGGTGAAGCCGACGATGGGGTACGCATCCTTGCCCGGCTGGTTCACGAGGGAGAGACGGTAGTCGGCCGGCATGTGCTTGACGGCGGCAGCCGCGGCAGCGCTGGTGCTCTGGATGGAAGGCTCGACCCAGTGACCGCTCTTGTTCTTGAGGGTGGCGTAGGGGAGCTTGTTCTCGAAGGCATAGGCCAGTTCTACGTAGCCGATGGAGTCGGCGGTGGTCTTCACCTGGCCGGCGACCCCTTCGTTACCCTTGCCGCCAAGGCCGACGGGCCACTTGACCGAGGCACCCTTGCCGACTTTTTGGGCCCATTCGCCGCTTACGCCGGAGAGGAAGTCGGTGAAGATGCTGGTGGTGCCGCTGCCGTCGGAGCGGTGGACAACAACGATCGGCGCGTTGGGAAGCTTCACGCCGGGGTTGTCGTCGGCGATGCGCGGGTCGTTCCACTTGGTGATCTTGCCGAGGAAGATGTCGGCCACGTCATCGACCTTGAGCTTAAGCCCCTTCGGTGCGCCGGGGACGTTATAGGTGACAACGACGGCGCCCATGACGGTCGGGATGTGGAGGAGCTTGCCGGGGGCGGCCGCCAGTTCCGCATCGGAGAGGAACTTGTCGCTGGCGCCGAAATCGACGGTCTGGGCAGTGATCTGCTTGATGCCGCCGCCGCTGCCGATGGACTGGTAGTTGAATTTCACCGACGGGTCGATCTTGGCGTACTCGCTGAACCACTTGGAGTAGAGCGGGTAGGGGAAGGTGGCGCCGGCGCCGTTGATGAGGGTCTCGGCCCCTGCCTGGCCCGCCACGGCGGTGGTCGCCATAAGCGCCAGCAGTGCGATCCCTTTGCGTATGGTGTTGAACATTGCTGCCTCCTTGAAGATGTCGTTTAACTGTTGCAATAATAGGCCGCCAATTGTTACAGGCGGGTTACGAAATTCGTAAGAGTGGGTGAACTCGCGGTGAATTGGGAGGTTATCCCGAATGAAAGGTCGGTTTCTCAGAGCTCCTCGCGCCGGCTCCGGGGCGAGAAGCGCACCGCGATGATCCGCACCGCCGCCAGCGACAGGACCAGGGCGATGACCATGGCGACCTTCTCCCACGACATCTCCCGGTACCAGAAGGCCATCACCTCGGTAAGAACCGTGACGAGGACCGTGTCGATGATGTAGGTGACCTTGACCCGTCCTTCAGAGAAGTAGGCCAGCGCCGTCCGGAGGATTTCCACGATGGCGAGCACGGTCAGGACATCCACGAGGATCGTCCTGAACGCTCCGTGGGAATCGGGTGAAAAGACCAGCCGGATATCGTAAAAGGTCCAGACGATGCCGGCCAGGATCGCCGTCAGGATGGCGGTGATGAGCAGGCTCAGGAGCGCCCGCGCCGAGATTTCGAAAAATTTGGTCAGCTTCAGGTCCAGTACGTCTTCTCTCCACATTCAATGTTCTCCTTTGTCGGATGCTGGAAAAGAGCGTAGACCGGTTCCGTTACGGCGGCGTGTCCGGGTGGTGAGGAGTGGGAAACTATTGACATTGCTCTCTTGAGCGGTATTGTGCGTGGGAACAACGTACGCGAGGTGAGACATGGACAGGTTCGTAACCCATCTGCGGGGGCGGTTCGTAACAGGGCTCTTCATCGTGGTCCCCCTCGGCATCACCCTTTTCATCCTGAAGTTCCTCTTCAACTTCGCCGACGGCATCCTCGGTTCGTACCTCGACGCCTTCTTCATCGCCATCACCCACCATAACTACTACTTCCCGGGGCTCGGGATGATCACCGGTGCCGTGGTGATCTACCTGACCGGGGTCCTTGCCACCAACGTCATCGGGACGCGGTTGATCCGATGGTGGGACGGGGTCCTGTCGCGCATCCCCCTCGTCAAGTCGATCTACACCTCCAGCAAGCAGCTGACCCAGGTCTTTCAGGAGGGGAAAAGCTCGTACCGCCGGGCGGTCTTCGTGGAGTGGCCCCGGAAGGGGGTGAGGGCGGTGGGATTCGTCACCGCCGAACTGGAGCGGGAGGGGGAGCGGCTGGTGGTGGTCTACGTGCCGACCATGCCGAACCCCACCTCCGGCTTCGCCCTCTTCTTCCGCGAGGAAGAGGTGATGGAGAGCGGGATGACGGTGGAGGATGCGGTGAAGTTTGTCGTCTCGGGCGGGGTGGTGGTGTCGTGACGTCTTACGCCTTTTTCAGCGTGAACCAGAAGGTCGAGCCCTTGCCGTGCTCGCTCTCAACCCCAACAGTGCCGCCGTGGAGCTGGACGATGTGCTTCACGATGGAGAGCCCCAGGCCGGTCCCCCCTTCCTCGCGGCTGCGGGCGGCGTCGACGCGGTAGAACCGCTCGAAGATCCGCGCCAGGTCCGTGGGGGGGATACCCATACCAGTGTCCTTCACCCCCACCTTCACCAGGGGCCCTTCATCGGAGACGAGGAGCGAAACGGACCCCCCCGGTGGCGAGTACTTGATGGCGTTGTCGAGGAGGTTGATCAGCACCTGCTCCAGCCGTCCCGGGTCGGCGAGAATGATGGGAGCTGCGGTGAGGCGCGAGCAGTCAACGGCGATCTCCTTGGCGGCGGCTTTCTGCTCCAGGAGTTCGGCCGCGTGGCGGGCGACCCGTTCCAGGTTCACGCCGGTCAGTTCCAGGCGGAGCGTCCCCGATTCGAGCTGGGAGAGGGTGAGGAGGTCGCCGATCAGGTTGGCGAGTCGCTCCGAGTGGCTGTAGATGATCTCGATGAAGCGTCGGGCCCGTGCCGGGTCGCTCTCAAGGGCACCGGCGATCAGCGCCTCGGCGTACCCCTTGATGACCGTCACCGGGGTCCGCAGTTCGTGGGAGACGTTGGCGACGAAATCGCGGCGGATCTTTTCGAGCTTCTTGATATCGGTAATGTCGTGAAAGACCGCCACCACCCCCTGGAGCTCCCCCTCTTCCGTGAGGGGAACCCAGTGGGTCAGGACGTTCCTCTCGTCTCCGAGGCCGAGGGTCAGCTCTTCGAGCCGCTCGCTCCCCGAGGCGACGATGGACCGGAAGGCGTCGTGGAGCGCAGGGTGACGGGCGATCTCGATGATGTAGCGCCCTTCGACGTTTTCGGTGAGGGCGAAGAGTTCGAGAAAGGCCGGGTTAACCAGGGTGATCTGCCCCCGGGCGTCGGAAACCATGAGACCTTCACCCATGCCGCGCAGGATCGTGTCGAGCCGGCTCTTCTCCGCCGAGATCTGCTCCATGTGGCTCTCGATCCGGGCCGACATGTCGTTCATCACCCGCGCCAGCTCTCCGACCTCGTCGCGGGTCGTCACCGGAATGCGGCGGCTGAATTCGCCCGAGCCGATCTGGGTGGCGAGGGTGGTGATGGTGCGGAGCGAGCGGGAGGTGACGCGGGAGAGGATGTAGCTCAGCACCAGGGCGATGACGAGGCCGAGGAGGAGGGATGCCGCCAGAAGGGTCCGGATGCTTGCCTTTGCCTTTTCCAGGGAGGTGAGGGGGAGTGCCAGGCGGAGGATCCCCTTTTCTCCAGCGGCGGTGCGCAGGGGGATCGCCGTATAGAGCATGGGGGTCTTGAGGGTTGCGGAGTACCGGATGGCACTCCCCGTGCCGTTTTTGAGGGCGGCCTGCACCTCGGGGCGCTGGAGGTGGTTCTCCAGGCCTTCGAGCTGGGAAGGGGGAACGTCGGAATCTCCAACTACCCGCCCGTCGGCGAGGATGATGGTGACCCGGGCGCGGATCTCGCCCGAGATGGCTGCGGCGGTACGGGGGGCGTCGCGTCCCATGTCGCCGATGTCGCGCAGCGCGATGAGACGAGCGAGGCGCGTCTCGCTGGAGAGGTTTTCCCGGATCTCATCGGCCAGATGGGTGTCCAGAGTGTAGGAGAGATAGGCGAAGAACACCCCGCCGATGAAGAGGACGAGGACGAGGTAGGAAGCCATCAGCTTCCACTGGATCCGGAATCTCACTGCTCCTCCATCTTGTAGCCGAAGCCCCTCACCGTCCTGATCAGGTCGCCGGCCGGCCCGAGCTTGGTCCGCAGGCGGGTGATGTGGGTGTCGACCGTGCGGGTGTCGCCGACATAATTGTAGCCCCAGACGTTTTTCAGGAGAAGGTCGCGGCTCTGGACGCGGCCGAGCCGCTCGGCCAGGTTGAGGAGGAGCTTGAACTCGGTGGTGGTGAGGATGATCTCTTCACCGGCCACCTCCACCTGGTGCCGGGCGGTATCGATGGTCACCGCCCCGATGTTGAGGATCTTTCCATCGGGCTTGTCGGGGAGCGACCGGCGCAGGACCGCCTTGACCCGAAGGAGCAGTTCGCGGGTGGAGAACGGCTTCACCACGTAGTCGTCGGCACCCACCTCGAAACCGACCACCCGGTCGATCTCTTCACCCCGCGCCGTCAGCATGATTATGGGGATTGTCGCCATCTTCTCGGATTTTTTCAGCATCTTGCAGACATCCATTCCCATGACGCCGGGGAGCATCAAGTCGAGAAGGATCAGGTCCGGGTGGTGGGCCCGGGCTGCCTCCAACCCGCTCGTGCCGTCGAATGCCGTGATGGTCCGGTACCCTTCCTTTTCCAGGTTGAATGCCACCAGTTCCGCCAGATCTTTTTCGTCTTCGATAATCAGGATCGTCTTCATGGGGTTCCGTTCTCCTCGCCGCCGATGGTAGCGGGAGAATATTGCAGTTGTGTTACGGTTGTGTAAAACAGCCGTAAAATCGAGGCTTACAGGGCTTTCCACAAAATCTGTGGATAGGGTTGTGGATAAAAATGTTGCTAAACGGTAAAGCTGAAATAAAACAAATGCAAATAGCGTATTGCCTAATATTTGGGCACGTTTTTGAGGGGCAAATTTTGCAAAAAAATTCAGAGATAATAACTACTTATTGTAAGATGTTGAAAAGAAAGTGGTATCGAGTTGTCAAGAATTATTTTGACAAATGTAACACGAAGCGGAAAGGCAATGAACAAATAATACCCCGTTTGAATAACTTGACTTGCCGCAGGAGGCATGGTAATTCGTAAAGCCTTAAAAAATCAACAGGTTGTTTGCACCGGAGAAGAAATTGGACACCTCGATTGTCTGGAGGATGGCATATGTCGCAACCACTTGAATTCACGGTTGGAGGACTTCTCGACGCGGTGGCGGCACGGTTTCCGGACACCGATGCCCTCGTGTATGTCGACCGGGGGATTCGGTACAGCTACCGCCAGTTCAACGAAGTCTGCCGCCAGGTGGCAAAGGGACTCCTCGGTCTTGGAATCCGGAAGGGGGATCACGTCTCCATCTGGGCGTACAATGTCCCCGAGTGGGTCATCCTCCAGTTTGCCACTGCCAAGATCGGCGCGGTCCTGGTGACGGTCAACACCAATTACAAGTCCGCCGAACTCGAATATATCCTCAAGCAGTCCGATTCGACGGCCCTTTTCCTGGTGAAGTCGTTCAAGGACACCGACTATGTCGCCACCCTCAACGAGGTTGTGCCGGAGCTGCAGGGTGCCCAGCCCGGCATGCTTTCCAGCGCCACCTTGCCGTTTCTCAAGCACGTCGTTTTCATCGGCGAGGAAACTCCGGGGGGGATGATCAATTTCGAGCGGATCATGGCCCTTGCCCGCGATGTCTCCGATGAGGAGCTGGCGGCCGCGGAGCGCTCCCTCGACTGCCGCGAGGTGATCAACATGCAGTACACCTCGGGGACCACCGGCTTCCCCAAGGGGGTGATGCTCACCCACCACAACATCGTCAACAATGGCTTCAATATCGGCGAATGCATGAAGTTCACCGAGAAGGACCGCCTCTGCATCCCGGTCCCCTTTTTCCACTGTTTCGGGTGTGTCCTTGGCGTGATGGCGTGCGTCACCCACGGTTCCACCATGGTGCCGGTGGAGCTCTTCGATCCGCTGGCGGTTCTTCGGACCATCGAGCAGGAGCGCTGTACCGCCGTCCATGGCGTTCCGACCATGTTCATCGCCGAACTGGAGCACCCCGATTTCCCGAAATTCGACCTCACCAGTCTCCGGAGCGGGATCATGGCTGGCAGCCCCTGTCCCATCGAGGTGATGAAACGGGTCATTCGCGATATGCACGCCGCCGAGATCACCATTGCCTACGGCCAGACCGAGTCGTCGCCGGTCATCACCCAGACTCGCACGGACGATCCGATCGAGCTGCGGGTCGCCACCGTCGGCCGGGCGCTCCCCGACGTCGAGGTCAAAATTGCCGACATCGAGACCGGTGCCGTGCTCCCCCCGGGGAAACAGGGCGAGCTCTGCACCCGGGGCTATCTGGTCATGAAGGGGTACTACAAGATGCCCGACGAGACCGCGCGGGCCATCGATGCCGAGGGGTGGCTCCATACCGGCGATCTGGCGGTCATGGACGAGAATGGCTACTGCAAGATCACCGGCCGGATCAAGAACATGATCATTCGAGGGGGCGAGAATGTTTACCCCCGCGAGATCGAGGAGTATCTCTACACCCATCCGAAGATCTCCGATGTCCAGGTGTACGGTGTTCCCGACCGGAAGTACGGCGAGCAGGTCATGGCGGCGGTCATTGTCAAGAAGGGTGTTGAACTGAGCGAAGAGGAGGTGCGGGAGTTCTGCCGTGGCAAGATCGCCAACTACAAGATCCCCCGCTACGTGAAATTCGTCGACTCGTATCCGATGACGGCGTCGGGGAAAATCCAGAAGTTCAAGCTGCGCGAGATGGCCGTCCGCGAGCTTCAGCTCGAGGATGGCGGCGAGATGGCGTAAGGAGAATCCGTAATGAGAGAAAAGGCACTTGGCATCCTTCTGGCGCTCTTCGTGATCTGTTTTGCCGCGATCGTGGTAGAGGAGGCATTTCTCGGCGGCCGCCGCCGGCGTAAGCTGCAAAAGGAGGCGAGGCTCGCCCGCTCGCCGGAAAACGATCGGTAATCTCCGGGAGGAAGTCCATGCGCATCACACCGAAGGAAGAGCTCGAACACCGCATTTCCCGCCTTCAGGCGTTGATGGCGAAGGAGGGGCTCGACGCGGTCCTCGTTCTCCAGAATGCCGACCTGTTCTACTTTACCGGCACGATTCAGTCGGGGTGTCTCTATGTGCCGGTGGCGGGCGAGGCGCTCTACCTGGTGCGCAAGGAATTCGGCAGGGCACGGATGGAGTCGGGACTCAGGGAGGTCGTGCCGTTCGCTTCCATGAGGGATATTCCCGGCGTCCTTGCTGATTACGGCTATCCTCTCCCCGTGCGGGTCGGAATGGAGCTGGACGTTCTCCCCGTGAACCTCTTCGAGCGGTACCGAGCGGTTTTTCCGGGAGCCGGCGTCTGTGACGCCACCCCTCTCATCCGGCAGGTCCGGATGATCAAGAGCAAGTACGAGATCCACCTCCTCCAGGATGCGGCCGTGCAGGTCGACCGGGTCAACCGCCGGGCCCGCGAAGTCATCCGCGAAGGGATGACCGACCTGGAGCTCGCCGCTGAGCTCGAATTCACCGCCCGCAAGGAAGGGCACCAGGGGTTGGTGCGGATGCGGATGTTCAACGCCGAGCTTTTCTATGCCCATGTATTTTCCGGTGCCGACAGTGCTGTTCCCGCCTATGTCGATACCCCCCTCGGCGGGGTCGGTCTCAACCCCTCTTTCGGCCAGGGAGCCGGCCTCAAGCGCATCGAGCGCAACGAGCCGATCATCGTCGATTTTGCCGGCTGCGTTGACGGCTACCTCGTGGACCAGACGCGGGTCTTTTCCCTCGGCAGGATTTCCGGTCGCTTGGATAAGGCCTACCATGACATGCTCAGGATCCAGGAGCGGATGATTGAGCTCGTCGCGCCCGGGGTCCCCTGGGGATCGGTGTATGACGCCTGCCTCTCCCTTGCCGTGGAACTCGGGTATGCCGACAATTTCATGGGGAACAAGGGGGCGCAGGTTTCGTTCATCGGACATGGGGTCGGCATTGAAATCGACGAGTACCCCTTCATCGCCAGCAGCTTCAATGAAATGGCCTTCGAGCCGGGAATGGTGTTCGCCTTCGAGCCGAAGGTCGTCATCCCCGGCGAGGGGGCAATCGGCATCGAGAACACTTTCTATCTTTCCCACTTCGAAGGTCTCAAGCAGCTTACCTGCTCCGATCAGGATCTGACGGTCCTCTAACCCTCTGTCGGTTCCATTTGGCGAAAAAAATTTTGTTGAATTTAATCAAAGAGGGTGCTATAAGCCTTTACAACAAAAACTGTATACAGTATACTAAAAAACAATTTCCCCGCATCGTAAACTTTCAGAAGCATTTTCCTCGAATTATCCTGTTCCGTATTGGCGCTGGCCGCATTAAACCGCAGTATAACTGATGATTTTGTCGCTCGAAAGGAGGAGAGAGGAGTCGGGTATCAGGGCAGTTGGTTATATTTTATTTATTAAAACAACTAGTCGAAAGGAGAGTCAGTATGTCTAAACTCAAGGATACTCTTGCACAGAAAATTCAGGAGCACCGTCCCCGCACCACCAGGCTTGTTAAGGAATTCGGCAAGGTTATCATCGATCAGGTGACCATCGACCAGTGCATCGGCGGTGCGCGTGATATCCGTGCCCTCGTGACCGACATCTCCTACCTTGATCCGCAGGAAGGGATTCGCTTCCGCGGGAAGACGATTCCCGAGACCTTCGCCGCCCTTCCCAAGGCTTCCGGCTCCGAGTACCCGACCGTTGAGGCCTTCTGGTACATGCTTCTCACCGGCGATATCCCGACTCAGGCCGAGGTTGACGAAGTTGTGGCCGAGTTCAAGGAGCGGGGCAAGGTTCCCTCCTACGTATTCGACGTCATCAAGGCTCTCCCGAAAGACAGCCACCCGATGGTGATGCTCTCTGCCGGTATCCTCGCCCTTGAGCGGGAGTCCGAGTTCCTCAAATTCTACAACTCCGGCAAGTTCAACAAGATGACCTGCTGGGAGCCGATGTACGAGGATGCCAGCAACCTGGTGGCCAAGATCGCACCGATCGCTGCCTTCATCTATCGCTACAAGTATAAGAACGATGAGCAGATCGCTGCCGATCCGAAGCTCGACTACGGGGCAAACTTCGCCCAAATGATCGGTCAGAAGGCTCCGTATGACGACGTCGCCCGGATGTACTTCGTCCTCCACTCCGACCATGAGTCGGGCAACGTTTCGGCCCATACGACGCACCTCGTCGCTTCGGCTCTTTCCGATGCCTACTATGCATATTCCGCGGGCCTCAACGGTCTTGCCGGCCCGCTCCACGGCCTTGCCAACCAGGAGGTCCTCGCCTGGATCATGGAGTTCCAGAAGAAGCTTGGTGAAGGGGTCGAGCCGACCAAGGAGAATGTCACGAAGGCCCTGTGGGATACCCTCAATGCCGGTCAGGTTGTCCCGGGTTACGGCCATGCCGTTCTCCGCAAGACCGACCCGCGTTACACCTCGCAGCGTGAGTTCTGCCTCAAGCACCTGCCGAGCGATCCGCTCTTCAAGCTTGTCAGCATGATCTTCGAAGTGGCTCCCGGCGTTCTCATGGAGCACGGCAAGGCGAAGAACCCCTGGCCGAACGTCGACGCCCAGTCAGGTGTCATCCAGTGGTACTATGGCGTTCGCGAGTGGGATTTCTACACCGTTCTCTTCGGTGTTGGCCGCGCCCTCGGCTGCATGGCGAACATCACCTGGGATCGTGCGCTTGGCTACGCCATCGAGCGTCCAAAGTCGGTTACCACCCCGATGCTCGAGAAGTGGGCAGAGGAAGGCGGCCGGAAGTTCTGATGCACAAAGAGGGAGGCACCGACACCGGTGCCTCCCTCTTTATATTTGGCGGAATAAAGAATGGGGAGATGTGACGGCATCTCCCCATTCTTCTATGTCTTGGGATTGACGGGTGTCCCCGTCAGCTGAAGACCTCGGCGCTGAAGATGTAGATATCGGCACCTTCCTTCCAGTCATCGAACTTGAGCCCGGCCTTGATGCAGGTTTGACTGAGGAACGTGTCCCGGTCCCAACCCTGTTCGGTGGCTACTTGGGGCAGAAGCACCCCCCGGCAGAAATTCTTCTCAACATAGATGCCGTGGGTTCCGATTCGAATTTCATCGCAGGAACTGATTTTGGAAAGGGAACTCAGGACGGAAATTTCGACTGAGAAATCATCCAGGTCTTCCATTCTCATCGGGTAAAAGCGGGGATCCCTGGTTGCTGCGGAGATGGCTATCTCCTGGACGAGCTGGAAAAGGGGCTTGTCTGATACAAAGTTGCCGATGCAGCCGCGCAGGTTCCCGTTTTTCTTGAGACAGACGAAGCATCCTCGTTGCTCGTGGAGGCCTTCGGCTGGCGCCGAGGTCTCCGAAACTATCCCGTTTGCGACGTAGTTCACCACAGCTTCCCGGGCAATCAGGAGGAGCTGTTGTTTGGCGGAGTCCGAAAGTTCACGTGTCACACGGTCACCCCTTTTCATTTAGTGCTAATTGCTTGTTAATTTACAATATTTACGCTAATGGTGACAAGGGGAAATCAAGTCTGAGGAGGCTCCATGGCAAAGCGTTACCGGGTTTTGATCGGGGGGGAATGGGTTGGCGATAGCCGACCGGAGATCAAGGTAACCAACCCCTATGATGATTCGGTTGTCGGTGTGGTTCCCGAGGCTGGCGGCGAAGATGTCGAGGCGGCCATCGGAGCTGCTCAGGAGGGATTCAGGGCCATCTCGTCGACTCCAGCCTATCGACGGTCGGAGATCCTGGCGAAGGCGTCCGATCTTATTTTACGGGACCGGGAGGAGATTGCCGAGATCATTGCCCGCGAAGCGGGAAAAACATGGAAATACGCTCTCGCTGAAGCCGACCGGAGCGCCGAGACGTTCCGTTTTGCCTCTCTTGAGGCTCGCAACGAGCATGGCGAACTTGTCCCGATGGATGCTTCGCCCGTCTCTGCTGGAAGGTTCGGGTTTTATGTGCGGACACCCATTGGCGTGATCGGCGCAATCACCCCCTTCAACTTCCCCCTGAACCTGGTGGCCCATAAGGTCGCACCCGCCATTGCGGCAGGGAATGCACTTGTCTTGAAGCCGGCCACGAAGACTCCGCTCACCTCGATCAAGCTTGCGGAACTGCTGATGGAAGCGGGGCTCCCCCCTGGTGTCTTCAACCTTGTTGTCGGGAGCGGCAAGACGGTCGGAAATCGGCTTGTGGAAGACGACCGCCTTGCGATGATCACCTTTACCGGGAGTCCTCCCGTGGGGGTGGAGATCAAGGCCCGCAGTGGGCTCAAGCGGGTTACCCTGGAACTGGGCTCGAACTCGCCGACAATCGTTGACGAGGATGGGGATCTGGATGCTGCCGTGTCGCGCTGTGTGGTCGGCAGTTTTGCCAATTCGGGGCAGGTTTGCATCTCCGTGCAGCGGATATTTGTTCATAGGCGGCGCTATAGCGAATTTCTGGACAACTTCGTCGCCGCAACGAAGAAACTCAAAGTTGGCGATCCCATGGATCGGGAGTCGGATATCGGTCCCATGATTTCGCGAGCAGAGCTTGAGCGTGCCGTAGCGTGGATCGGTGAGGCAAGGGAGCTCGGGGCGAAGGTCGAGGCCGGGGGGGGCGTCGTCGGCAATTGTCTGGAACCGACGATACTGAGCGGAGTGACACCGGAGATGAAGGTCGTCTGTTCCGAAGTGTTTGCGCCAATCGTTTCGGTGTTGCCCTTCGATTCGTTCGAGGATGCTCTGGACTTGGCCGATGATTCGGTGTACGGCCTTCAGGCGGGCGTCTATACCCGTGATATCAACAAAGCGTTTCAGGCGGTTAAACGACTCGATGTGGGTGGGGTGATCATTAACGATATCCCCACGTTCCGGGTAGACCATATGCCTTACGGGGGCAACAAGCAGAGCGGGTTGGGCCGTGAGGGGGTTCGTTATGCCATGGAGGAGATGACGAATATCAAGTTTGTTTGTATTAATCTCTAGAGTGGCGATAAAATATTTTGTTACGCTGTGTAACATGCTGAAATTACATGATTGGAAGGGGTGAAAAAGGTTAAAAAAGGCTTGACTTTATTTTAGAAGCTAGTATATTCCCCTTCTGTTGCGTATCGTAAAACCTTGCGCTGAGCGCACGAATGAAATTCAAAAAAGAAAAGAGGTGAGAACGTAAATGAAAAAGCTGCTTTCTCTGACCCTGTGTCTTGCTCTGGCCGTGGCCTTCGCCGCTGGCTGCAAGAAGAAAGAAGAGGCTCCGGCTCCGGCTCCGGCTGAGCAGGCTGCCCCGGCTCCGGCCGCTGCTCCGGCTCAAGCTCCGATGTCTTCCGCTAAGGCTCCGGCCGCTCCGGCTGCCCCGGCTGAGAAGAAGTAATTTCGGTTACTTTTTCGCCAGAGAAAAGCCTGCAGAGCTTCGGTTCTGCAGGCTTTTTTTGTGTTTTGAAAGACATGTTTTGGTTGACATCGGCAGGGCCGCATGTTACTAGTAACGGTCTTTTTATTTCGCTAATAGATTGGTTGGAGGTGTTTTCATGGAAAGAACATTTGCCATCATTAAGCCCGATGCGGTCGAGCGCAATATCGTCGGCAAAGTGCTTGAAAAGGTGGAAGCCGCCGGTTTCCGCATTGTAGGCATGAAGAAGATTCAGCTTTCCAAGAAGGAAGCTGAGGGGTTCTACTATGTCCACAAAGAGCGGCCGTTCTTTGGCGACCTTTGCACATTCATGTCGCGCAGCCCCGTGGTGGTCATGGTGCTTGAGCGTGAGAACGCAATTACCGGCTGGCGTGAGGTTATGGGAGCCACCAACCCGGCCAATGCCGATGCGGGGACCATCCGCAAGGAGTTCGGCCTCGGTATCGAGGAGAACACGGTTCATGGCTCCGACTCGCCCGAGTCAGCTGCGTTCGAGATCCCTTACTTCTTCAGCCAACTCGAGCTCTTCTAGTCGGGTGACAGCAGAGAGTCACAGAAGCCCTTCGCGTGAAGGGCTTTTTTTTATAGTTGCTGGTAGGTATGGACATTAAAGTAGATCTGAAAAATTTGAGTCTCGAAGAGTTGGAGCAGTTCCTGGCGGGGAAGGGAAAGGAGCGCTACCGTGCGCGCCAGATCTTCAAATGGCTCTACCAGAAGGGCGCCACGAGTTTTGAGGTGATGAGCAATCTTGCCAAGGATCTGCGTTCCGACCTGGAGCACTCGGCGACCATCAGTCGGCTGGAGCCCGAAGTGACGGAAATCTCTCGGGATGGGACGAGAAAGTACCTTTTTCGTCTTGCCGACGGCAATACCGTCGAGTCGGTGTTGATTCCCGAAGAAGATCGCAGCACCTTGTGCGTCTCCAGCCAGGTCGGTTGCGCCATGGGATGCGAATTCTGCCTGACTGGGACCTTTCGGCTGACCCGCAGCCTCACCACGGCAGAGATCGTTAACCAGATATGTGCGGTGCAGCGGGAGGTTCCATTCCGCAACATCGTCTTCATGGGGATGGGAGAGCCTCTGGCAAACCTCGACAACGTGATCCGCGCCCTCAAGATCATCACCCACGATGACGGACTCCAGTTCTCGACCCGGCGGGTCACGGTCTCCACTGCCGGCCTGATTCCGGAGATGGAGCAGCTGGGGCACGCCGTGACGGTCAACCTTGCGGTCTCGCTCAATGCGACTACCGACGAGGTCCGGAATAGAATCATGCCGATCAACCGGCGGTACCCGCTGCGGGATCTTCTCGATGCCTGCCGGCGGTTTCCTCTGCCGGGCCGTCGCAAGATTACGATCGAATATGTGATGATCAAGGGGGTCAACGACTCCCCCGATGACGTCAAGCGGCTCGTCAAGCTGCTCAGCGGAATACCGTCCAAGATCAACCTGATCCCTTTTAATGAACACGAAGGATGTGCGTTCAAGAGCCCCGACCAGCAGACGGTTGACCAGTTTCACAGCTTTCTCCTGGCAAAGCATTTCACGGTTATCACCCGGTCGAGCCGGGGGGCCGACATTTCGGCAGCCTGCGGACAGCTCAAGGGGAAACTCGACCGAAACGACTGCGCGTAGTCCTGTCAGGGCGGCTTCAGTATTCCCGTAACACGGATAAATCCAAAGCGAGGTGAGGCGAGATGGCTGAACAGATTATCGGCGTCATCGGCGGAAGTGGTCTCTATGAAATGGAGGGCCTTTCGGATATCCGGCAGGTGAGGGTGGAAACCCCATTTGGCGAGCCGTCGGACGAGTTCATAACGGGAACCCTTGACGGAGTGAAGATGGTTTTTTTGCCCCGACATGGCAGGGGGCACCGGTTTCTCCCCTCTGAGGTGAATTTTCGCGCCAATGTTTATGGGATGAAAAAGCTCGGAGTGAGCCGCATCATCTCGGTGTCGGCAGTCGGCAGCATGAAAGAGGAGATCGTCCCGGGCCACATCGTCATTCCCGACCAGTTCATCGACAGGACCAACGCCACCCGGGCGAATACGTTCTTTGGCAACGGGGTCGTGGCCCACGTGCAGTTCGCCGATCCGGTCTGCGCCGAACTGTCCGGCTGGCTCTACGAAGCGGCCGTTGAGGCGGGGGCGACGGTCCATCGGGGCGGCACGTATATCTGCATGGAGGGGCCTGCCTTCTCGACCCGTGCCGAGTCCACCATGTACCGTTCGTTCGGCGTATCGGTCATCGGGATGACCAATATTCCCGAGGCCAAACTGGCCCGTGAAGCGGAACTCTGCTATGGCGTCATCGCACTCGCCACCGATTACGACTGCTGGCATGAATCTCACGAGGATGTGTCGATCGAAGCGGTTCTCGCCATTATCAAGAAAAATGTGACAACGGCCAAGATGATCATCAGAAATGCCGTGAAGCAGATCGCCAGCGAGCGTTCCTGCCCCTGCGCCTCGGCCCTTCAATACGCCATCATCACCGATCGGCGGGCGATTGCGGACGAGGCAAAAGAGAGACTCGACCTTTTCATCGGCAAATACCTTTAGCCTGCCGTCTGTTTTGCGGGGAAGCGTGCTGGATTGACCGGCGCCGGTGCGATTGCTGTCATCATAGTAGAGGAGAACGTATCATGGGAATACTTGTAGTTGGTTCGGTTGCATTCGATTCAGTGGAGACTCCCTTCGGGCAGGTTGAAAACGTGTTGGGCGGCTCCGCCACCTATTTTTCGACTTCCGCCAGTTTTTTCACCGACGTGAATCTGGTTGCGGTGGTCGGAGATGATTTTCCGCAGGAACATGTCGATTTTCTCAGGTCGCGTAACATCGACCTCCGGGGACTCGCCCGCGAGGCTGGATCGACGTTTCACTGGAAAGGGAAGTACGGCTACGATCTGAACGAAGCCCAGACCCTCGCGACCCACCTGAACGTCTTCGAGAGCTTCAAGCCCCGGATTCCGACCGAATACCGCAATGCCGACTACCTCTTCCTCGCCAATATCGACCCCGAACTGCAGATGGAGGTGTTGAGCCAGGTTGAGAAGCCGCGGGTCATTGCCTGCGACACCATGAATTTCTGGATTTCGTCGAAGCCGGAGGCGTTGCGGCGGGTCATCGAGAACGTCGACATCTTCATCATCAACGAGGGGGAGGCCCGCCAGTTCACCGGCGAGGTCAACCTTGTGAAGGCTGCCCGGGCCATCCTCGGCATGGGGGTGAAAACGCTCATCATCAAGCGGGGCGAGTACGGCGTCCTCATGTTCAGCGGCGACTCGGTCTTTGCCGCCCCGGCGTATCCTCTGGAGGAGGTGTTTGATCCGACCGGCGCCGGCGATACGTTTGCCGGCGGATTTATGGGTTACCTGGCAAATACGGGGGATACCTCCGAGGCCGGCATCCGGCAGGCGATCATCTTCGGGAGCGTCATGGCCTCCTTCAACGTAGAGGATTTCAGCCTTGAGCGCCTGAAACGCCTCGACTACCACGAGATCGAGAGCCGTTATCGCAACTTCAAGTCACTTACGCACTTCGAGGGGCTCACGGGTGGAGAGAACCCCCTTCGCTAGGCTTTCTCCACTCCCCCCTTGCGTTGACAATAACAGGCAAATCTGCTACGTTTCCCGGTGCGTGGAACGGAAGAACGGGGCGGCCGAAAGCGGCCCCGTCTTCCGTTCCGAACCTTTCCGCACCCCACGCCATGAGGTGGTCACCGTGAAACGTCACCTGCTTCTTCCCTCTCTCCTCCTTTTCCTCCTCCTTCCCGCGTGTGCACTGAACGGAGCCGCCAAGAAACAGGCATCGTATCATTACCAGATGGGGCTTTCCTACCTGGGCGAGAATGACGCTACCCGGGCGCTTGCCGAGTTTACCGAGGCCGAAAGGATGTCGCCGGACGATCCGGTCGTGCTGAACAGTCTCGGCCTTGCCTATTATTACAAGAAACGGTTCGATCTGGCCGAGCAGAAATACCTCAAGGCGATCGAGCTCAAGCCTGATTATTCCGAGGCTCGCAACAACCTCGGGGTAAATTACCTGGAAATGCAGCGCTGGGATGCGGCCGTGACCCAGTTCACGGTGGTTCTTGCCGATCTGCTTTTTGTCGAGCAGGATAATACCAGGATTAATCTTGGCCTCGCCTACCTCGGCAAGGAAGACTACCAGCAGGCGTACAACACACTGCGCCAGGCGGTCTCCGCCAATCCGCGAAACATCAATGCGCGGATTGGGCTCGGGAGGGTTTATTTCGGCATGGGCAAGACCGAGCTGGCTGTCGAGGAGCTTCGCAAGGCTGTCGAGTTGAACAGAAATTCCCAAAACGCCCACTATTATCTGGCTCTGGCGTGTCTCAAGGCCAAGGACTATGTGGCGGCGGCAGAGGCGTTTCGCGAGGCGATCCGGATCGCACCGGATTCGGAGAAGGGACGTCTTTCCCGCGAATATCTCGATTCGATGAAGTGAGAGGGCAGATTGGCTGAAGCATCATCCTCCCGGTCAGGGAATCAATCAGTCGGTGCGTTGCTGCGCGAGTCCCGCGAGTCCCGTGGGCTGTCCCTCGAGGATGCCGCCCGGGTAACGCGCATCGGCAAGAACTATCTCGTGGCGCTGGAGGAAGATGCGTTCGAACGGTTGCCGAGCTCCGCTTACGCCAAGGGATTTCTGCGGTCATATGCCGGCTACCTGGGACTTCCCGCCGACGAGGTGGTGCGGTACTACGAAGAGGCGTTGCAACCAGCCCTTCCTGCAGAAGAAGGGAGCGTTGCACCCCTGGCCTCGTCGGTGGAGGCGCGGAGGCTTCCGGCGCGCAATCGCTGGGCAATCCCCCTGACCCTCCTGGCCCTGGTCATTGCCCTGTCCTTCCTGACACGGGAACGAGAGGAGCGCTCTTCCCGGGGCGAGCCGGTCTCCTCGGCCAGCCGAGCGACGGTTTCTCCTTCTCCTGTCCAGCACCCGGTGTCGTCTGCCTCCCGTGTTCGGCCCGTTGCGGCTCCACCGCAAGTCAGTCCGGTCGCCGCAATTTCCGGAGAGGAGAATCAACCATCCCCCCAAAACTCGCGGGGGATCGTGCTGAAGCTGAAGGTCAATCAGGACTGCTGGTTGAATATCACCATCGATGGAACATTGTCCCAGCAGTATGAGCTCAAGGCCGGTGACCTGATCGAGTGGAAAGGGGAACGCGTGTTTTCCCTCGATCTTGGCAACGCCGGGGGGGTGGAGGCTGAATTCAACGGCAAGGCGCTCCCCTCCCTTGGCGCAGCCGGAAGCCCCGCTCACGTCGATCTCACGGCCGACGGGAGCGAAGAGCAGCAGTAACGGATCCGTAACGGACGATACATTTTTAACGCAAGGAGAAGGTCTTCATGCACCTGGCACGCTGCCGAAAATGCGGAAAAGTTATGAAGAGTGAACGGGTCGACACCTATCGGGTAAAGTTGAGCTGCAGTTGCGGCTTTTCCGATTTTCGCACCCTCACTGACAAGGTCAAGACGGTTAATCCCTTCTACCGTCAAGCGAGTTTTACGCCGCTGGTCGAGGGTGAAAAGGGGAAGATGGTCCTGACGATGCAGCGGGCCAACCGCGAGCATCTCGAAATCATCTCACTCGAAGAGATCAGCATGCTTGTCTCCTCCGATTTCGACCTGCCCGAGGTTCTTCAACTCGTGACCCGGAAGGTGGCGGTACAGCTCAAGGTGAGCGTCTGCAACATCTATCTGCTTGAGGGCGACGAACTGGTTCTTGCCGCAACCCACGGTTTCGACCCCTCCTTCATTGGCGGGATTCGGATCAAGATGGGGGAGGGGATTACCGGCACCGTGGCGAAGGAGCGGCAGTACATCTCCCTCAGCCACGCATCCCAGGATCCGCGGTACAAGTACTTCCCCGAGCTCCAGGAGGAGAAGTACAACTCTATGCTCTCCTTCCCCATCAGCGACAAAAAGGATGTCTATGGGGTCATCAATCTTAACAGCACCTCCATCAAGTCGTTCCAGGAGGACGAGATCTATTTTGTCTCCATTATCGCCAATCTGATCACGACGGCAATCAAGCTTCGGAGGCAGGTCGCCATGGGTAAGAAACCTGCGTAACTGCCCGCTTGACAAGGGGGGACCCCATGTTAGACTCAATCTCGACGGCAGCAACGGCATGCGTGGGGTTTACCATTGGCGGAACATGTGAAAAAGAGAATTCTGGTTGTCGACGATGAGGAGAACGCCCGGATCGGGCTGTCGAAGCTCCTCGAAAAGGAGGGGTTCGAGGTCGAGAGCGTAGCGAACGGATTCGAGGCGCTGAACTATCTGAACCGTCAGCAGGTCAATCTCATCGTCACTGATATCAATATGCCGGAGATGAACGGCATTACCTTTCTGAGGGAGCTCAACAAAAGCTATCCCCAGAGCAACGTGATTATGATAACGGCATATGGGGGGGTTGAATCCTATCTCGAGGCGATGAATCTCGGCGCCTTCGAGTATATCAACAAGCCGATCAAGATTGATGAGTTGAAGTCGATACTGAAAAAGATCTTCACCGAAGGGTGCCATTAACAACCACTGCCAGGGGGAATGAGATGATTGCCTTTTCTACGATTGTTTTCCCGACCGATTTTTCCGAAAACTCCGAGTATGCATTTGATCACGCCCTGACCCTCGCCAAACAGTTCAACGCCCGGCTTGTCGTCATCCACGTGATTAACGAACCGGTGGATCTTCGTGGGTTCTATGTCCCCCATGTCTCTTTCGAAAAGCTCGAGGAGGAGATCGTGGCCGCCGCCGAGAAGATGATGGAGAAGTTCTGCCGGACCAGAATAAAGGATTACGCCAATTTCACGAGCTGCATCGTTTCGGGGATTCCGTACGACGAGATCCTCAAGAAGGCGGCGGAAGAAAAGGCATCCCTCATCGTCATGGGGACCCATGGACGCAAAGGGATCGATCATTTCCTCTTTGGCAGCACCGCCGAACGCGTCGTGCGCAACGCCAAGTGCCCCGTCATGACCGTGCGCCCCACCGAGGCATAACTTTTCCAGGCTCCGCTCCGGGTGTTGACAGCAGGGGCAGCGTTACGCTGCCCTTTGTTTTTTCGGTGCACCACCTCCGCCGGTGCACACGGAGATGGACAGATAAGGATCAGGAGGATACTGCAGAATCCGATGACGACCGAATCCCCCACCTCTAAAGGTACAATTCTCATCATCGACGATGAAAAGGTCATCCTCGATCTCACGTCGATCGTTCTCAGAAACCGCGGCTATACGGTCTTCACCGCATCCGATGCCATTACCGGGCTGAAAGAGCTGGAACACCACCAGCCGCAACTGGTGCTCCTCGATTACATGATGCCAGTGATGGACGGACTCACCGCTCTGCGGGAAATCAGGGAACGTTTTCCGGATAGTTACGTCATCATGTTCACCGGCAAAGGGAACGAAGAAATTGCCGTGGAGCTGATGAAGGCAGGTGCCTCGGATTACATTCTGAAGCCGTTCAACAACCAGGACCTTGTCGAACGGATAGAGAGCGTTCTCCGTATCCGTCAGGTGGAGATTCGGAACCGGGAGCTCACTATCGAACGCGAGCGCCTTCTGGCCGAGATCGAAGAGTGGAACCGGCAACTGGAGGCGAGGGTCCAGGAGAAAACCGAAGCGCTTCAGCGCGCTCAGGCCGAGATTGTTCAATCCGAAAAGCTCGCCTCCCTCGGCTACCTCTCCGCCGGCATGGCCCACGAGATCCGCAATCCCCTCAATTCCATCACGCTCTTTGCACAGCTTATCAAGAGTGGATTCGATGACCCGGAGCGGCTCGGCTACGTGGACAAGATCCTGAAAGAGGTGGACCGGATCGACGAAACCATGCGCAAGCTTCTCGATGCCTCCAAGCGCTCCCGCTACCAACTGAGCGAGGTGCGGATCGAGCGGATCATAGAGGCAACCCTCGAGGTGTTCAAACCCCAGGCTCTCCTCTACCACGTCGATGTGAAGCGTGACTTCAGAACCATCCCGCCGCCTCTGCAGGCCGATCCGTCCGAGATCGAGCAGATTTTCACGAACCTCTTCCTGAATGCCATCCACGAGATGCGCGATGGAGGAGTGTTGACGGTCTCGCTCGACCACAACGACAAAGAGCTCAGCGTGAGGGTGGCCGACACGGGCAAGGGGATTCCCGCCGAAAACCTCTCGAAGATCTTCGATCCCTTCTTCACCACCAAGTCCAGCGGGAGCGGGCTCGGGCTCGCGGTGGTACTGCGGATCGTCAAGACATATCAAGGGAGGATTTCGGTCGAAAAGAGCGACGCCTCCGGCACGACCTTCCTTATTCGGCTCCCCCTGGCAGCGGTCTGAGCGTCCCTTTCCCCTTTTCTTTGCAGGCCCGAGTTTGCTATGATGGCCGTCATTTCACCGCGGCGCAGATCTCGCTCTGAGGGATGGAGCGAGATGCCGGCCGTCAGACTGTGACGCGCCACGGGATATCGCCGACACCGACAATGACTCCCCCACCGACGAGACGAAGCGGCCCCCGGGGAGCGAAGGACATCGATGCCGCTTCTGGTCCGAAATCTTGTTCTGGCCCCCGGTGAAGGGGACGAACTCCTCCGCAGCAGGGTGGCGTGCCGTTTTTCCCTCTGCGACGACGACGTCGTGGATGTGCGTCTGGTTCGCAAGAGCGTCGATGCCCGGAAAAAGCCCCAGGTGAAGTTCATCTGTACGGTCCGGTGTACGCTTGCCGACGAGGAGGCCTTTCTCGCCCGGTACGGCGGTGATCCTGACGTACAGCCGATCACGGAGCCGCCGCCGCACGCATTTCGGCCACTGTCCCATTCCGGGAGGATCGTGATTGCCGGCATGGGGCCGGCGGGGCTTTTTGCCGCGTTGAGGCTTGCCGAGTACGGTCTCTCCGCCACGGTTCTCGAGCGGGGAAAACCGGTGGAGGAACGGACCCGGGACGTGCAGTCCTTCTGGGCGCGGGGGGAGCTCGATGTCGAGAGCAACGTTCAGTTCGGTGAGGGGGGGGCGGGGACCTTTTCGGACGGCAAGCTTACCACCCGGGTGAACGACCCGAACATCTCCTACGTTCTTGAAAAGCTTGTTGCATTCGGTGCTCCGCCGGAGATCGGCTACCTCGCCAAACCCCATATCGGCACCGACCGGCTGCGCATCGTCGTGGCCTCTATCCGCCGGTTCCTGGAGCAACGCGGGTTCGATATCCGTTTCCGGAGTTGCCTGACCGACATCGTCTCTCAGGGAGGGCGGGTTGGTGCGGGAGTCGTGAACGGCGACGAGGAGATCCCGTGCCGTTTCCTCGTGCTTGCGCCGGGGCACAGCGCCCGCGACACTTACGCCATGCTCGCGCGCCGCGGAATCCTGATGCAGCCGAAGCCCTTTGCCGTTGGGGTGCGGGTCGAGCATCCGCAGCTGCTGATCAACCGGATTCAGTACGGCAGGGTGCATCATCCGTCGCTTCCTCCCGCCGACTACGCCCTCGCGTACAACGATCGGACGAGCGGCCGCTCCGCCTACTCCTTCTGCATGTGCCCCGGAGGAGTGGTGGTGGCGGGGAGTTCGGAGGAGGGGGGGGTGGTCACCAACGGCATGAGTGCCTATCTGCGCGACGCTCCTGCGGCCAACAGCGCTTTGGTCGTCACCGTGGGGCCTGCCGATTTCGGCACTGATTCCCCCCTTGCCGGGGTGGAGTTTCAGCGCCTCCTGGAGCGACGGGCCTTTGTGGCAGGTGGAGGGGACTACCGGGCGCCGGCCCAGAACCTTATGGCGTTCGTGGAGGCGAAAACGGGAGGGAAGGTCAGCTCCAGCTATTGCCCGGGGGTGCGGGACGTGCCGCTGGCGGAAATCCTTCCGCCCGCCGTGACCGACACCCTGCGGGATGGCCTCCGCTTTTTCGACCGCAAGATGCGGGGATTCCTGACGGCCGAAGCGACAATGACCGGCGTGGAGACCAGGACGTCGTCGCCGGTGCGGGTTGGCCGGGGGGGAGATTTTCAGGCGGTGGGCCTCGGGGGGCTCTACCCCGCCGGAGAAGGGGCGGGGTACGCCGGAGGGATCATGAGCGCCGCCCTTGACGGCATCAGGGTGGCCGATGCCATTGCAAACCAGATATCAGCCCAGGAAGGGAGTTTCATTTGAACAAGGTTTTTGTCAGTAGCATCCGGGAGCGGGACCAGGTCGAATCGGTCTTCCTCGTCAAAGACAAGATCATGGCCATGGCCAAGAACGGCAAGCCCTACATGACGCTGCGGCTCATGGACAAGAGCGGTGAGATCGAGGGACGGGTCTGGGACAACGTCGATGAGCTCTCCGCCACCTTCGACAAGGACGATTTCATCGCCATCCGCTGCAAGGCGACCGTGTATCTCGGCAAGATGCAGCTTATCATCTCCGAGCTCTTCCGGGTGCCCGAACATCAGGTGACTCTGGCCGACTTCCTTCCCGAGTCCGAGCGGGTCATCGAAGAGATGGAGCAGGAGCTGGCGGCTCTGGTGGAGAGTATCACCGACCCACACCTGAAGGTGCTCATGAAGGCGTTTTTCGACGATCCGGCGCTCATGCCGCTGTACCGCGTCGCTCCGGCCGCCAAGGGGATGCACCATGTCTACCTCGGGGGGCTCCTGGAGCATTCGCTGGCGGTGGCCCGGCTCGTGGACACCATCGTTCCCCTGTACGCCGGACTCAACCGCGATCTCCTCGTGGTGGGGGCGCTGCTCCACGACGTCGGCAAGGTCCGTGAGATGACCTATCTCCGTTCCTTCGATTATACGGACGAAGGGAAGCTGCTCGGGCATATCACCATCGGCGTCGAGATGCTCCAGGAACGGATCTCCGCCATCCCGGGCTTCCCGGTCGAGCTGGCGATGCTCCTTAAGCACATGCTCCTCTCCCACCACGGCCAGTACGAGTACGGCTCCCCCAAGCGCCCCAAGACACTGGAGGCGACCATCCTCAACTACCTGGACGACCTCGACTCCAAGATCAACGGCATCCGGACCCACATCCGCAAGGAGGCCGAGAATCAGAGCCGCTGGACCTCCTATCACCGGCTCTACGACCGGTACTTCTACAAGGAAGGGTATGTACCCGACGACGAGGCGGAGGAAATCCGGGATGAACCGTCGGCCCCCGAACCGCTGACCCTCGCGCCGCCGGCGGAGCCCCCGGCCGAGCGCCGCCGGGAGGAGTCGAAAAAGGGGTTCCGTAACAACCCCTTCGAGCTGCTCCAGGAGAAAAACCTGGATCTCTTCTAGCGATCAACTGCACACGGAGACACCGTCATGATTTTCGATACCGTCGTCGTCGGCCCGCTGGGGGTCAACTGTTTCATCCTCGGGTGCGAGGAGAGCCGCGAGGGGGTGGTGGTCGATCCCGGCGCCGATGCCGAGCGCATCCTCGAACGGGTCCGCTCCCGGGGGCTCGACATTCGCTACGTCGTCAATACCCACGGGCATTTCGACCACGTGGGGGGAAACCGTCGCCTGGTGGCGGCGACGGGGGCGAAGCTTCTCATCCACCGCGATGACGTTCCTCTCCTTGGTCGGGCGGTGGAGGTGGCGGCCAACTACGGCCTCACGACGGAGCGCTCTCCCGAACCTGACCTCTTTCTCGAGGATGGCGCGGTGCTCTCCTTCGGGAGCTGCGCGATGGAGATCCTCCATACCCCCGGCCACACGCCGGGAGGGTGCTGTCTCTCCCTGGCAACGGAAGCGAAGGTGATCACCGGCGACACGCTCTTCGCGGAATCGGTGGGGAGGACCGACTTCCCGGGCTCTTCCCACGAAGCCCTGATGGCGTCGATCCAGACCAAGCTCCTGCCGCTGCCGGACGCCACCCAGGTCTTCCCCGGCCATGGCCCTTCGACCACCATCGGCCGGGAGCGGCTCTACAATCCCTACATCGCCGGTTAACGCGCCGAAGGCGCGCTGAACCGTGGAGGCGTGATGCTGAACGGCAAGCAAATCGTACTGGGGGTCACCGGCGGCATCGCCGCCTACAAGGCGGTGGAGCTGCTGCGCCTGCTGACGAAGGCGGGGGCGACGGTGCACGTCATCATGACCAGGTCGGCCACGGAGTTCGTGACTCCCCTCACGTTCCAGACCCTCTCCATGAACCCCGTCACCACGGAGCTTTTTAACCTCATCTCCGAACGGGAGATTGGCCACATCTCCCTGGCTGACCGGGCGGATCTCTTCATCATCGCCCCGGCCACGGCCAACGTCATTGGCAAGCTTGCCGGCGGCATTGCCGACGACATGCTCACCACCACCGTGATGGCGACCAGGGCGCCGGTCCTCATCGCCCCCGCCATGAACGTCAACATGTACCAAAACCCCATCTACCGCGAGAACGAAGAGAAGCTGCGCCGCCACGGCTACCGTTTCGTGGAGCCGGCGCGGGGAATGCTTGCCTGCGGCTGGGAAGGGGAGGGGAAGTTTCAGGAGCCGTCCGTGATCGTGGAAGAGGCCCGGCGGGTACTCACCCCCCCGGACCTGGCCGGCGAGCGGATTCTCGTCACCGCGGGGCCGACCCGTGAGGAGGTCGATCCCGTCCGGTACGTCAGCAACCACTCATCGGGGAAGATGGGGTATGCCATCGCCCGGGCGGCCTGGCGGCGGGGGGCGGAGGTCGTTTTGGTCTCAGGCCCCACGTGCCTGCCCGATCCGTGGGGGATCGGGGTGGTGCGGGTCGAGTCTGCCATGGAGATGCGCGATGCCGTCATGGCGGAGCTTCCGGCAAGCACGGTCGTCGTGAAGGCGGCGGCAGTCGCCGACTATCGCCCGACGACCCGCAGTGCCGCCAAGATCAAGAAACGCACCGATTCCCTCTCGCTGGATTTGGAGAAGAACCCTGACATCCTCGCCGAGGTGGGGCGGATGAAAGGCGACCGCGTGGTGGTGGGATTTGCCGCCGAAACCGGTGAACTGCTGGAGAATGCCCGCATCAAGCTTACGGAGAAGAACGTCGACCTCATGGTGGCCAACGACGTGAGCCTGGAGGGGGCGGGGTTCAATGTGGAGACCAACATCGCCAAGCTCCTTTTCCGTGACGGCACCGTCGAGGAGCTTTCCCTCATGACGAAGGGGGCGATGGCGGATCTGATCCTTGACCGGGTGGCGGCATTGCGGCAGAAGCAGTCGCGCCAGGAGGGGTGACGCAAAAAAGCGGCCGGGGGTGAAGCGGGGAGCAGCTATTCGGCAGAGAGAATCTGGAGAAGCTTCTCCGGGGCCCAGATGGCCTCTTTCAGCCGCCATTTCATCGCCTCTACCTGCGAGAGGGCGTCTTCCCGGTCGAGTTTTCCGCTGCGGTAGAGCAGGCGGAGGTTCTTGCGCACCGCTTCCGCCGTTGCAAGGGCCCGTTCCCCCGTCGGATCCGCCAGATAGAAGCGTGAGTGCTCCACGCGGTTCAGAAAGTCGAAGACCGCCTCCTGCGCGAGCCCCAGGTACTCGAAGCGGTCCTCGTCTTCGAGGACGTAGCTCGACGAGTCCGAAAGGGTTTTCATCACCTGCTGCCATTTTTCGAGCCGGCTCACCAGCAGGATCGAGTTGAAGATCCGTTTGTTGGTGCCGAAGGAAAAGATGGTGTCCGAGAGGACATTGCGCAGCAGCGCATCGTTGGCCTTGTAGTTTTCCCGGGCGACCTGCTTCCCCGTTTCCCAGATATCGCGGTCCACGAAGGTCTCGAAACGCATCTCCCAATAGGCGTGCTTGAGGGTGAGGGTGGAGAAGCTCCGCATGACCTTGAAGGGGACGAAGTAGTTGTGGGCCACGGTGTCGGCGGCGAGATGCGAGAGGTAGCCGTAGGCGCAGGCCTTCTGGGGCGGGTTCCAGGCGTACTCCAGCACCTTCATGCCGATGCGCCAGCGATGGCAGTGCTGCAAGTAATGGGTGAACTTCTTGCCGAGGGTGATGTCAGCCGCGATGCAGCCGTAGAGGAAGTCATGGGGGAATTCGCCGATGACTGCGGCAATGGCGGGGTTTATCGACTGCAGGCTGTTGATGACGGCGGTCCCCAGCTGGAGATGGATGCCGGCTCCCCAGGCGAAGGCATCGGACGGTGCGAGCAGGGCGGCGGCGAGGATGGCAAAGGGCAGGATGAGCATATGTATAAAGATATTGGAGTGTTAGTGAAAAGTAAAGGGGTTTGCCATGCAGGCGGATGACGGGACACGGGCGACGCTTGCATCGCTCAGGCGTTATCTGGAGGAGCTGAAGGAGAGCGGGGTGGAGGGGCTTCCCTTTGCCCCCGAAGGTGCCGCTCAGGCTTTTGAGGCTGCGCGCCCCCCAATATCCCAGCCTCTGCCGGCTGAATCCGAGTGTGCGGTTTCGGCGCCGCCACAGAGGCGGGAGATCCTCGACGACATCCGGAGCGATCTCGGCGACTGCCAGCGCTGTGCCCTCGGTGCCGGGCGCACGACGCTCGTTTTCGGTGTCGGCAACCCGGACGCGCGGCTTCTCTTCGTGGGGGAGGCACCCGGCCGCGAGGAAGACCTCCAGGGAGAACCGTTCGTCGGCGAGGCAGGGCAGCTCCTGACGAAGATCATCGGGGCCATGGGCCTGGCGCGGGAGGAGGTCTACATCTGCAACGTCCTCAAGTGCCGGCCGCCGGGGAACCGCAACCCCCACGCCGAGGAGATCGAGGCGTGCAGTTCGTTCCTGCTCCGGCAGGTGAAGGCTATTGCGCCGGAGGCGATCATTGCCCTCGGCACCTTTGCCGCCCAGACGCTCCTGAACACCAAGGAGCCGATATCGAGGCTGCGCGGAACGTTCCACGATTATCACGGAATCCCTCTCATGTCGACCTTCCATCCCGCGTTTCTCCTGCGCAACCCCGAACGGAAGCGCGAGGTCTGGGATGACATGAAGCTGGTCATGGGGCGGTTGGGGATCGCGATAAATTCCCGGAAGAAGTGAGGGATGGTCCCGATGTACGAAGATCTTTACGACTCGGGGTGACGGCAGGCAGCGCAGGTGGCGAAACGGCATGAAGCAACGCCCGGATACCGGTGGGGAGAACCCCTCGGCATCCGGGCGTTGGTGTATTTGCCGTATCGGTTCGAGGGGGCTAGAGCGGCATTCCAAGCCGCCGCATCTTCTCCACGAGGGTGGTGCGGTTCAGGTTCAGGAGTGCCGCCGCCCGGGCTTTCACCCCGTCGGAGAGGGCGAGGGCGTCGCTGATCATGCTCCGCTCGATTTCGGCGAGGGTCCTGACGAGATCCACCCCCTTTTCGGTGACGCGGGTGAGGGACTCTTCCCTGATGTTGGGGGGAAGGTCCTGCAGGGTTATGGAGTCCTCCTCGGTCAAGGCCGCCACCCGCTCCATGAGGTTTTCGAGCTCCCTGACGTTGCCCGGCCACTGGTAGCTCTCCAGGGCCTCCAAGCCTTCCTTTGTCAGGGTCATGGCCCGGCGGCGCATCTCTTTGCAGTACTTGGCGAGGAAATGCTTCGCCAGCGGCAGGATGTCCTCGACCCGTTCGCGCAGCGGCGGCAGCGGCAGCGGAATGACGTTGAGCCGGTAAAAGAGGTCTTCCCGGAAGGTCCCCTTCTTGACCTCTTCGGCCAGATTCAGGTTCGTGGCGGCAACGATCCGGGCATCGATCTTCACGGGGCGGGTGGAGCCGACCCGCTCCACTTCCTGTTCCTGGAGTACCCGCAGGAGTTTGGTCTGCAGTTGCATCGGCATGGTGCCGATCTCGTCCAGAAAGATGGTTCCCTGTGTTGCCGCTTCGAACTTCCCGATCTTGTCCCGCATGGCGCCGGTGAAGGCCCCCTTCACGTAGCCGAAGAGCTCGCTCTCGAGGAGATTCTCGGGAATCGCCCCGCAGTGGACGGCGACGAATGGCTTGTCCCGACGCTGGCCGTTGAAGTGGATCGCCTTGGCGACGAGTTCCTTGCCGGTCCCGGATTCACCGGTGATCAGGACCGTGGAGTCGGTTTTGACGATCCGCTTCATGAGTGCAAATACCTGCTGCATCGATGGCGCGGTGCCGATGATGTTTGCGAACTCGAACTTGTCGCGAAGCTGCTTTCTGAGATAGACGTTCTCGGTGAGAAGCTGGCGCTTCTCGACCGCCTTGGCGATGATGATCTTGAGCTCGTCAAAGTTGAGGGGCTTGGTGATGTAGTCGAACGCCCCTTCCTTCATGGCGCGGACGGCCGTTTCGGCTGAGGCGTGGCCGGTGATGAGGATGACCTCGGTAAGGGGGGAGTCCCCCTTGACCTTCTTGAGGATGTCGATACCGTTGGTGTCGGGGAGAAAAAGATCGGTAATGACGATGTCGAACTTGTCCCGGCCAAGAAGCTGGAATCCCTCCGCACCCGAGGCGGAACCGCTGACGTGATGTCCCCCTGCCTTGAGCAGAAGGGTCAGGGCCTCGCGTCCTGACTCTTCGTCGTCGATGAGAAGGATCTTTGTCCGTTCTTTCATGAAAACCCTCCTAGGCTGGCCTGAAAATAGCATTAAACGACCCTTTTTGGCAAGGTCCCACCCGTCCTGCCCCCCTCCCGGGCCTCCCCGGTTTGCCTTTGCAATCGCGGCGCTCCTTTGCTAGTATAACCCGGTTTATGAAGATCAAACGCCTCGAAATATCCGGATTCAAATCGTTCGTCGACCGGGCCTCGCTGGATTTCCAGCAGGGGGTGACCGGGATCGTCGGCCCCAACGGGTGCGGGAAGTCCAACGTCGTCGACGCAATCCGCTGGGTCATGGGGGAGCAGTCGGCCAAGAACCTCCGGGGACGGTCGATGGAGGACATCATCTTCGGCGGCAGCGAATTCCGCAAGCCGGTCGGCATGGCCGAGGTCTCCATGGTCTTCTCCACCGAAGACGGGCGGGTGCCGGCCAAGTACCTGAACTACAGCGAGATCCAGGTGACGCGCCGTCTTTACCGCGACGGCGAGAGCGAATATTTCCTCAACAAGACCCCCTGCCGGTTGATGGACATTACCGAGCTGTTCATGGATACCGGCGTCGGTGCCCGGGCCTACTCCATCATCGAGCAGGGGAAGATCGGGATGATCCTCCACTCCAAGCCCGAAGAGCGGCGATTCCTCATCGAAGAGGCGGCCGGCGTCACCAAGTTCAAGGCCAAGAAGCAGGTTGCCCTCAAAAAGATCGATCTGACCCGTCAGAACCTTCTCCGGATCGGCGACATCCTTGCCGAGATCAAGCGCCAGCTTAACTCCCTCCAGCGCCAGGCGAAGAAGGCGGAGAAGTTCAGGGAGTACCGGGAAGAGCTGAAGGAGATCGAAATCGCCGCCACCGTCAGGCGTTTCGTGGCCCTCAACGCCGAAAAGGAGCGGGTCGAGGGGGGGCTGCGCGACGCCGTCTCCCGAGATGGAACCCTCGCGGCGGACCTGGGCCAGCGGGATCTTCTCCTGGAAGAGAAGCGCATGGCCCTCGTGGAGCGGGAACGGGGGGTTGCCGAAGCGCAGGAGGGAATCTTCCGGCACCGGAGCGCGGTGCAGGCCTGCGAGAGCCGTATCGAGTTCCAGCGCAAGGAGCTTGCCGCCCTCGAACGCCAGGAAGAGCGCCTCGTCACGGAGCTTGCCGGCCTCGAAGGGCAGGTGGTCGCGGCCGAGGAGGAGTTGAAGCGCCTCCTGGAGCAGAGTGGTGCCTTTTCCGTCGAGGCTGCCGACGAGGAGGGGAACCTTCAGGCCCGTGAGCGGGAGCTTGAGGAGATGTCCGAGGCGGAGCGGGAGCTCGCTTCTTCCCTGGAGGAGGTCCGGCGCGAACTCTTCTCCCTCCTCTCCGAGGTGGCCCAGCTCAGTAACCAGCGCAATGCCGCCGCCCGCCGGCTGGAGGGGCTGGCAGAGCGTGCCGAGCGAAACCGACGCGAAAGCACCCTCCTTCAGGAGCGGCTCGTCGATGCCTCCGGAAAGGCCCACGAGCTCGAAGGGGCGGTCGGGGGGCTTTCGCGCCGCAAGGAAGAGCTTCAGGAGCAGATTCCGCTTCTGGTCCGCCGTGAAGAGGAGCTGAGGAGCGCTCTCTCCGACCGCGAGCGAGAACTCGCCGCTCGCCGTGAGGAGCTTTCGCGCACCTCGTCGCGCCTCCATTCGCTCCAGGAACTGGAGGCCCAGTTCGCCGGCTATGGCCAGGGGGTACGGAACCTGCTTCTGGCCGAGCGGTTCGCGGGGCGGTTCGGGGGGGTCCTGGCCGACTTCGTGGAGACGGAGGGAGAGTTGGAAGCGGCCCTGGAGGCGGTCCTTGCCGACCGGCTCCAGTACGTCCTCTGCGACGGCGATACCGATGCCCTGGAAGCGGTGGCCTTTCTCCGGGAGAATGGCAGCGGTCGGTGTACCCTCGTTGCCGGCCCTCTGGCGGCGGGGGAACGCCCGCTCCCGCCGCCGGACTCTGTACCGCTTCTGTCGCGGGTCACCATCGGCGAAGGGCGGCGGGCGGCGGTGGAACCGCTTCTGCACGACGTCTATCTGGCCGATGATCTGGCGGATGCCGTTTCACGCTCCCGCCGCTTCCCCCGTTGCACGTTCGTAACCCTGCATGGGGATGTGGCCTTTGGCGGAGGCATCGTTCACGGCGGCTCGGCCGATGGGGCGGGGCAGGGGCTCGTCCACAAGAAACGGGAGATTCGAGAACTCGCCGGCGCAACCGAACGGCTGACCGAGCAGGTCCGGGAACTGGAGGCCGGGCGGGACCGGTTGCGGGCCGAGCGGGGAGGGGTGGAGGAAGAGCTTCGCGACCTGCGTCAGGAGCTTCACCAGACCGACCTGCAACTGGTGAATGCGGAGAATGATCTTCAACGTGTCCGGGAGGAGTGCCAACGGATCGAGGAGCGGATTACCGTCACCGGCATGGAGGACGACCAGCTCCGGGAGGAGCGGGAAACCCTCGAAGGCGAGATGGCCGAGGCCGACAGCCGCCGCAGCATTCGGGAGGAGCGCAAGGCGGGGCTCGAAGCGGAGCTCGAGCGTCTCCAGGAGAGTCTGGCGGTTCGCAAGCGGCAGATCGATTCCGCCCGCGAGGCGGTTACCTCACTGAAGGTCAGGAGTGCCCAGCTTCGCGAGAAAAAAGAGGCCGCGGGGCGTGCCATGAAGCGTACCGAGGAGCTCCTCGGCGACCTCCGGACCCGCATCGAGCGCCATCGGCTCGAGCGCGAAGCCTGCAGCACTGAGCGTGAACGCCTTGCCGTGACGCTCACTGCCGGCGAAGAGGAACTCAAGACTCTTCTTGCCGGCCATGCCGAGGCCGAGGCTGCCTGTACTGCGGTGAAGCGGGAATTCGAGGCGCTGGCAGAGCTGCTCCGCGTAGAGGAAGGGCGGCTGCGGGAGCTTCGCTCTCTCTGCGAGGAAGCAAAGGGGGCCGTCGCCGGCCACAAGTTGAAGCTCTCCGAGCTTACCCTGGAACTCAATCATCTCGTTACCTCTCTGGCGGAAAAGTATCGCCTCGAACTGCAGCCGCTCCTTGCCAGGTATGCCGACCATCCCGTCGATACGGACGCTTCCGGTCAGAGACAGGCGGAGCTTTCCCGGCTCATCGACGAGATGGGGGAAGTGAATCTCACCGCCATCGAAGAGTACCGGGAGCTCGAGGAGCGTTTCACGTTCCTGTCTGGGCAGAAAGATGACCTGGAAGAGTCGCTCCATGCCCTGCAGCAGGCAATCCAACGGATCAACCGCACCACCCGCAAGCGGTTTCTCGAAACCTTCCATCTGGTGAACGAGAAATTCCAGGAGGTGTTCCCGCGCCTTTTCTGTGGCGGCAAGGCCGAGCTCAAGCTGACCAACGAGGAGGATCTCCTGGAGACCGGGATCGACATCATTGTTCAGCCTCCCGGGAAAAAGCTCCAGAACGTCACGCTCCTCTCGGGAGGGGAGAAGGCCCTGACGGCGGTGGCGCTCATTTTTTCCATCTTCCTGATCAAACCGTCACCTTTTTGCCTTCTCGACGAGGTGGATGCGCCACTTGATGATGCCAATATCGGGCGTTTCAACGATATGGTCCGGGAGATGAGTGAAATATCCCAGTTCATCATCATTACGCATAACAAGGCAACCATGGCGGTTGCCGACACGCTCTACGGGGTCACCATGGAGGAGCCCGGGGTGTCCAAGCTGGTTTCCGTGAAACTTAACTAGAGAGGGAGTTCTCCGTGCCGTTCAAAGCGATTCTGACCGATCTCGTGCGATCCGTACCCGGCGCAAGCGGGGCGATACTGGCCGACTGGGAGGGAGAGGCGGTGGAACAATTCGCTCTCTATGACGATTTTGAGCTCAAGATCGTCGGCGCCCACAAGGGGATCATCCTTAATCAGGTGAAGGAGCTGCAAGGCAGGCTCGACGACCCGGTGCGGGATGCCGTGATCACCACGGCGCACCAGCACGTGGTCATCGGTGCCGTGGGCAACGATTATTCCCTGGTCATGACGCTGGCCCGCGAGGCGATTTCCGCGCGCGCCCTTCCACCGTTCCGGAAGGCCATCGAGCTCTTGATGAAGGAGATATACTGATGTCCGAAGAGAAAAAGGGTTTTTTCAAGGGGCTCTGGGGAAAGATCGCCGGGAGCGATGACGGTGGCGAGGGGACCTCAACCGAGCCGGTGCAGCAGGCTGCTGGGCCGGTTTCAGAGGTTTCTCCCTCCGCTGCTGATGGCGAGAGCCGCAAGGCCGGTTTCTTTGAGCGCCTCAAACAGGGATTGAGCAAGACGCGCGACAGCCTTGTGGGGCGGATTGATCGTCTGGTGCTCGGCAAAAAGGAGATTGATGCCGACACGCTGGAGGGACTGGAAGAGATCCTGATCACGGCGGACATCGGCGTCCAGACCACGGTGGAACTGATCCGGACGCTCGAGCAGCGTCTTTCCCGCAATGAGCTCAAGGATGGTGCTGCCCTTAAGGAGGCGCTCAAGGAGGAGATTCTGAAGCGTGTCGTCCGCGATGCGGCCCCCCTCGACACGACCGCCGCATCGCCTTTCGTCATAATGGTGATCGGCGTGAATGGCGTCGGGAAGACCACCACCATCGGCAAGCTCGCCGCTCGCTACTGCCAGCAGGGGAAGCGGGTCGTTCTCGCGGCGGGAGATACGTTCCGCGCCGCCGCCGCCGAACAGTTGCAGGCGTGGGGAGAGCGGGCGGGGGTGGATGTCGTCCGCCATCAGGAGGGGGCCGATCCCTCCGCCGTGGTTTTCGACGGCATCAAGGCTGCCGTTGCGCGCAAGGCCGACATCCTCATTGTCGACACGGCGGGACGTCTCCATACCAAGGTGAATCTCATGGAGGAACTGAAGAAGGTTCGCCGCATCATGGGGCGCGAGCTCCCCGGCGCACCCCATGAGACGCTGCTTGTTCTCGATGCGGCAACGGGGCAGAATGCCATTTCCCAGGCCAGGCTTTTCAAGGAGGCGGCGGAAGTCAGCGGAATCGCCCTGACAAAGCTCGACGGCACCGCGAAGGGAGGGATCGTCGTGGCGATCTGCAACGAATTCCGGATCCCCGTCCGATACATAGGGGTGGGCGAGGGGGTGGAGGACCTTCGCGACTTCGATCCCGCCCAGTTCGTGGAGGCACTTTTCCAATAATGCCTTGACTTAAGGGGGGGGCTGAAATATTATTGAATTCCAAAAAAGGTATTCCATGGACCAGGAATTGTTTGCCGAGCTTGAGGGCCGGATCGAGGCGCTCATTGAAAAATATGCCTCTCTGCGGCGGGAAAATGAGCTTCTCCGGGAAGAAAACAGCCGACTTCTCAAAGAGCGTGACGGAATTAAGGGGAAGATAGACGGCATTCTCAGGAAGCTTGAAGGAATCTGACGACCATGAAGTCGTCACACCGCATCAAAGTGCTTGGCAAGGAAATAACGGTCAGGAGTTCCGCTTCTCCCGAGCAGGTACAAAAAATAGAATCCCTCGTAAACCGGAAACTGGCCGAAGCCCAGGCTTCGGTGCCGGTGGGTGATCCTCAGATACCGGTCATACTTGCCCTCATGAATCTGGCGGAAGGGTATGTCGCTCTTGCTCAGGCGGCTGAAGAGCAAAGGGAGCTTGAACGGGCTGAGATAATCCGGTTGAGCAGGCGAATTGATAGGGTTTTGTCGTGATAGTTAGGTGTAAGCTGATGGTTGGTCCTCGTTTTTACAATCTCCCTCGGGAGATTTAACCATAGAGCGGTCTGGTATGGTCTGGAAGGTTTGATCAGTGTCTACAGGTGAGTTTCCTGCATCAGGATTGTATGAGACTCGGCTGTCTGCTGATAAGTGTCTGCAGAATTCATCCGCAAGGGAAAGGGTATACCTGTCACCGTAACGAAAAACTCGTCACCTCATAACACGTTACCCTCGCCGGTTCCTTTTCTGCAGCACGCACTCATTCCTCGCACCATCCTCCGGAGTCCCCCCCGCGGGTAGTACCCGCTCTATGCGGCCCGTTGCGGCCTCGCTCATCCGTCTTCACATTATGCCCAAAAGAGCCATCAGGCAATTGCTGCTTGCCAGGCGCAAGTTGTTACCCGTCATTGAGGCACAATGCGCGGCGCGACGTGCCCAGCAGGCACTCATCGCAACCCCCGAGTTTGTTCTTGCCCGCAGGGTTATCCTGTATTCGCCAATCCATGGTGAAGTGGATACACGGGAGATAATGGAGGCTTCTTGGTCTGCGGGCAAAGACGTGTTTCTCCCCGCGGTCTGTGGCGAGGATCTTCGATTCATAAGAGTTGCCAGTGAAGGGGATTTCAAGAAAGGGGCGTTTGGAATCCTCGAGCCGTGTCAGACCGGCGAGGCATTGCCGCCGGGGCGGGCTGATATAATTGTCCTTCCCGGCGTAGCATTTGATCTCTTCGGCAGACGTATCGGCTATGGCAAGGGATATTACGATCGGGCGCTGCACTGTCTTGAAGGAACGGGGAGGCTTTTCGGCTTCTGCTACGATTTTCAACTAGTGGATGAAATTGCCGGGGAACCCCACGATGTCGCTGTGGACGTGGTTATCACCGAGAGGCGCATGATCCGCCCATCGGTTAGCAATAGATCAGAGGAGGTACGGGAAAATTGAAGATAGAAATCGCCATCATTCTTATTCTGGTAGCCGGAGGGGCAGGTTTTTTTGTTGGCAATCTGTTGCGGCGGAAACTTTCCGATTCGCTTGTCAGCAAGGCAGAGGAACTCGCATCCAAGATCGTCGACGACGCCAAGCGTGAAGCTGAGACCACCACGAAAGAAGCTGAGCTTCAGGCAAAGGACGCGATTTACCAGGCAAAGGCCGAAGCGGAGCGCGAGTCCAAGGAGAAACGCAAAGATCTTCAGGCCTTGGAAAAGCGTCTTCAGCAAAAAGAAGAAAATCTCGACAAGAAAATGCTCCTTTTCGACCAACGCGATGCAGATCTGACCAAAAAGGAGCAGTCGCTTTTGAATCGCGAGCAGTCGCTGGGGCAAAAAGAGGAAAAACTTGACTCCCTTGTTGCAGAGCAGCGGGACAAACTCGAAAGCATTTCGGGCATGTCATCGGCTGAGGCCAAGAAGATTTTGATGGACACTCTGGAGAGTGAGGCAAAACTTGATGCCGCCAAGCGCATCAAGGTCATCGAGGAGGAGGCCCGCGAGACTGCCGACAAGAAGTCCAAGGAGATCATCTCTCTGGCCATTCAGCGGTATGCCGGTGAGTACGTCGCCGAGAAAACGGTTTCGGTTGTGGCGCTTCCCTCTGACGAGATGAAGGGGCGAATCATCGGTCGTGAGGGACGCAACATCAGAGCGCTGGAAGCAGCGACAGGGATAGATCTCATTATTGACGATACTCCTGAGGCAGTCATTCTGTCCGGTTTCAACCCCATTCGTCGTGAGGTGGCCAAGATCGCTCTTGAAAAACTGATTGCCGATGGACGGATCCACCCTGGCCGCATCGAGGAGGTTGTGACGAAGGCTGAAGAGGAGGTCGAACACGCCATCAAGGAAGCGGGTGACCAGGCCGCATTCGATCTGGGTGTGCACGGGATTCATCCTGAAATCCTCAAGCTGATCGGCCGTCTCCGGTACCGTACATCCTACAGCCAAAACGTATACCAGCATTCGCTTGAAGTGGCCTTCCTCTGCGGCATCATGGCGTCGGAACTTGGAATCAACGTCAAGCAGGCAAAGCGAGCCGGTCTTCTTCACGACCTCGGGAAAGCGGTTGACCACGAGGTGGAGGGTTCCCATGCCGTAATCGGTGCAGAGCTGGCGCGGAAATACGGCGAATCCCCAAAGATTGTCCACGCCATCATGGCGCACCACGAGGACGAGAAGCCGTCGTCAGTGCTTGCCGTGTTGGTGCAGGCTGCCGATGCGCTTTCCGGTGCTCGCCCCGGCGCGCGGCGCGAAATGATGGAGACTTACGTCAAGCGGCTTGATGATCTCGAGAGGATTGCCGGATCGTTCACGGGAGTGAATAATTCGTTTGCAATTCAAGCCGGCCGGGAGATACGGGTCATGGTCTCGAGTGACGAAGTCAATGATGAGCGGGCCGTACTCCTTGCCAAGGATATCGCCAAGAAGATCGAGGCAGAGATGACATACCCGGGGCAGATCAAGGTCAACGTAATCCGGGAAACCCGGGCAATCGAATATGCCCGTTAAGCTTCTTTTCGTCGGGGACATCGTGGGCGCGCCGGGCAGAGAGGCGCTTTCCCGCGAACTTCATCGTCTTGTGGACCGTCACTGTGTCGACTTGGTAATTGCGAACGGCGAAAACGCTGCCGGCGGTTTTGGTCTTACGGAGGATACCGCACGCGAGCTTTATTCGCTTGGGGTGGACGTGCTTACCAGTGGGAATCACATCTGGGACAAGAAGGAAGCGCTCCCCTACATCAAGCGAGAAGAGTGGCTCGTCCGTCCGGCCAACTATCCGTCGGGCACTGCGGGAAAAGGGAGTGTCGTGGCCCGGACGGCAGGCGGCATCAAGGTTGGCATTCTCAATCTCGAGGGACGTGTCTTTATGAACAACCTCGAGTGTCCCTTCAGGACTGCAGATCGAGAAATTGAGCTGCTCAAGGAGCAGACCGACGTTATTTTTGTTGATTTTCATGCTGAAGCGACATCGGAGAAAGTGGCGCTTGGTTGGTACCTCGACGGGCGCGTGAGTGCCGTTGTCGGAACCCATACCCATGTTCAGACTGCCGATGAGAGAATCCTTGCCGGCGGGACCGCGTACCTCTCGGACGCGGGGATGACCGGAAGCTTCGATTCAGTTATCGGAATAAAGAAAGAGCTTGCCATTGAAAAGTTTGTGACCCTGATGCCGACTCGCTTCGAAGTGGCAAGGAAAGACCTGCGACTCAACGGCGTCGTGATTGAAATCGATGAGGCAAGCGGTAAGTCGCTCGGTATCGAGCGTATCTCACTATCGTGCTCCTGAGGAGAGAAATGGTCATGTCTGTTGCAGAGCAGATGTCAGTTATCAAGCGAGGGGCGGTCGAAATACTCATTGAAAAGGAATTGGAGGAAAAACTCGCCAAATCCGAAAAGACCGGAGTGCCGCTCAAGATAAAAGCAGGTTTTGATCCAACTGCTCCGGACCTGCATCTGGGGCATACG